>NZ_CP095740.1:333750-667500 GCF_023078455.1 Luteibacter aegosomatis | reverse complement strand
GCCGTGACGCTGCACGGGAAGCGATTCTCCACCGAATTCGCCGTGACCGACGAACAGCGTGAGCTGGGCCTGATGAACCGGAAGGCCATGGATGCCGACCACAGCATGCTGTTCGTCTTCACCGACGACGAACCGCGGGCCTTCTGGATGAAGAACACCCTCATCCCGCTCGACATCCTCTATTTCGACAAGGACCGCAAGCTCGTCTCGATGCAGCTGAACGCCCAGCCCTGCAAGGCCGACCCCTGCGGGATCTACCCCAGCGACGGTAGCGCGCGCTACGTCCTGGAGCTGAACGCCGGCACGGCGGGCAGGCTCGGGCTCAAGGTGGGCGATCCGCTGACCATCGAGGGCGACGTCGGCACGGTCAGGTAAGGCTCCGGCGCCAGGCGGTGCTCGCACGGCACGCCCACGTGATAGGGAACCAGCGAGGCCGGGTCCAGCCCGGCCAGTTCGTCCCATTGGTCGTCGAAGGGAATGAAACGCTGCATGTCGGCTTCCTCCACGAAAAGGCTCGCGTTGCGCGGCCCTGGAACCATGGAAGCAGACATCTGTGCCTTGCGGCGGGCGGAATGGGGCGAAACGCTGTCAGCCCCATCCCCTGACGCTATCGGTGCGACTCAGTCCATCTCGACCATTTCGAAGTCGTCCTTGGTCACGCCACAGTCCGGGCAGGTCCAGGTATCCGGGATATCCTCCCAGCGCGTACCCGGCTCGATGCCTTCGTCCGGCAAGCCCAGGGCTTCGTCGTAGATGAAGCCGCAGACGACGCACATCCATTTGCGAAGGGTGGTTTCGGTGTTCTGGCTCATGGTCACGCGTACTGTGGTCTGACGGGAAGTCCTTCATTCTGTCACCCCCCGACGCGCCGGCGCCACCGCCACGCCTTCACGCCTACAGAGAAAGCCATGACAACCCTCCTCAGAACGCGACTCCAGGGCAAGGGCGTCTACGCCATCACCGACGGCCCCCGCGACGACCTCTTCGCCGCCGTCGAGGCGGCCCTCGCCGGTGGCGCACGCATCCTCCAATACCGCGACAAGACCACGGACGCCGAACGCCGACGCGCCGAGGCCGACGAGCTGTCGCGCCTGTGCGCCCTCCACGACGCCGTTTTCGTCGTCAACGACGACGTCGCCCTGGCGAAAGCCACCGGCGGCGGCGTCCACCTGGGCCGGGAGGACGTCTCCATCGCCGAGGCCCGCGCCGAACTCGGCGCGGAGGCGATCGTCGGCGTGTCCTGCTACGGATCGGTAGAGCGCGCGCGCCAACTCGCCGCCGAAGGCGCCGATTACCTGGCCTTCGGCGCGATGTATCCCTCGACCACCAAACCGCACGCCCCCGTGGCGTCGCACGACGTGTTGACGCAGGTGAAGGCCCTGGGCCTTCCGGTCGTGGCGATCGGCGGCCTGACCCCGGACAATGCCGGGGTCGTGATCGACGCGGGTGCCGACTACCTCGCCGTCGTCTCCGCGATCTTCGCGGCCGACGATATCCAGACGGCCACGCGCCGCTTCGCCGACCTTTTCGACCCTCGTCCCGGAATCCTTCGATGACCAGCAACCAGGAACTCTTCGCCCGCGCCCGCCAGCTGCTGCCCGGCGGCGTGAACTCGCCGGTGCGCGCCTTCAAGTCGGTGGGCGGCGAACCCTTCTTCACGGCGCGTGCCGATGGCGCTTACCTGTGGGACGTCGAAGGCAAGCGTTACATCGACTACGTGGGCTCATGGGGACCGATGATCGTCGGCCATAACCATCCCGCCGTGCGCGAAGCGGTCGAACGCGCCGTGCGCGACGGATTGTCGTTCGGCACACCCTGCGCCGCCGAGGTCACCATGGCCGAAGCCATCGTCGAGCTCGTGCCGTCGGTGGAGATGGTGCGCATGGTCAACTCGGGCACCGAAGCGACGATGTCGGCCATCCGCCTGGCCCGTGGCGCCACCGGCCGCTCGAAGATCGTGAAGTTCGAGGGCTGCTACCACGGCCACGGCGACAGCTTCCTGGTGAAGGCCGGTTCGGGCGCGCTCACGTTCGGCGTGCCCACGTCCCCCGGCGTGCCCAAGGCCGCCGCCGACCTCACGCTCACCCTGCCCTATAACGATATCGACGCTGCCCGGGCGCTCTTCGCCGAACACGGCGCGGACATCGCCGGACTCATCATCGAGCCGGTCGCGGGCAACATGAACTGCATCCCGCCGAAGGACGGTTACCTCCAGGCCCTGCGTGAGTTGTGCACGGCACATGGCGCGCTGCTGATCTTCGACGAGGTGATGACCGGTTTTCGCGTCGCCCTCGGCGGAGCGCAGGCGCACTACGGCATCACGCCCGACCTCACCTGCTTCGGCAAGATCATCGGCGGCGGCATGCCGGTGGGCGCTTACGGCGGTCGCCGCGACCTGATGGAACAGGTGGCGCCCGCGGGACCGATCTACCAGGCGGGCACGTTGTCGGGCAATCCCGTGGCGATGGCCGCGGGCCTGGCCATGCTCGAACTGATCCAGGCCCCGGGTTTCCACGACGACCTGGCCGCGCGCACGGTCCGGCTGACCGATGGCATCGCCGCGGCGGCGAAGAGGCACGGCATTCCCTTCAGCGTGAATCGCGTAGGAGGAATGTTCGGGTTGTTCTTCACCGCGAACACGGTGGAGAGCTATGCACAGGCGACCGCCGCCGACGTGTCGGCGTTCAACCGGTTCTTCCACGGGATGCTGGAGCGCGGCGTGTACCTCGCGCCGTCAGCGTTCGAGGCAGGTTTCGTGTCCAGCGCGCATTCGGATGGGGTGCTGGATGACACGATTGCCGCGGCGGACGCGGTGTTCGCCACGCTGGGAGCGTAATCGCCCACGTCGGCCGGTGCCGCACGCCCCGGCCTGCGCCGGGGCGACGGACCTCGAACGCTATCGGTGCGTCAGGCCACCTTGGCCTGTCCCGCCACGAACTCGGCGAGCGTCGCGTGCAGGCGGTCGAGACCCTCGGCCACCTCCTCGTCGGTGATGTTGAGCGGCGGCACGAAGCGCAGCACGTCCGGGCCGGCCTGGAGCATCAGCAGGCCGTGGGCCGCGGCGATATCGAGGATTTCACCCGCCCGTCCGGCGTAGGCCGGCGCCAGCACGGCGCCCAGCATCAGGCCGCGGCCACGCACCTCGGAGAACAGGTGGAACTCGTGGTTGCACTTGTCCAGGCCCTTGCGGATGTCGTTGCCCTGGCGCTCCACGTTGAGCAGGATCTCCGGCGAGGAAATCTTGCGCAACGCCACGCGCGCCACGGCGGCGGCCATCGGATTGCCGCCGAACGTGGTGCCGTGGGCGCCGAACTGCATCACCTGGGCCACCTTGGGCCCCGCCAGCATGGCGCCGATCGGAAAGCCCGCACCCAGCGCCTTGGCCACCGTGACGATGTCGGGGGTGACGTGGTCATGCGCATGGGCGAACAGCGTGCCGGTGCGGCCCATGCCGCTCTGGATCTCGTCGAGCACCATCAGCGCATCGTGTTCGTCGCACAGCTCGCGCACGGCTTTGAGGAAACCCGGCGCGGCAGGCATCACCCCGCCCTCGCCCTGCACCGGCTCGAGCATGACGGCGGCCACGCCGCCCTGGGCGAAGGCATCTTCCAGCGCGGCCACGTCGTTGAACGGCACGTAGCGGAATCCGCCCGGAAGCGGCTCGTAGCCTTCCTGGTACTTGGGCTGCGCGGTGGCCGTCACCGCCGCGAGGCTGCGGCCGTGGAACGAGCCCTTGAAGGTGACGATGACGCGGTTTTCGGGCGCGCGCCCCTGCGCGGCGGCCCACTTGCGCACCAGCTTGATCGCGGCCTCGTTGGCCTCGGTGCCGGAATTGCAGAGGAACACGCGTTCGGCGAACGGCGCGTGCCCGACCAGTTCCTCGGCCAGACGCAACGGGGGCTCGGTGTAGAACACGTTGCTGGCGTGCCAGAGCTTGTGCGCCTGGGCGACCAGCGCCTCCACCAGATCGGGGTCCTGGTGGCCCAGCGCGTTCACGGCGATGCCGGCGCCGAAGTCGACGTAGTCGCGGCCTTCGGTATCCCACACGCGAGCGCCCTTGCCGTGGTCGAGCACCACGTCGCGGGGACGATAGACGGGCAGCCAATAGCGCTTGCCCAGGCCGATGAGGTCGGAGGGATCGACAGGATGCGACGACGACATTGCAACGACTCCGGGCCTCGGCCGCAGCGCCGGAACCCAAGCTTGGGGACGGATGGAATCGCACGGTACGGTCTGCGGTCCGACATCGATCCGGGCCCGCGCGAGCGCGGGATGCCCATCGTATAAGGCCGGAGGGGCGCCGACAACGCGCCTGTAGCGCCCGTGCAACGCTTGATTAACCGCCGCTACAGCGCCGAACGGCTCCCCGCGCTCCGTCCGCGGCCGAAAACCCTTGGGAATCAGTGCCCGCATCGCCGTGGCACGGCGATTGCTCCTTGCTTGGCGAGGCTCCCCGCCAGTGGTGTTCGTTCCTTTCGGCGACCCTGCCAAGCCGGACGGGCGAATGGGAACTCCCGGTCCCCCGAGGGCCGGGAGTTTCTCTCGCGGCGGCGGGCCCGCGGTTATCGGAGCTGGTCGATGGCCAGTTGGTGTTTCTTGCAGAGGCGGTAGACCGTGACCCTCGAGACGCGCAGGCGCCGGGCGCATTCGCTGATGTTGAAGGCGCTGGCCCGCAGGCAATCCATGATGGCTTCGCGCTCGGCCGACGTGCGCGCGCTGCCCAGGCTGTCGCGATCGGCGCCACGTGTCTCGGCATTGAGCTCGAGGTCGTCGGGCGTGATGAGCGCATCGTCCGCGACCACCGCCGCTCGCTGCACGCGATTCATCAGTTCGCGTACGTTGCCCGGCCAGGAAAACGCGTTCATCGCCTGCCGCGCCGCGCTGCTGAACGCACGCGCGCGGGTGCCGTAGTTTTCGCGGAAGGCATCCAGGAAATGCTGGGCCAGCAGATCCACGTCGCCGGTGCGCTCCCTGAGCGGCGGCATGCGCAGGCGAAGCACGTTCAGGCGGTAGAACAGGTCTTCGCGAAAGCGTCCCTGGGCCACGGCTTTTTCCAGGTCCACGTGCGTGGCGGCGAGCACGCGCACGTCCACCTTGATCGACTGGCAGCTGCCGATACGCTCGATCGTGCCTTCCTGCAGCACGCGCAAGAGGTTGGTCTGGGCTTCGAGCGGCAGGTCGCCGATCTCGTCGAGGAACACGGTGCCGCCGTCCGCCGATTCGAAATGACCGATGCGGCGCGATGCGGCACCGGTGAACGAGCCCCGTTCGTGGCCGAACAATTCCGACTGCACGAGGTTGGCCGGCAACGCGCCGCAGTTGATCGCCGCGAACGGCTTGTCGCGACGCGGGGACAGTTGATGCAGCGCGCGGGCGGCCATTTCCTTGCCCGTGCCCGTTTCGCCGGTAATGAGCAGGGGCAGTTCCACGGGCGCGAACTTGCGCAGGTTCTGCGACAGCGTGCGAATCGCCGGGCTGCTGCCGGTCAGCAGCGACGGCGGTTCGTCGTCGATCTCCACGTCGTCGCCGGGCACGCGGCGCAATGCCTGGCGCAAGGCCCCCAGCGGCGCATTGCCCTCGATGACGTGGAACGCCTGCGGCAACAGTCGCCGCAGGGCATCGTCATCCGTCGATCCGCGGGTGCCCGTGAGGCCGATCCAGGCGAGGTCGGGATGGTTTTCCTTCAGTTCGAAGAGTATGCGCGCGGCGGGTTCGGTGGCCGCGCGCAGGTCGAGTACGGCGATGGCGCGGTGACCGCAGTCGGGCAAGCCGCCGCCATCGCGGGCCGGATCGGCCACCACCGTTCGCCAGCCGGCCCGGATGAGACCGAAGTGCTCTTCGACGCTCGGCCTGCCCACCCACACGACGCAACGCCCTGACGTTTCCCCGCGAGACATGCCCGTTCCTCATCTGTGTCTGTGGCCTGCCGCGGCCTTCGCGGGTGATCCGGACCCGCCACCGACACCCCCTGCCGTCGGCAAGCCCCACGCTCCACCGCCTTTGTTCCAGCGATGGCGACTGGATGGGACGTTATAACGGCTTGCCGAAAGCGGCCATACGCCAAACGGGCTAACCCGTCGTCCTAACCGGCGGCGTCAGAGAAACAGATCCGGCAACAAGTCCTGCGAGGGGTCCATCGCGTAGCCGGAAAAGTCGCGCACGCCGGCATCGTGAAGCACGTCTTCATCGATGAAGAAACGTCCGGTGAATTCACGTGAAGGCTTCGTGAGAATCGCATGTGCCGCGTCGGCGACGATCTCGGGACGCCGGCAACGCGTCGGGTCCACGCCGTCGATCATGGCGATAGCTGCCGTGGCGATGATCGTCTTCGGCCATAGCGCGTTCACCGCGACGCCGAACGGCTCGAACTCCGGCGCCATGCCCAGCACGCAATGACTCATGCCGAACTTGGCGATGGTGTAGGCCACGTGAGGCGCATACCAGCGCGGATCGACGCTCGGCGGCGGCGAGAGCATGAGCACGTGCGGATTGTCCGCACGCTTCAACCACGGCAGGCAGGCCTGCGTCACCATGAAGGTGCCGCGCGTGTTCACCTCGTGCATGAGGTCGAAACGCTTCATCGGCGTGCCTTCGGTGCCGGCCAGCCATATGGCGCTGGCGTTGTTCACCAGGATATCGATGCCGCCGAAACGCTCGGCGGCCGTGGCGACGGCCATGCGGACTTCGGCTTCGTCGCGGATGTCCACCTTGAGCGCCAGCGCGACGCCACCGGCGGCTTCGACCGCCGCGGCGGCGGTGTGGATCGTGCCGGGTAGTTTCGGATTGGGCACGCCGCTCTTGGCCGCGATCACCACGTTGGCGCCGTCGCGCGCCGCGCGCACCGCGATGGCCAGGCCGATGCCGCGCGAGGCTCCGGTGATGAACAGCGTCTTTCCCGCGAGCGATGCCATGGGAGCCTCAGCCGCGCTGGAAACGCGGAAGGATGTCGCGCAACTCGGCCAGGCGCTGCAGCGGATCGTCGAGTTCGAGCATGTGCTGGCACTCCTCCGGGTCGAGCGGCAAGAGCTCGCAGAGGCGGAAGCCCACCCAGCTCGCATCGTCGGCGCGCGCCGCCACGTCATGGCGCCACGCGGGCATCATCTGCTCGGCCAGCCGCTCGAGGATCGTGGCGAGCAGGCCGAATTCGGCGGGCACGGGGAGGGTTTCCTCGGTGGTCCAGGTGGCGATGTCGCCTCTCACCTGGCCATCCGAACGCACCCGGGTGCGCAGCACGCGGAAGCGCAGCCCGCCCTGGGCCACGATGCCAAGCAGGCCGTCTTCGCGGGTGTGGAAATCGGTGATGGTGGCCAGCGTGCCCACGGCGGCCGGGATGGCCGGCTGTCCGGCCTCGCGCCCCTCGAGGATCATGCACACGCCGAAAGGCCGCCCCGTGCGCGCGCATTCGCGCACCAGGTCGAGATAACGCGGCTCGAAGATGCGCAACTGGAGATGACCGTCCGGGAAGAGGACGTTCGAGAGCGGAAAGAGCGGCAGGTCGTGCGCGGGCGTGGTCGCGGCCATGCCCGTCAGTCTAACCCGCGTCGAGCGCGGCAAAGAAGCGCCGCGGCGCGTTTTCGAAACCGCCGTTGGACATGAACACCACATGGTCGCCGTCGCGGGCCTCGTCCGCGAGCGTGGCGACCAGCGCGTCCACCGACGGCACGGCGACGCCGTGCCCGTGAAGTGCGCCGATGACCTTGGCCGCATCCCACGGCAGCTCCGGACGTTGCAGGAACACCACGCGATCGGCATCGGCCAGCGAGGGCGCCAGCGCATCGGCGTGCGCGCCCAGGCGCATCGAATTGGAGCGGGGCTCCAGCGCCACGAGGATGCGCGACGCACCCACCTTCGCGCGAAGCCCCGCCAGGGTGGTGGCGATGGCCGTCGGATGATGGGCGAAATCGTCGTAGACCGTGACGCCCCGCGCGCTGCCGATCACTTCCATGCGGCGCCGCGCGCTGGCGAAATCCGCAAAGGCCGGCAACAGGGCCACCGGATCGGCCCCGGCGGCGTTCGCCGCCGCCAGCGCGGCGAGCGCATTCATCACGTTGTGCCGGCCCAGGGCGTTCCAGCGGATCTCGCCGAGCACGGTGCCGCCCTTCGACACGCGGAAATGCGAACCGTCGGCCGCGACGAGTTCGGCGCGCCAGTCGCCCGCGTCGATGCCGAAGGTCTCCACCGGCGTCCACGCGCCCATCGCCAGCACCTCGGCCAGATAAGGATCTTCCGCGTTGACGATGAGCCGGCCGTTACCGGGCACCGTGCGCACGAGGTGGTGGAACTGGCGCTGGATCGCGGCCACGTCGGGAAAGATGTCGGCGTGGTCGTATTCGAGGTTGTTGAGGATGGCGATGCGCGGCCGGTAATGGACGAACTTCGAGCGCTTGTCGAAGAAGGCCGAGTCGTATTCGTCGGCCTCGATGACGAAGGGCCTGCCTTCGCCACGCCGCGCGGACACGTCGAAATTGCCGGGCACGCCGCCGATGAGGAAGCCGGGCGACTGCCCCGCCCTTTCGAGCAGGTGGGCCAGCAGGCTCGTGGTGGTGGTCTTGCCGTGGGTGCCGGCCACGGCCAGCACCTCGCGGCCGCCGAGCAGGGTCTCGCCCAGCCATTGCGGACCGGAGACGTAGCGCATGCCCTCGTCGAGCATGTATTCCACCGCCGGATTACCGCGCGACATGGCATTGCCCACCACGACCAGGTCGGGCGCCGGTTGCAGGTGCTTCGCCTCGTAACCCTGCATCAGCTGGATGCCCAGGCGCTCGAGCTGGGTACTCATGGGCGGGTAGACGTTGGCGTCGGAGCCCTCCACCGTGAGGCCCAACTCGCGCGCGAGCGCGGCCACGCCGCCCATGAAGGTGCCGGAGATACCGAGGATATGGACGCGCATGGCTGGGGCTCGAGACGCCGGAACGGCGAAAGGCCCGCCAGGGACGGCGGGCCGGTGGGATCAGGCGCTGGCGGCGACCGCGTCGTTGAGCGCGGCCTTGATGCGGGCGGTGACGTCGGCGAGTTCGCCCACGCCGTCCACCACCTTGAGCTTGCCGCGCTTGGCGTAGAACTCGGCCACGGGAGCCGTCTGGTCGGCGTAGATGGCCAGGCGCTTCTTGACCGTCTCGGGGTTGTCGTCCGGGCGGTGCTCCTTCTCGAAACGCACCACGCAGCGATCGACGATGGCCTCGTTGGGCACCTCGAGCTTGATCACGACGTCGAGCGGCTGGCCGATGCGCGCCAGCACCTCGTCGAGCGCCGCGGCCTGGGCGAGGTTGCGCGGATAGCCGTCGAGGATGAAACCCGGCTTGGCGTCGGGCTGGCTCAGGCGATCTTCGATGATGCCCAGCATGATGTCGTCGGACAGCAGCTGGCCGGCGTCCATGATCGCCTTGGCCTTCTTGCCCAGTTCGGATTCCGCCTTGATCTCGGCGCGCAGGAGATCGCCGGTGGAGATGTGCGGAATGCCCAGGTCCGCCTTGAGGACGGCCGCCTGGGTGCCCTTGCCCGAACCGGGGGCGCCGAATAGCACGAGTCGCATGGATGCTCCGTTTTCGTCGGGCGGGAGTCCTAGGAATCGCCGCCGGACACAAGAAAATGGGTCTCAAGGTACTGGCAGGGGGGCGCGTCGTCAAACGCCCGTTACATGGGCGTGGCAAGGCGCCGCAGCCGTTGAGCCCGCGCCGACGCGGCACGCGCTACGCTGGGGCCACTCCCACGAAGAAGGAAGCGCAGCATGGCCGCCGGCAAGATCCTCTACGCCCAGTCGGGCGGCGTGTCCGCCGTCATCAACGCCACCGCCGCCGGCGTGATCGAAACGGCGCGGGATAAGGGCATGGTGGTTTACGCCGCCCGCAACGGCATCCTCGGCGCGCTGCGCGAGGAACTGATCGACACCACCAAGGAAGCCAAGGCCTCCATCGCGGCGCTGAGGCATACGCCGGGCGGCGCGTTCGGCTCCTGCCGCTACAAGCTGAAGTCGCTGGAAGAGAATCGTGCCGAATACGAGCGCCTCATCGAGGTGTTCCGCGCGCACGACATCCGCACCTTCCTCTACAACGGCGGCAACGATTCGGCCGACACGGCCAACAAGGTCTCGAAGATCGGCCACGCGTTGGGCTACGAGGTGAACTGCATCGGCGTGCCGAAGACCATCGACAACGACCTGGTGGTCACCGACACCTGCCCCGGCTTCGGCTCGGTGGCGAAGTACACCGCGATATCCGTGCGCGAGGCCAGCCTCGACGTGGCGTCGATGGCCGATACCTCGACCAAGGTGTTCGTCATCGAGGTGATGGGCCGCCATGCCGGCTGGATCGCCGCGGCCGCCGGCCTCGCCGGCAACAAGGCGGGCGATCCGCCGCACGTGATCCTCTTTCCCGAAAACGTGTTCGATGCCGAAACCTTCCTCGCCCGCGTGCAGGCCACCGTCGAGAAGGTGGGCTACTGCACCGTGGTGGCTTCCGAAGGCGTGAAGGATGCCGACGGCCGCTTCCTCGCCGAATCCGGCGCGCACGACGCGTTCGGCCACGCGCAGCTCGGCGGCGTGGCGCCCGTGCTGGTGGCGCTGGTGCGCGAGAAGCTCGGCTACAAATGCCACTGGGCCCTGCCCGACTATCTTCAGCGCTCCGCGCGACACGTCGCCTCGAAGACCGACGTCGACCAGGCTTACGCGGTGGGCAAGAAAGCGGTCGAATACGCGGCCGAAGGCCTCAACGCCGTGATGCCGGTGATCGTGCGCAAGTCCGACGAGCCGTACAAGTGGACCATCGAGGCCGCGCCGCTGGACAAGATCGCCAACCACGAGAAGAAGATGCCGAAGAGCTTCATGTCGAAGGACGGATTCGGCATTACGTCCGCGGCCCGGAAGTACCTCGCGCCGTTGATCCAGGGCGAGGTGCCGCCGCCTTACGGCGAGGACGGGCTGCCGGTGTACGTGACGCTGAAGAACGCTTCGGTGCCGAAGAAGTTGAAGAAGTTCAAGGTGGGGTGAGCCGCTACCCGGGTTCGCCGATGCGATCGGCTCCCACCCCTTCGGTAGGCCGGGTTTTCGAACCGTCGCTACCGAAGGGGTGGGAGCCGATCGCATCGGCGAATCACGACGCCTCAGTCATCCCGCATGAGCGCCAGGTCCCGCACGAACTCCGCATAGGCCTTCTCCCGCTCCCCGGGATCCGGCACCCGCAACAGGTACGACGGATGCACCGTCGCCATCGCCTTGCGCCCGTCGGGCAAGTCCAGCCATTCGCCGCGCTGCGCCATCAGCCGGAACGACGACCCGAACACCGCCTGCGCCGCCATCGCGCCGAGACAGACGATCCGTTCCGGCTGGATCCGGTCGATCTCCGCCGCCAGCCACGGCCTGCATGCCGCCTGCTGTTCGGCGCTGGCACGTTTGTGCAGGCGCACCTTGCCGCGCGGTTCGAACCGGAAATGCTTCACCGCGTTGGTGACGTAGAGCTGGTCGCGCTCGACGCCGGCGTCGCCCAATGCGCGGTCGAACAGCTTGCCCGCCGGTCCGACGAAGGGCTTTCCGGCGAGGTCTTCCTGGTCGCCCGGCTGTTCGCCGATCACCACGATGCGCGCATGCGCCGGTCCCTCACCGAATACCGTCTGCGTGGCGGGCTTCCACAGGTCGCATGCGCGACAATCCTTCGCCTGTTTGCGCAAGGCCGTGAGGCTGCCCTCGGGCGCATCGTCCGCGGCCTTTTGCAAGGGCGTGATCTTCTTCCTCGGCACCGTGGGTTGCTTCTCGACCATGGCCTGCATCCTCGGCAGCGCATCGCGCACCAGTTCGGGGATGAGCCGCGCTTCCGGCAGGTTCTTCCAGTAACGCACCGGCATTTCGCGACGCATCGCGTCCACCTTCAACCGGGCCGGATTGAAGATGCTGGCGTAATAGGTTCGCCACAGGTCTTCCAGCGCATCGTCCGACGGTGCATCCGCGCGGCTCGCGCCCGGCCCGAACGACAGGGTGGCGCCGTCCCAGTGGGCGGTGCGTGACGGCGTGAGCAACGACCAGCGCATGCCCGTGAAGCGCCGCACGAAGAACGGCGCCACGCGCGTGACGATGTCGTGCGCCGGTTCGAACCACGCCACGTACACGCTCTCACCGTCCAGCTTCACCTCGCGGAAGCGGACGAAGGCCTTCATCTTGTGCATGTCGCGACCGACCTGTTTCACGCAGGCGCGTGTCCAGGCCACGTCGTCGTCCGTGGCGACCGACAGCAGGTGCTTCTCGCCGTGGGCGAGGCGCCAGAGCATGCGATAGAGCACGGCATGACGGCGCGGATCCGAATGCGCCAGCACGCCGTTCGCGAGCGTGACGAAGTCGCGCGGCACGCCAGGGGGCCGTACGTCGTCGCGCGGCGGCGGCAAGGCATCGGCGGCGCCGAACAATCCGCCGCTTTCCGCTTGCCATTCCACCTGCGCGGGCTCGATGCCGGCGAGCAGCAAGGCCCGCGCCTTGCTTCGCCATTCGCCGAGGCTGGACGGATCGTCGAGGGTGACGCGGTACATCAGCCGAACAGGTCGGGTTGCGCCGGTTCACGCAGGTCGCGACGCAGCACGATGCTTTCGTGGTCGCCACGTGGGCGGTGGTCGATCGTTTCCACGAAGGGCGCCACCTTGCGCACGGGCACGCGCAGGCGCACGAGGTCGTCGTAACGGATGCGTTTGTGCGCGCGCATGGCGATCATCTTGTCCACCGTCTTCACGCCCAGGCCCGGCACGCGCAGGAGCATCTCGCGCGGTGCCTTGTTCACGTCCACGGGAAAACGCTCGCGATGACGAAGCGCCCAGCCCAGCTTCGGATCGATGTCCAGCGGCAGCATGCCGCTGTCGCCCGGCGGGGCGATCTCGTCGGCGCGGAAGCCGTAGAAACGCATCAGCCAGTCGGCCTGGTAGAGACGATGCTCGCGCACCAGCGGCGGCGGCTTCAGCGGCAGGATCTTCGACGCGTCGGGGATCGGGCTGAAGGCCGAATAGTAGACGCGGCGAAGCCGATAGTTCGTATAGAGATTGCTGCTCGTCACCAGCACGTCGCGGTCGTTGGCGGCATCGGCACCGACGATCATCTGCGTGCTCTGTCCCGCCGGCGCGAAGCGCGGTGCCTTCTTTTCGGCTTTCGCCTCGTCGATGGCCAGGCGCAACCGGCCCATCGCGCTGCGGATGTCGCCGGCATGTTTTTCGGGCGCCAGCGATTTGAGGCCGGTTTCCGTCGGCATCTCCACGTTGATGCTGAGGCGGTCGGCCCAGCGCCCTGCGGCGTCGATCAACTCCGGCGACGCGTCGGGAATGGTCTTCAGGTGGATGTAGCCGCCGAAGCGATGCTCCGTGCGGAGCGAACGCGCCACGCGAACCAGCTGTTCCATCGTGTAGTCGGGGGAACGGATGATGCCCGACGACAGGAACAGGCCTTCGATGTAGTTGCGCCGGTAGAACTCCAGCGTCAGCTCCACCACTTCCTCGGGCGTGAAGCGGGCACGGCGCACGTTGCTCGAACGGCGGTTCACGCAATAGGCGCAGTCGTAGACGCAGAAGTTGGTAAGCAGGATCTTCAGCAGCGAAATGCAGCGCCCGTCCGGCGCGTAGGCGTGGCAGATGCCCATGCCTTCGGTGGAGCCGATGCCGCCCGTACCGAGCGAGTTCCGGCCCTTGCCGCCGCTGGACGAGCACGAGGCGTCGTACTTGGCGGCGTCGGCGAGGATGGCGAGCTTTTCGGAGATGTCCATGGGTGTGGATATGGTGCCGCAAGGGTTTGCCGGGCGCGTGAAGACACCGTCGCGCCGGCCTGCGCCGGTACGACGGGCTATGATCGCCGGCATGGATCTCATCATTCGACACGCCACCCTCCCGGACGGCCGCCGCGACGTCGACATCGGCATCCGCGACGGCCGTTTCGCCGCCATTCGCCCCGGCCTCGACGCCGAGGGCACGGAAGAGATCGATGCCGGGGGCCGGCTGGTCTCGCCGCCGTTCGTCGACGCGCACTTCCACATGGATGCCACCCTTTCGCTCGGCCTGCCCAGATTGAACGCCTCGGGCACCCTGCTCGAAGGCATCGCGCTGTGGGGCGAACTCAAGCCCGACCTCACGGTGGACGCCCTGGTGAACCGCGCCATGGCCTATGGCGACATGGCCGTGGCCCAGGGCCTGCTCGCCATCCGCAGCCATGTCGACGTGTGCGACGACCGGCTGCTCGCCGTGGACGCCCTGCTCGAGGTGAAACGGCGCATGGCGCCCTACCTGCACCTGGAGCTGGTGGCCTTTCCGCAAGACGGCCTGCTTCGTTCGCCGAACGCGAAAGCGAACCTCGTGCGCGCGCTCGACCGCGGCGTCGACGTGATCGGCGGCATCCCGCATTTCGAACGCACGATGGCCGACGGCGCGGCATCCATCCGCTGGCTGTGCGAGCTGGCCGCCGAGCGCGGTCTGCGCGTGGACATGCACTGCGACGAATCCGACGATCCCCTGTCGCGGCACATCGAAATCCTGGCGGCCGAAACGATACGCACCGGCCTGCAGGGGCGCGTCACCGGCTCGCACCTGACGTCCATGCATTCGATGGACAACTACTACGTATCCAAGCTGTTGCCGCTCATCGCGGAAGCCGGGGTGCACGCCATCGCCAATCCGCTGATCAACATCACCCTGCAGGGGCGCCACGATACGTATCCGAAACGTCGCGGCATGACCCGCGTGCCCGAGCTGCTGGCGGCCGGCGTCAACGTGGCCTTCGGCCACGACTGCGCGATGGACCCGTGGTACGGCATGGGCTCGGGCGACATGCTCGAGGTGGCGCACATGGGCCTGCACGTGGCGCAGATGACATCGATGGAAGGCGTGTCCCGGTGTTTCGACGCGGTCACCGTCAACGCCGCCCGCGTGCTCGGGCTCGACGAACACGGCCTGGCCGAAGGCCGTCGCGCGGACCTCGTTCTCCTGCAGGCCGGCGACGTGCACGAAGCCATCCGATTGCGCGCGAACCGGCTGCTGGTGATGCGTGAAGGGCGCGTGCTGGCACGCTCGGCTGAACGGAAATCGTCGCTGTATCTTGCGGAACGCCCGCCGGAGGCGGGTCTGGAATTCCGGCCTGGCTCGATTAGCTGAACGGGTTTTCGCGTCAGGCGTAAAAACTCTCTTTCATGAACCTTTCGGTTCAGGATTCCATTCCTAGGATGCGAATCGTCGACCAGCCTCACGGCATGACGGTCGTCTTGGGAGACGAGCCATGAAAACCTTCTTGCGTACCGCCCTTGCCACGCTGGCGTTGGCCACCACCACGGCAGCGTTCGCCGCACCGGACCACGACCACGGCTGGCACGACCGGGGGCGCCATGGCTACGACCACCACGACCGCGGCTGGCACGGCCACCGCCCGCCGCCGCGTCCGTATTACGGCCACGACCGCTACTACCACCACGCGCCGCCGCGCTATTACGGCCCGCGCCCGTACTACGGCCCGCACTACGGCGGCCGCTGGGAACGGGGTCACCGCTACTACGGCCAACGCGTGGTGATCAACGACTACGGCTACTACCGCCTGCGTCCGCCGCCGCGTGGATCCTACTGGGTCCGCGACAACAGCGACTTCCTGCTGGTGGCGGTCGCCACCGGCGTCATTCTCGATATCGCCACACGCTAAACGGAGACACCTCGTATGAAGATGCTGGGCAAGCTGGTTTTCGCCGTCGCCGCCGCTGGCGTCATCGCCCCGGCCTTCGCCTTCACGCCGTCGCCGATCCAGGACCATCGCGACTGGCATGACGATCACCGCGACGACCGCCACGACGATCGTCGTGACTGGCACGACGATCATCATCGCGGTCCGCCGCCCCCGCCGCCTCGCGTGGTGGACCATCGTGGGCCGCCGCCCTGGGCGCACCATCACTGGGAGCGCGGCCATCGCTACGACGGGCGCGTGATCGTGGTCGACCGCTGGCACGACTACCGCGGATTGCGTGAGCCGCCGCGCGGCTATCACTGGGTGCGCGACGACGACGACGGCCAGTTCCTCCTGGTCGCGGTCGCCACGGGCATCATCGCGGACATCGTGCTTCAGCAGTAACGTCACACGCCGTCGCTCCTGCGGAGGCAGGAGCCCAGCGTCTCTCGTCCGGCCGAAGCGCGGGCACGCGATACTGGGTTCCGGTCTTCGCAGGAGCGACGACGAGGTGTGGCGCAGCGCACAACAGGTTTCCCCGCCTTCCCTGCCTATACTCGGATCGAGCCCTGCCGGGCTCCCACAATTCGGGGAGGCTTCGATGCTGCAACAGTACGGTTTATGGATCGCGCTGGGATGTGCGGTCGTGGCGATTCTGTACGGCGCATTTTCGGTCAGTTGGGTACTGGCCAGATCGCCGGGCAACGAACGAATGCAGGAAATCGCCGCGGCCATCCAGGAGGGCGCCCGCGCCTACCTCAACCGCCAGTACGCCACCATCGGCGTGGTCGGCATCGTGCTTTTCCTGCTCATCGGCATCTTCCTCGACTGGGGCACCGCCATCGGCTTCGCGCTGGGGGCGATCCTCTCGGGAGCCGCCGGCTACATCGGCATGAACGTCTCGGTTCGTGCCAACGTGCGTACCGCCGAGGCCGCCAGGAGCGGCCTTTCTTCTGCCCTGGCGGTGGCGTTTCGCGGGGGCGCGGTCACCGGCATGCTCGTGGTGGGGCTGGGCCTGCTCGGCGTGGCCGGCTATTACGGCGTACTCACCCACATGGGCTACGAACGCGGCCACGTGCTGCACGCGCTGGTCGGCCTCGCCTTCGGTTCGTCGCTGATCTCGATCTTCGCCCGCCTGGGCGGCGGCATCTTCACCAAGGGCGCCGACGTGGGTGCCGACCTGGTGGGCAAGGTGGAAGCGGGCATCCCCGAAGACGATCCCCGCAATCCGGCGGTGATCGCGGATAACGTCGGCGACAACGTGGGCGACTGCGCCGGCATGGCGGCCGACCTGTTCGAAACCTATGCGGTGACGCTCATCGCCACCATGTTGCTGGGCGGCGTGCTGGCGACCGAGACGGGACCCTCGGGCATCCTCTATCCGCTGGTGCTGGGTGGGGCGTCGATCGTGGCCTCGGTGATCGGCACGTTCTTCGTGAAGACCCGCGGCGGCAAGATCATGAACGCGCTCTACGCCGGCGTGTTCGTCTCCGCCTTGCTCGCGGCCATCGCCTTCTGGCCCATCACGCAGTCGCTGATGGCCGATTCCGCGTACGGCACGACACGCATCTACGGCTGCGCGATCATCGGCCTGGTGCTCACCGGCGCGATGGTGGTGATCACCGAGTACTACACCGCCACGGAATACAGGCCGGTGCGCCACGTGGCGCAGTCGTCCACCACGGGGCACGCGACGAACATCATCGCGGGCCTGGGGGTGTCGATGAAGTCCACGGCGTTGCCGGTGCTGGCGGTGTGCGCGGCGATCTGGGGCGCGTTCGCGCTGGCCGGCCTCTACGGCATCGCCATCGCCGCCACGGCGATGCTCAGCATGACCGGCATGGTGGTGGCGCTGGATGCCTACGGCCCGATCACCGACAACGCCGGCGGCATCGCCGAGATGGCCGAACTGCCGGCCGACGTGCGTGGCGTCACCGACCCGCTGGATGCCGTGGGCAACACGACCAAGGCCGTGACCAAGGGGTACGCCATCGGCTCGGCCGGCCTGGCCGCGCTGGTGCTGTTCGCCGACTACACGCACAACCTCGGCCTGCACTTCGGCGGCGCGGAAGTGCGCTTCGACCTCTCCAACCACTACGTGATCATCGGCCTGCTGATCGGCGGCCTGATTCCGTACCTGTTCGCCGCCATGGCGATGGAGGCGGTGGGTCGCGCCGCGGGAGCGGTCGTCGAGGAGGTGCGGCGACAGTTCCGCGAGATCGCCGGGATCATGCAGGGCACCACCAAACCGGACTATTCCCGCGCGGTGGACATGCTTACCCGCTCCGCCATCCGGGAGATGCTGGTGCCCTCGCTGCTGCCGGTGCTGGTGCCGGTGGTGGTGATCTTCGGCTTCAAGTGGCTGGGCGGCCCCGAAGCCGGCGCGCAGGCGCTGGGTGGCGTGCTGATCGGGACGATCGTCACCGGCCTGTTCGTGGCCATTTCGATGACCACCGGCGGCGGCGCCTGGGACAACGCCAAGAAATACATCGAAGACGGCCATTTCGGCGGCAAGGGCTCGGATGCGCACAAGGCGGCGGTCACGGGCGACACGGTGGGCGATCCGTACAAGGACACGGCCGGCCCGGCGGTGAATCCGTTGATCAAGATCATCAATATCGTGGCGTTGTTGTTGATTCCGTTGCTCTGAGGCGACCTGGATTCGCCGATACGATCGGCTCCCACCCCTTCGGTAGTCACCTCGCTACCGAAGGGGTGGGAGCCGATCGTATCGGCGAACCCTAGGGCGAAAGTCATGGGTCGTCCTCGAGGCTGCCTGAGCTAAGGTCACGGGAATCGATCGCCTCAAGGGGTTCCCATGCATCACCGCTGGATTGCGCTGGCCATTGCCCTCACATTGTCGGGCATGACCCAAGCCCACGACCTCCCGAAAACCCCCGCCCCGGCCGCCCAGGCCGCCGGCGACGACGAAAACCTCTGGCTCGACGACATCGACGGCGCCAAGCCCCTTGCCTGGGTGAAGGCGGAGAACGCCAAGACCGTCGAAAAGTACGCCCAGGGCGACGATTTCAAGACCCTCGACGCGCGCATCCTGGAGATGCTCGACTCGGACGCGAAGATCCCGATGGTCTCCAAGATCGGCGACCGCTATTACAACCTCTGGCGCGATAAGGACCATCCCAAGGGCCTCTGGCGGCGCACGACCCTGGCCGAGTACCGCAAGGACAAGCCCGCCTGGGAAACGGTGATCGACCTCGACGCCCTTTCGGCCAGCGAAAAGGAAAACTGGGTGTGGCACGGCGCCACCTGCCTGAAACCCGAGTATCGCCGATGCCTCGTGTCGCTGTCGCGCGGCGGTGCCGATGCCGACGTGGTCCGTGAGTTCGACCTCACCACCAAGACCTTCGTCAAGGACGGCTTCACCCTGCCCGAGGCCAAGAGCCAGGTCGCCTGGATCGACGACGACCACCTCTACGTCGCCACCGATTTCGGCCCGGGCTCGATGACCGATTCCAGCTACCCGCGCATCGTCAAGGAGTGGAAGCGCGGCACGCCGCTGTCCAGCGCCACCACGGTGTACGAGGGCAAGCACGACGACATGGCCATTTCGGCCTTCCGCGACCGCACGCCCGGTTTCGAGCGCGACTTCGTGCAGCGCGCGATGGACTTCTACACCAGCCAGACCTTCCTGCGCGGCAAGGACGGCAAGCTGACGAAGATCGACGTGCCCGACGACGCCATCACCGACGTCGAGCGCGAATGGCTGCTGATCGAACTGCGCACCGACTGGACGGCGGGCGGCACCACGTACGCGTCCGGCTCGCTGTTGGCCGCGAAGTTCGACGACTACATGGCGGGCAAGCGCGAACTGCTGCCGCTGTTCACGCCCGACGCGCATACCTCGCTCGCCGGTTACTCGTGGACGCGCCACCACCTGTTCCTCAACCTCATGCACGACGTGGTGAGCGAGGTGCGCGTGCTGACACCGGCCGACAAGGGCGCGTGGAAGAGCGATGCGCTGGGCGGCGCGCCCGCGCTCAGCGCCATGCAGGCCATCGGCATCGATGCCGACGACGGCGACGACTACTTCCTCACCGTCACCGGCTTCCTGCAGCCGACCACGCTTTACTACGGCACGCTCGGCCATGAGGGCCGGGACGCGCTCAAGCACACGCCGACCTTCTTCGACGCCTCGAACTACGCGGTCACCCAGCACTTCGCCACCTCGAAAGACGGCACGAAGGTGCCTTACTTCGAAATCGCGCCGAAGTCGCTGAAGACCGACGGCAGCAATCCGACCCTGGTCTACGGCTACGGCGGTTTCGAGATCTCGTTGCAGCCGGCCTACGCGGCGAGCGCGGGGCGCGCCTGGCTGGAAAAGGGCGGCGTCTACGTGGTGGCCAACATCCGCGGCGGCGGCGAGTACGGTCCGCGCTGGCACCAGGCGGCGATGAAGGCCAACCGTCCGCGTGCCTACGAGGACTTCGCGGCCGTGTCGCAAGACCTCATCGACCGCAAGATCACCAGCCCGAAGCACATGGGCATGATGGGCGGCAGCAACGGCGGCCTGCTCGCGGGCAACATGCTCACCCAATACCCGCAGCTCTACGGCGCCGTGGTGAGCCAGGTGGCCCTGCTCGACATGAAGCGCTATCCGCACATGTCGGCCGGCGCTTCGTGGATGGCCGAGTACGGTAACCCGGACAACCCCGAGGAATGGAAATTCATCCAGACCTTCTCGCCGTACCACAACCTGCACAAGGGCACGGCCTACCCGCCGGTGCTGTTCACCACCTCCACCCGCGACGACCGCGTGGGCCCGGTGCATGCCCGCAAGATGGCCGCCCGCATGCAGGCGATGGGCCTGGACGCCAGCTTCTACGAGAACATGGAAGGCGGCCACGGGGCCGCGGCCGACAACAAGCAGTCGGCGTTCATGAGCGCGCTGGCGTATGTGTGGCTTTGGGATCACCTGAAATAAGGGGCGGGCGACTGAACGCTGCGCGCCCGGAAGTCGGGGCCGTGGCCCGTCGTGAACCGTAAGTGCAAGCCGGCAGGGCGATTTTTCCGGCCGTCACTTGCGGTTTACGCTTTAAGAGCGGGCCATCGGGCGGCTGACTTACCCGCGCGCCGCCGCTATCCTTGGGGGCTGACCACCTCCACGAACCTAAGGAACCTTCCCCCATGGGCCTGCACCTCGTCCCCGCCGGCAAGAACGTGCCGGACGACATCAACGTCATCATCGAGATCCCCAAGGACGCCGAGCCCGTCAAGTACGAGGTCGACAAGGACAGCGGCGCGATCTTCGTCGACCGCATCCTCTCCACCCCGATGCGCTACCCGTGCAACTACGGTTACGTCCCGGGCACCCTGGGCGGCGACGGCGATCCGCTCGACGCGCTGGTGATCCTGCCCCTTTCCCTGGTGCCGGGCTCGGTGATCCGCTGCCATCCCGTCGGCATGCTGAAGATGACCGACGAAGCCGGTTCCGACGAAAAGCTGCTGGTGGTGCCGGTCGAGAAGATCTTCGCCGGTTACGCGCACATCAAGGACATCGGACAGGTGTCGGGCCACTGGCTGGAGCGCATCGGCCACTTCTTCGAGCACTACAAGGATCTGGAGAAGGGCAAATGGGTGAAGGTCGACGGCTGGGTCGGCGCCGACGAGGCCAAGGCCGAGATCACGGCGGGTATCGAGCGGTACAAGGCGTCGAAGTAAGCGCCTGACCGTGCAAAAAAGCCGCCGGGTTTCCGGCGGCTTTTTTGATGCGCCAACGCCGCTACCGAAGGGTGGGAGCGGACCCTGTCCGCGAACCCTCAGGCTTCACTCACGGCCAATGAAGCCGTGCGGTGGTCGGGCGAGGCTTTACCGCTCGCTCGATGCATTGAAGAGCCTGCTTCGGGATAGCGATTTCGAGGATTCGCGGACAGGGTCCGCTCCCACCCTTCGGTCGTAACACAGCGATCAGCCCCGTCCCAAGAGCCCCCGCAAATCGATGATCGCCGCGTTCGCCCGCGAGATGTAGTTGGCCATCACCAGCGAATGATTGGCGAAGAAACCGAACGGCGAACCGTTGAGCACCACCGGGCTGCCGAGCGACTTCTGCGATTCCTCCAGCTCGCGGATCACCTGCTGCAGGCTCGCGTCGGCGTTCTTCGACCGCAGGATCGGCGCGAAGTCGTGGCGAATCGCCTTGAGCTGTTCGAGCAAGGTCCACGTATAGCCGCGCGCCTCGTAGAAGTTGTCGTCGATCTTGTTCCAGGGCGTCTTCACGTAGACCGCCTTCGCCGGCCCCGCGTTGGCGCCCACGTCGGCATTGGGCGCGGCATCGACCTTGAGCTGGCCCACGCTGGCCGACAGCCGCTGCGAGAGCGAGCCCAGGCGAGCCGAGACCGTCTGCAGGTAATCGGCCAGGTTGTCGGCACGCGCGTAGAAATGCGCGTTGCCGTCCTGCGCGTCGCTCAACCGGCCGAGGTAGTCCTCCAGGTCGTCCACCGCCTTGCCGTACTGCGACTCGGAACTGGGAAACAGCCAGCGGTCGTTCGGGCTGTTGAGCAACGGATCGGCCTCGCCCAGCGACTTGTCTTCGGTGGACTGCGTCTGCGAACGGCTGAAATCGTTGCGCAAGGCGCGGGCGAGATCGCGCGAGGCCGTGAGCGAACCGAATTCCCAATTGGGGATGTTGTCCATGAACACCCCGGGCGGCAGGCGGTCGTTGCTGAGGTAACCGCCGCGCTTGTCGGTGAGGGTTTCCACCGAACGGATCAATGCGTAAGTGGTGACGGCTCCCGTGGACATCGGGCGGCCGATCTCCTTCATATGCGTGGTGGTCACCGCGACCGGGTCGAACGGCTCCGGCTCGGTGTCCCACCACCACATGAGGATCAGCACCAGGAGCACGAGGATCGCCACCGGCAAGGCGATCACGATACTCAAGGGGTTGCGTCGGCGCCGGGGCGCGGGGGCGGCGGTCGCGTTCATGACGGTGCTCCTTATGTTGCGAACGATGGCCCCAGCTTACCCGGTCAGTGCTTCGCGGGCGCGGCCGGCTCGCCCTTCTTGCCGAGATTCTCCAGCAGCGTGGCCATGTCCTCGGCGTGTTCTTCCTCCTGCGCGAGGATGTCTTCCATGATGCGGCGCGTGGTCGGATCGTCTTCGCCGATGTAATTGACGATGTCGCGATAGCTGTCGATGGCGATGCGCTCGGCGACGAGGTCTTCCTTGATCATGTCGACCAGGTCGACGCCTTCGACGTAATCGGCATGACTGCGCGACAGGAGGCCTTCCGGATTGAAGTTGGGCGTGCCGTCGAGCTGGGTGATGCGCTCGGCGATGCGGTCGGCGTGCTCCTGTTCCTGCTGGGCATGCTCGAGGAACTCGGCTTTCACGCTCTGCGAATGGATGCCCGGGGCCATGTAGTAGTGATATTTGTAACGCAGCGTGCAGACGATCTCAGTGGCGAGCGCTTCGTTGAGCAGCTTGATCACCGTTTCGCGGTCGGCACGGTAGCCCGCCGTGATGGCGCCCTTGTCGATGTGTTCGCGGGCACGTCGGCGGATGTTTTCGATATCGCTTACGAATGGCTTGGGGTTGGCCATGGCCTGGTCTCCTTCGGAGCGTGGGATCGTGACTACCGTGAAAGGTAGGGGCGCCACTGGAAAAGCCGGGTGAAGGCCCGCGCGAATGGTTCGCACTCCCCTCTTCGCGTATCCGCCGTCGTTATGGCACGTATAACGCCGGTGAATTTCCGACCGGTCGGAAGACGCCACACACTAGGTGTTCCCGTCCCCCCGGCCGCCCCCATGTTCGACTCGTTGCGCCAGACCTTCGGCCTGCGTACCTCGCAGCCCCTCCCCAGCGCCAGGCCGAGGGCGAAGCTGCTCATCGAGTCGGTCGATGGCAAGCCGCCCAAGTACCTGGAGATGTCCCGCACGCTTCACCCCGATGAGGTCTATCGGATCGACGGCCTGTCCGTTCACGTCAACCGGCAGGTGGGCGAGCTCACTCCCATCGCGACCGCCACGGAAGCCACGCAGGCCTTCGGCATCGTGCCGGGCGAGCTGGCGTTCCAGATATCGAGCACGGCGGCGCGCCGCGACCTGCTGAAGGTGCTGGCAGGCGCCGGCCGCGACCTGTTACTGCACCGGGCGTTCGCCAATTCGCATTTCTGCTGGGATGCCTTGCGCAACGACGGCCAACTGGTGTCCGAAGGCCCGGTGGACAATCCCACCTTCACCATGGGCAACGGCAACCGCGGAACCTGCTGGCTGCCCTTCAGCACGTCCACCGCTGAAGAACTGGCGGCTCTCGCCGCCGGGGGCATCGACAACCACACGCGCAGTCTATCGGCCAAGCACCCCGTGCCCGTGGGCGTGGTGGTTTCCTATCTCTTCAACGAGGTGCAGGCGGCCCGCGCAGACAGGGGCGTCTGCTGGCTCAACGACGTGGAGATATCCGTGCGAGGTCCGCTGACCGCGGGGGAGTTCGCCTTCGCCGGCGTCGTCTGGCTTGACAGTCTGATTCCCGAGTTCACCCGCTGGCCGCCGATGCCGGTACATGTGCGATTGCCGCCAGCGCGTCCCTACGGCGCCGCCGCCACCGAAGCGAGCGTCACCGCATGGTGGCAAGCGACGCAGCCCTGGCTGCAGGCCGCGGCCGACGCGGGCGACGTCATGGCGATGAAGGCCACGGGCCGCCTGCCTCGAGCCACCTGAGGCGTCAGGCTCGCCGGTAGACGTCGCCTCCCTGCGCGATGAACTCGGCCGATTTTTCCGCCATGCCCTGCTCGGCGGCGTAGTCGCGCACGTCCTGGGTGATCTTCATCGAACAGAACTTCGGCCCGCACATCGAGCAGAAATGCGCCGACTTGTGGGCGTCTTTGGGCATCGTCTCGTCGTGGAATTCGCGGGCCTTGTCGGGGTCCAGGCCGAGGTTGAACTGATCGTCCCAACGGAACTCGAAGCGCGCCTTCGACAGCGCGTTGTCGCGCACCTGCGCGCCGGGATGGCCCTTGGCAAGGTCGGCGGCATGCGCGGCGATCTTGTAGGTGACGATGCCGTCGCGCACGTCCTGGCGGTTGGGCAGGCCCAGGTGTTCCTTCGGCGTGACGTAGCAGAGCATCGCCGTGCCGAACCAGCCGATCATCGCCGCGCCGATGGCACTGGTGATGTGGTCATAGCCGGGGGCGATGTCCGTGGTGAGCGGGCCCAGCGTGTAGAACGGCGCCTCGTGGCACTTTTCCAGCTGGCGCTCCATGTTTTCCTTGATGAGGTGCATGGGCACGTGGCCGGGGCCTTCGATCATGCACTGCACGTCGTGCTTCCAGGCCACCCGGGTAAGCTCGCCCAGCGTGTCCAGCTCGCCGAACTGCGCCGCATCGTTCGCGTCGGCGATGCTGCCGGGGCGCAGACCGTCGCCGAGGCTGAAGGACACGTCGTAGGCCTTCATGATCTCGCAGATGTCCTCGAAGTGCGTGTAGAGGAAATTCTCCCGATGATGGGCCAGGCACCACTTGGCCATGATCGATCCGCCGCGCGAGACGATGCCGGTCACGCGCCGCGCGGTGAGCGGCACGAAGCGAAGCAGCACGCCGGCGTGGATCGTGAAGTAGTCCACGCCCTGCTCGGCCTGCTCGATGAGCGTGTCGCGGAAGATCTCCCAGGAAAGCTCTTCGGCCACGCCGCCCACCTTCTCCAGCGCCTGGTAGATCGGTACCGTGCCGATCGGCACCGGCGAATTGCGGACGATCCATTCTCGGGTTTCGTGGATATGCTTGCCGGTGGAGAGGTCCATCACCGTGTCGCCGCCCCAGCGGATGGCCCAGACCAGCTTTTCCACTTCCTCGGCGATGCCCGAACTGACCGCGCTGTTGCCGATGTTGGCGTTGACCTTGGTGAGGAAGTTGCGGCCGATGATCATCGGCTCGGCTTCCGGGTGGTTGATGTTGGCCGGGATGATCGCCCGTCCACGGGCCACCTCGTCGCGGACGAACTCGGGCGTGATCCGCCGCGGCGTGGCGGCGCCGAACGACTCGCCGGGATGCTGCGAGCGCAGGGCGCCGTCGCCCAGCGCCTCCAGGCGCTGGCTTTCTCGGATCGCGACGAACTCCATCTCCGGCGTGACGATGCCCCGGCGGGCGTAATGCATCTGGGTGACGTTGGCGCCCGGTTTCGCGCGCAGGGGGTGGCGGGCGTGGCCGAAACGGATGGCATCCAGCCGGGCGTCCTCGGCACGGGCGCGGCCGAAGGCCGACGACAGCCCGTCGAGGCGTGCCACGTCGCCGCGCTCCTCGATCCACGCCGCGCGCAGGGCCGGCAGGCCGGCGGCGAGGTCCACGGCGTGGGCGGGGTCGGTGTACGGCCCCGACGTGTCGTAGACCACGATGGGCGGATTGGCTTCGCCGCCGAACAACGTGGGCGTGTCGGCCTGGGCGATCTCGCGCATGGGCACGCGCAGGTCGGGCCGGCTGCCGGTCACATGGACCTTGCGGGAGCCGGGGATCGGCGCGGTAACGGATTCGGACAGCTCGCGCGCGGCGCGGGCCAGGTCGGAGGGCATGGCATTCATCGGCGTCTCGACTCTCGCGGGAAAGGGAGAAGCGGACGTGCGCCGACACGAAGCGGGCACCCGGAGGCACCACGGCTTGCGATCGAAGCTTCCTACGCCGGTACCAGCCGGATCAGGTTCGAAGGGACTCTCTCAGCCCGCGCATTCGCATGGGCACCCCCGCTTCGCCGTCCATTCAAACAGAAGCGGGGCGTCGATGCGAGCGTCAGGCGTTCACCGCGCGCGGCGAGTAGGCGCGCATGAACATGTCCACGGCGGCCTGGGCGTTGGCGCGCACCTCCTCGGCGAACTGCACGGCGCAATCCTCGCAGCCGAACAGGCGGCGGATGAGGAGGTCGCCCTTGAGCAGGGCCAGAAACTGCGTGGTGGCGCGGGAGACGTCAGGGATATCGAGCTGGCCACGGTCGACGGCGCCCTCGAGCAGGCGCTGCATCAGCTTGTGCATGCGAACGGGGCCTTCCTCCCACACCAGGCGGCCGAACCGGGGATTGCCGCCGGAATGGCAGTCGGACAGGATGGCGCGGAAGGTGCCCACCGACTCGGTGTTGGTCTCCATCGCCGCATGGCGGCTGGCGATGTTGCTCAGCGTGACACGGATGTCCGCGCCCGGGCTGAAGTCGAACAGGTCGTCGGGCAGGCGTTCCTGCACGTGCGCGCGGATCACCTCGCGGAAGAGGTTGTCCTTGTCGCCGAAATGGCTGTAAACGGTGAGCTTGGACACGCCCGCGGACGCGGCGACCGCGTCCATGCTGGTCCCGGCGAATCCGCCCTGCGTAAACAGGGCCTTGGCCGAGTCGAGGATGGCCGCACGCTTCTCCATGTCCTTCGGACGCCCTGGGCCCTGGGGCTTGAGTTTGGGGCTGGCGTTCATGGCTGCACCTTCACAAACAAAAGTTATGACTTTATTATACGCGGCGGTTCAGTTATTTCCAGCATGTCGCGTCGCATGTCGCGTTACCGGAAAAAACGGGGCTTGGCCGCCCGTCTACCTTAGAATGAGGTGGGGTCGCTCCCTGGCGGTTCCCATGGCCTCGAGGACGTCGCTCCACCGGCCGTTCAGCCGCCGGCGGAGCAGCCAGTCGAAGGGCATGACTTCCGTCAACCGCGTCCGGTGACTTCCGGCACTTCGTCGGAAGGCACCGGCCCCGCAGCCTTTACACATTGGGATGACGGGCGCGCAGCGCTTATCCTTCCGAATCTTTTTGCAGCTTTTCGTACGGGAAAGAACACCATGGCGATGAATTTCGAGCAGGCCCGGCAGAACATGGTCGAGAACCAGGTTCGCCCCTGGGAAGTCCTCGACTTCGACGTCCTCGAGACCCTGAAGACCGTCCGCCGCGAAGACTTCGTCGCGCCCGCCCACCGCAACGTGGCCTTCGCCGACCTCAACCTGCCCCTGGGGCATGACGAGGTGATGATGAAGCCGGTGATCGAGGGCCGCGTGCTCCAGGCGCTCGAACTGAAGAAGACCGACACCGTGCTCGAGATCGGCACCGGCTCGGGCTACCTCACCGCCTGCCTCGCCGCGCTCGCCGGCAAGGTCACCAGCATCGACATGCATGCCGACTTCGTCGAGGCCGCGCGCCAGCGCCTGGCCGCCGCCGGCGTGGCCAACGCCGAGCTGTCCACGGCCGAAGCCGTCAACGGTTACACCCCGGCCGGCGTTTTCGACGTCGTCGTGGTGACCGGCGCGGTGCAGTCGGTCCCGGAGAAGTTCGTGCGCTGGCTGAAGACCGGCGGCCGCATGTTCGTGGTACGCGGCGATTCCCCCGCGCAGACCGCCGTGCTCCTCACCCACGAGGGCGACGGCCGGTATCGCGAGGAATCGCTTTTCGAAACGGACCTTCCCTACCTGGCGCATGCCGCGCCGGTGAAGCGCTTCGTGCTCTGACAGATCCCAAGCATTTCCATCATTCACGAGGCGAACCCATGCGCTTGAAGCTGATCACCGTGGCACTCGCACTGGCCGCGATGCCGTTCGCGAGCCACGCGGAAGACCTGCTCGAGGCCTACCGACTGGCCCGGGCCAACGATCCGACCCTGTCGCAGGCCGACTCCAACCGTCTGGCCACCGGTGAAGGCGTGGTCCAGGCGCGCTCGGCCCTGCTTCCGCAGGTGAACGGCAGCATCAGCCTCAGCCAGGCCCAGCCGGCCGGCCCGTCGCGCGAGGTGCTTACCGACGCCACCGGCACGCCGCTGCGCGACGCCAACGGCAACGTGCTGCTCACCTCCGATACCGGCCACACCCGCACCCGCACGCTGGGCGCGCAGGTGAGCCAGTCGGTGGTCGACCTCAGCAAGTGGGCCGACCTCAAGGCCGCGCGCTCGTCGGCCGAGTCGCAGAACGCCTCTTACGACGCTACCGCGCAGCAGTTATTCACTCGCGTCGCCACGGCCTATTTCCAGGTGTTGACCAATGACGACGCGCTGACCTTCGCCAAGGCGAACGAACAGGCGCTGGCCCGCCAGCTCGAGCAGGCGCAGCAGCGCTTCGACGTGGGCCTGTCGGCCATCACCGACGTGCAGGATGCCAAGGCCCAGCACGATACCGCCGTCGCCGCGGTGATCACCGCCGAAAACACCCTGGCCGACTCGCGCGAACAGCTCACGCAGATCACCGGCAAGCCGTCCAACAACCTGAAGAAGCTGCGCGAGCAGCTGCCGATGGATCCGCCTTCGCCGAACGACCCCGACCAGTGGGTGGCCCAGGCGGTGAAGACCAACCCGACGATCATCGCCGGCCAGTACAACGTCGAGTCGGCGGAGCACACCATCTCCTCCGCACGCGCCGGCCACTTGCCGACGCTGGACGCCACGGCCTCCTACAACAAGTCGACCCTGTGGACGCAGAACAACGGCGGCCTCGGCGGCAGCGGCAGCCTGGGTACGAACAGCAACGGTCGCGGCACCACCACGGTGGGCCTCACGCTGAACGTGCCGATCTTCTCCGGCGGCTTCACCCAGTCGCGCGTGCGCCAGACGATCTACCAGCGTGACGCCGCGCAGGATTCGCTCGAAAGCACCCGCCGCCAGGTCGTCCGCGACACGCTCAACTACTATCGCTCCGTGGTCGCCGGCATCAGCAAGGTCGAAGCGACCAAGGCCGCGGTGGAATCGGCGGAAAGCGCCCGCGACGCGACCCAGGCCGGTTTCGAAGTGGGCACGCGCACCATCGTCGACGTGCTCATCGCGCAGCAGAACCTCACCCAGGCCCTGAGCGACTACTCGCAGGCCCGCCACCAGTTCATCCTCGACAAGCTGCTGCTGAAGCAGACCGCGGGCACCGTGGACATCAAGGACATGGAAGCGATCAACGCGTTGCTGCAGTAACGCGTCGCGATCGTCGCGAACGAAAAAGGCGGGCTTCGGCCCGCCTTTTTTCGTTATGGCAAGTCACCGCTTCGCCTCGCGACAACGTCACGGTCACTCCTGAAGCAGGTCGTCCACCAGCTTCATCACCTTATCCACCGACCCGCGCTCGCTTTCGAACACCTGGCGGGCCGCCTGGCCCATTTTCGCGCGACGCGACTCGTCGCGCAGGATCGACAGCACTTCGGCACCGAGCTGGTCGCCGTCGGCCACGCGCTGGCCACCGCCCGCGTCGAGCAGCGCCTGGGTGATCTCCTCGAAGTTGAACGTGTGCGGCCCCACCAATACCGGCTTATAGAGCGCCGCGGGCTCGAGCACGTTGTGCCCGCCGATGGACACCAGGCTGCCGCCGACGAAGGCGACGTCGGCCGCGGCGTAGAAACGCAGCAGCTCGCCCATGGCATCGATGACGAAACATTGCGTGGCATGCCCGGGCACCCGGTCGGTGCTGCGCGTGCCCACGGTGAAGCCCAGGCTCCGCACCGAGGCTTCCACCGCGCGGAAGCGTTCGGGATGGCGCGGGGCGATGAGCAGCAAGGCATCGGGCAGGCGGCGCATCACGTCGAGGTGCGCCTCCAGCACGCTCATTTCCTCCCCCTCGTGGGTGCTGGCGGCGATCCACACGGGACGTCCGTTCCCCCAGGTTTCGCGCATGGCCTTGCCGTCGTCGAGCGCGGCCTGCGGCACCGGCATGTCGAACTTGAGGTTGCCGCAGACGGTGAGCTGGCTGGGTTCGGCGCCGAGGAGGCGATAGCGCGCGGCATCCGTGCGCGACTGCGCGGCGATGTGGCTCACGCAGCGGAGCGCGCGGCGCACCAGCGAACTCATGCGCGCGTACCCGCGCAACGATCGCTCGGACAGGCGTGCGTTGGCGATCAGCAGCGGAATGCCGTGGCGGCGGCAGGCGAAGTAGAGGTTCGGCCAGATCTCGGTCTCGACGATCACGGCCAGGCGCGGCCGCGTACTGCGCAGGAAGCGCCGCACGGCGAACGGGAGGTCGTAGGGAAGGTAGACGTTGTGCACGCGGTCGCCGAAGAGCTGCCTCACGCGCTCCGAACCGGTCGGCGTCACCGTGGTGACCAGGAGCGGCGCCTGCGGGTAGGCCTCCATCAAGGCCTTGATGAGCGGCTCGGCCGCGTTCACTTCCCCCACGGAAACGGCATGGACCCACAGGCAGCCGCTCAGGCGGGGCTGGGGGAAACGGCCGAAACGCTCGCGCCAGCGCACGTGGTAATCGCCATAGCGCATGCCCCGGGCCATCAGGCGCAGCATCACCAGCGGGGTGAACAGGTACATGGCGAGGTTGTAGAGCAGTCGCAGCAGCACTTGGAACCCGGCGGATGTGGCGTGATCGGGCAGTATAGCCGCCCCCATTCGCTACAATGGCCGGCAATGCCCGGAATGCCACGCCCCACCCTTTCGCTGCGCCTGCTCACGCCCCGCCATTGGCCGGCGTGGATCGGCGTGGGTTTCATCTGGCTGATCGCCCACCTGCCCTTCCGCTGGCTGATGGGCCTGGGCCGCCTGGCCGGCCGGCTCGCGCTGCACCTCAATCGCGAACGGCGGCACATCGCCGCCACCAACATCGCGCTGTGTTTCCCCGAACTCGACCCGGTATCCCAGCAAGCCCTCGTGCGGGCCAACCTTTGCGACGTGGGCATGATGCTGGTCGAGTTCGCGCTGGGCTGGATGGGTTCCGATCGCGCGATCGCCCGCGTACCGGTCACGTTCGAAGGGCTGGAACATCTGGAAGCCGCGCGCGCGGCCGGTCGCGGGGTCCTGCTGGTCGGCGGCCACTTCTCCCATCTGGAGCTCTGCGCGCGCCTGGTATCGCAGCGCATCCGCATCGCGGGCATGTACCGCCGCATGGATTCGGACGTCTTCGAATTCGCCGTGCTCCGCGCGCGCCTCGACTACGCCGATGCGATGTTCGACAAGGACGACATCCGGGGCACCGTGAAGTACATGAAGGCCGGCGGCACCGTCTGGTACGCGCCCGACCAGGACATGCGCAGCAAGGACAACGTGTTCGTGCCGTTCTTCGGCGTGCCCGCCGCGACCATCACCGCCACGCATCATCTCGCCCGCATGGCGAACGCCGTGGTCATCCCGTTCTTTCATCGCCGCCTGCCCGGCGACACGGGTTATGCCCTGCGGCTGGGCGCGCCGCTGGACGACGTGCCCTCCCGCGACGCCGCGCACGACACGGCCGTGGTCAACGCGCAGATCGAGCAGATGGTGCGCGAGGCGCCCGAGCAATACCTGTGGGTGCACAAGCGCTTCAAGACGCGCCCTCCCGGCGAACCGAAAATCTACTGACGCGACAGGTAATTTCGTCAGCCACGACGAAAGTCTCGCGAAATTTCACGAGCGTACAACGACGCCATCCCCATCCGATGGACGTCTTTCTCCATGCAGTCGCTCTTCCGCTTCGCGCGTTCGCTGCGTGGCCGCATGCGCTGGCACAGCAAGCGCACGCGGGCCATCGGTGCCGTGGCGGCGTACATCGGTCGCTCGGCCGTGCGTTTCCGCGCGCACGACGCCTGGCTGGCGCAACTGGAAGCGCCCGGCATGCATGGCCTGGCACGGATCGACGGCACCCTCCTCGAGCGCTACCAGCACCGATACATCTGCCGCCGCTGGTCGATCGACCGGCGCCTGGAGGCCTTGCGGTCGCACTACGCCTTCGCGCTGGCCCGCTTCCCCCGCGAATTGTTCGACGGCCTCTACCGCTCGCGCCGGGTGCACCTGGGCCGGGTGGCCCTGCGTGACGGCCACGGCCTGCACGTGATCCTGAAAGCGCCGCGCCTGCGCGACCGCGAAGGCGAGATGAGCCTGTCGATCACCGACGACGACGGCCTGCAGATTTCCTATGCGGCCATCACCTTCATCGACGGTGGACGCACCATCGTCGTCGGCTGCCTGCAGGGCGCGGCCAACAACGCCGGCCGCGATGCCGTGCGCGAATTCACCCGACGGTGCCACGGCTTGCGTCCGAAGAACCTGCTGCTGTCGATGATCCGCTCGCTCGCCGAGGCGATGGGCGCGGAACGCGTGCTCGGCATCGGCAATGCCGCGCATCCGAGGCCGGACAAGATCAAGGCCGATTACGACGCGTTCTGGCTCGAGGCCGATGCGGTCGCGGCCGAAGACGGTTTCTACGCGCTGTCGCCGCGGGAGCCCGTGCGCGACAGCGCCGACGTCGAGAGCAAGCGTCGCGCGGAGTTCCGCCGCCGCGAGGCGCTTCGCCTCGAGGTATGCGGCCTACTGGTCGCCGCGTTCGGACTCCGACCCGACGTCGCGCTGGCCGCCTGACCGTTCGCGCTCGTAGAGCTTGGCGTACTTGAGGAAGGCATAGAACGCGTGCACGCGCGCGGCGACGAAGCCGGCCCATCCGCCACGCCAGTGGCCCCGCCATAGGTAGTAACGGACGAAGGCCACCGTGGGGTACACCACCATGCGCGTGCGCAGGAACGAAGGCCGCCGCGTGTGACGATCGCGCACCTGCAACGACGAATAGCGATTGGCCTTGTCGACCCGACCCTCGATGTCGCGCTCGCCGTAATGGTCGATCACGGCGTCGAGCTGGCGCACGGGCCCATCGACGATCACGCTCTCATGCACCTCGTGACCGCTCATGCGGGCACGGCGGCGATCGAAAAGGCGCACGTAGTGATTCAACCGCGCGCGCGCCGGCTGCCAGCGCCAGAATACCCATTCGCGACGCAGGAGCACGAAGCCCGCCACGTCGGGAGACGCCAGCGCACGCCGCACGGCTTCCGCCGCCGCGCCGGGCAACACCTCGTCCGAATCCAGCAGCAACACCCAGGCGTTCGTCGCCAGGTCGATCGCCGCCTGCTTCTGCGCGCTGTAGCCGGCGAAAGGCTGCACGTGCACCCTTGCGCCCTTTTCGCGGGCGATATCCGTCGTGCCGTCGGTGGAACCCGAATCGAGCACCACGATTTCGTCGGCGAAACCCACCGACTGAAGGCAGGCGCCGATGGTGTCGGCGTTGTCGAAGGTGGTGACCACCACCGACAGGGGTTCACGCGCCATGGCGTGGCTCCACGTCGGGAAGGTCCACGTAGAGCGCCGCGCACCAGACGGACAGCAACCACGCGGCGAACAGTCCCCACCACGCCGAATAGAACGCCATATGCGTGTTCAACGGAAAGAGGATCGCCACCAGCGCCACCGTGGCCGGGAACGCGCGGGCGCGGGCGACCGCTCCCGCCATCCACCAGCGGCGAACGGCGAAGACGGCGGCGGCCAGCCACGCGAGCAGGCCGAGGGTGCCGGTCTCCGTCGCGACTTCCAGCAGCACCTGGTGCGCATGACAGGCGCCTTCGCCTTCGCCGCACTTTTCCATGGTGAGGAAGTGGTCGCCGGGCGTGGCGGCGGAAGGGTATGCAACGCGGAAACCCCGCACGCCCACGCCGTTCACGGGATGCGCGGCGTAGATGCGAAGCGAGGTGGTCCAGATGTCCAGGCGACCGGTGAGCGCGCTGTCGATGCCCGCGCTGGTGCCGGTGAGCGCGGGCACCGTGTGCGCCACCCGATCGCGAAAGCGCGGCGATACCTGCCAGGCCAACGCGCCGACCAGCAGCAGGGCCACGCCCATGCCGACACAGGCGGCGGCGAAGCGACGGAACGAACCGGCTTCGTTCCACAGGAAAGCGAGGGCCACGATGCCGTAGCAGACCCACGAAGCCCGCGAGCCGGAAAGCAGCACCGGGCCGAGCGCCAGCAGGAAGGCCAGGGCGAGGCCACGCCGGCCGTAACGCTCTCGCGCCGTCCAGAGCAGGAACGGCGCGCACGCCGACAACGCCGGCCCGAGTTTGAGGTTGGTGGCGCCGAAGATGCCGGAGAGGCGCTCGGCGTTGGAGACCCCGGCAAGACCGTAGCCGGTGAGCGCCTGCACCCAGGCGTCCACCACCCAGATCGCCACGACCGCGGCCGTGGCCGTGTAGAGCGCCCGGACTTTTCCCGGGCGGCGCATGGCGAAACAGGTATAGATGCCCAACGGTGCGAAGCGCAGGATCGCGGCCACGGTGCCCCAGGTCTTGCCCGGCGCCACGGCATCGACCGCCGAGACCAGCGCCGCGCCCGCATAGGCGGCGAACAGCCACAGGAACAGCTTCGCGCCGGGATGATGGGCGAGGGAACGCGGCTCGCGCACCAGCAGCAGCACGGTGCCGACGAGACTGAGGAACACGCCCAGCTCGGCGCTGCGCCCCAGCGGCAGCAGGGCCGGCACGAGCCAGATCGGCAACAGGGGCGAGGCGAGACCGGCGCGGATCCTCGCCGACAGACCGGTACTCACGCGACCGGCACGCCTTCGACCACGTCGGCGTAGAGGGCCAGGGTGGCCGACTGCATGTCGACGAGGCGATAGCTGCGCGGCGGCGGGATGGGAGGCGCGAAACGCAGGAGTTCGGCGGCCCGCTCGACCAGCTTCTCGCGGTCGCCCAACGGCACGCGGCCGGCGGGATAGAGCTCCGCGAGCAGTTCGCCGACACCGCCATGGGCGTAGCCGATCACCGGCCGGCACAGCGCGAGCGCTTCGACCACGGTGCGGCCGAACGACTCGGGGCGATTCGATAGCTGCAACACCAGCGCCGACATGGCGTAGACGTCGCGTACGTCGGATCGCGCGGGCGAGATCGCCACCTTGTCCTCGAGCCCGCGCGCGCGGATGAGCTGGCGCAGCTCTTCCACGTAGGCTTCGCGGCCCGGCTCATCCGCCCCCAGCAGCATGAGCCGCGCGTCGATGGAGCGCTGGGCGAGGTCGCCGATGAGTTCGATGGCGTCGGCGTGGCCCTTCAGTCGCGTGCCACGCCCGGGCAGGGTAAGCAGGGGGGCGCCCGCGAGCTGCGGGTACTGTTCGAAGAAGGCCCGCTGCCAGGCGTCGTCGGGCCGGTAACCGTAAGGAAACGCGTCGGTGTCGATGCCTCGCGGGATCACGGTGATGCGCGAGGCTTCGATATCGCGGGGATAATGGCGCAACACGTAATCGCGCAGGGTCTGCGAGACCACGATGACGCGTTCGCCCCGCAGGAGGATGGCGCTGTAGCGTCCCGGCGTATTCAGCCCGTGCACCGTGGTGACGAAATGCGGGCGCGGTTTCATCCCGCGCAACGCCCACCAGCCCAGCCAGCCGGGCAGCCGCGAGCGGGCATGCACGATGTCGGGCTGGATGTCGCGCAACACGCGGCGCAGCTTGCCGGTCATGAAAAGCGTGGAAAACGCCTTGCGGCCGATCGGCAGGCTGACGTGCCGGCTGCCTTCGGCCTCGAGCTGTGCCACGAGGCGGCCCCCCGCCGAAATCACGACCGAACGGTGCCCCGCCTGGACCAGGGCCCGGGCGATTTCGAGGGTCGAGCGCTCGGCACCGCCCGAGTGAAGGGAGGGAACCAGTTGCACGACGGTCATCGTCCGGTGCGGGAAGACGGTGGCCATGGGCGGTCCGTGGGAAGGGTGCGCAGGTGAAGCAGGAAGCGTGCCCGCGCCGTGCCGTCAGTCTTTCAGGACGTAGGTCGCGCCGCAATAGGAGCACTTGGAGGTGCCGCCGTCGTCTTCGATCGGCAGGTAGACCTTCGGATGCGAGTTCCACAGGTACATGCCCGGCATCGGGCAGGACAGCGGCAGGTCGGCGCGGGTCACGTCGTACCGGTTTTCGGCGTTCGCCGGGATCAGCGGCGCGGCCGCGGGGTTGGGGCGGGACATGGGAAAGCTCCGGGCGATGCGGTGTAGCGGGGGTATGGATGGTAGCAGGATCGCCTGCCGTGCCCCACCGGAAACGCGCATGACGCTCGCGGTCAGCAAAGGCCGCTCAGCGGCCGTTCGAGGCCGGGAAGGTGGGAGCGGGCCCCGTCCGCGAACCCTCGGGCCCGCCTTGATACGAATGAGGCCATGCGGCGAGCGGGCGAGCTTTCGCAGCCGGCCCGATCACCGCATGGCCTCGTTCGCGATGGCTACCCCGGGGGTTCGCGGACCGGGTCCGCTCCCACCCCTCGGGTAGCCGATCGGCGACACCGATTACTTGTCGGCGTGCGCTTCGGTGGTGATGTGGATCTTGATCTCGTCGGAGACGTTCGGCACGTAGGCGCCGACGCCGAAGTCGGAACGCTTGAGAGTGGCGACGGCGTCGAAGCCGGCGGTCTGCACCTTCATCATCGGATGCGGGCCGACCTTGTTCACGGTGACGTCGAGGGTGACCGGCTTGGTGGTGCCGTGCACGGTGAGGTCGCCGGTGACCTTCAGCTTGCCCTTGCCCGCGGTGGCGACCTTGGTGCTCTTGAAGGTGATGGTCGGGTACTGGGCGGCGTCGAAGAAGTCCTTCGACTTCAGGTGCTCGTCGAGCTTCGGCACGAAGGTGTCGAGATCGGCCAGCTTGAAGGTGGCCTCGACCGTCGCCTTGGTCGGGTCCTTTTCGTCGTACACGAGCGTGCCGTCGACGTTGTTGAGGTTGGCCGAGGGGTTGGAGAAACCGAAGTGGTTCCAGCTGAACAGCACCATCGTGTGGGTCGGGTCGAGCTTGTAGGTGACCGGGGCGGCGGCGGCGGTGCCGGCGGTGGCCAGCAGGCCGGCAAGGGCGAGGTAACGAAGGGCGCGCATCGTGTGTCTCCAGCGGTGAGGGTGGGTACTGCCGTTTGCAGCGGGACCGGACGGTCGCCGCGGGAAAATCAGAGGATCTGTGCCGCCTCGTCGAAAGCCAGGCGAGGGTTGCGCGGGAAGAGGCCGGTGCCGACATCGCCGTAGCCGATGTTCACGAGGAAATTCGACTTGATCGACGTGCCGCCGAAGAATTCGGCATCGACGCCGGCCTGGTCGAAACCGGACATCGGCCCGCAATCCAGGCCCAACGCGCGCGCGGCGATGATCAGGTAAGCACCCTGCAGGCTGCCGTTGCGGGCACCCGTGGCCTGGATCAGGTCGGCGTTGCCGACGAACCAACTGCGCGCATCGGCGTGCGGAAACAGTTCGGGCAGCTTTTCGTAGAAGGCGAAGTCGGTGGCGACGATGGCCGTGACCGGTGCCGCCATCGTCTTGGCGAGGTTGCCCTCGCTGAGGAACGGACGCAGACGCTCCTTGGCGTCCTTCGACTTGATGAAGCGCAAGCGCATCGGCGACGAGTTGGCGGAGGTGGGACCCATCTTCGCCAGGTCGTAGATGCGGCGAAGCTGATCGTCGGTAACCTCCCTGTCCTGCCACGCGTTGAAGGTGCGGGCCGAAAGGAAGATCTGGTCGAGCGAGGCGTCGGGCAGCGGAGAGGACATGCGTATCCTTGTAAAGTGGCTTACTGGACCGATTGTAGAATCTACGCAGGGCGAACGGATTAGCCAATCACCGGTTGAGGAACGAACTGTGCCGAATTCGATAACAATCCGCTCCGGCACCGGCCCATGAACGAATCCGCGACGCCTTCGTGCTGGGTGTTGACCGACGGCGCCGCCGGCAACCGCCGCCAGGCGCTTGCCCTGGCCGAAGCGCTCACGCCGTCGATTCGCGAGATCGTGGTCGAACTGCGCCCACCCTGGTCGTGGGTGGCGCCGCGCCTCTTGCCCGGCTCGCGGCTGGCCCTTGGAGGACGCGACGACGCCCTCCTCCCTCCCTGGCCCACGCTGGCCATCGGCTGCGGCCGCGTCGCGGCCTGGGCCACGCGCCAGCTCCGCCGCTGGTCGGGCGGCCGCACGCTCGCCGTGCAGTTGCTCGACCCGCGCATCGATCCGCGACACTGGGATCTCGTGGTGGCACCGAAGCATGACGAGCTGTCCGGCGACAACGTACTCACCTCGCTGGGCTCGCTCAACCCCATCGACGGCATCTGGCTCGGCGATGCCCGGGCGGGTTTTGCCGCCTTCGCCGAGCTGCCCTCGCCCCGCCTCGGCGTCCTGATCGGCGGCGACATGCATGGACGACCGGTGGATGCCGCCACGACGGCAGCGTTTCTCGACGCGGCGAAATCGCGGCATGCGCGCGACGGCGGTTCGCTGCTGGTGGTGACGTCGCGACGCACGCCGGCGGCGCAGCTGCCGATGATCCACGCCGCATTCGCCGGCCTGCCGGGCTTCGTCTGGACCTCGTCCGCCGATGGACCCAATCCCTACCCCGGCGTGCTGGGCTGGTCGGACCGGTTGGCGGTCACGCCGGACTCGGTGAACATGCTCTCCGAAGCGTGCGCCACGGGGCGTCCGGTGCATACGCTGGTGAGCGGACCCCTACCGGCCAAGCTCGAGCGGTTCCATGCCGAGTTGCGAGCGACCCGGCGCTTGCACGACATGGACGCCGTGACCCCTGACATGCAGGAGCCGTTGCGGGAGACGGTGGCGATCGCGGAGAAGGTGCGGGCGCATCTGGGGCTTGGAACATGACGCGATTCCCATCGCGGACAGGGTCCGCGATCATTCAGGCGTCGACATAGCGGGCCGCGTCACCCACCCATCTTGCGATCAATCGCTCGCAACGCGCGGGATGATCGCGCATCATCGCCTCGGCCACGCGCTGCACCTCGGGCATGAGGTGGCCGTCGCGCGCGAGGTCGGCGATGCGGAACTGCAACTGGCCCGTCTGGCGCGTGCCCAGCACTTCACCCGGGCCACGCAACTCCAGGTCTTTCTCCGCGATGCGAAACCCGTCGTTGGTCTCGCGCATCACCTGCAGGCGCTCCTTCGCCAGGCGCGACAGCGGCGTCTGGTAAAGCAGCACGCACGTGGAAGCGATCGACCCACGTCCGACGCGGCCGCGCAACTGGTGCAACTGGGCAAGGCCCAGCCGCTCGCTGTTCTCGATCACCATGAGGCTCGCGTTCGGCACGTCGACGCCCACCTCGATGACCGTGGTGGCGACCAGCACGGCCAGTTCGCGATTCTTGAAGGCATCCATCACCGCCTGTTTTTCCTTGGGCTTCATCCGTCCGTGGATGAGTCCGACCGAGAGATCGGGCAGCGCGAGGGTCAGTTCGGCATGCGCCACTTCGGCCGCCTGCGCGTTGAGCTGCTCGGATTCCTCGATCAGCGTGCAGACCCAGTAGACCTGGCGCCCCTCCATGCAGGCCGAATGGATGCGCTCCATCACGTCGTAGCGGCGCTCGTTGGAAATCGCCACCGTCTGTACCGGCGTGCGCCCGGGCGGCAGTTCGTCGATGGACGAGACGTCGAGGTCGGCATAGGCGCTCATCGCCAGCGTGCGCGGGATCGGGGTGGCGGTGAGCACGAGCTGGTGCGGGATGAGCTCGCCTTCCGCACCCTTGTCGCGCAACGCGAGTCGCTGGTGAACGCCGAAACGGTGCTGTTCGTCGACGATGACCAGGCCGAGCTTCGAGAACGCCACGCCTTCCTGCATGAGCGCGTGCGTACCGACCACGACGTGCGCGCTGCCATCGGCGACGCGTGCGATCGCGCTCTTGCGCGCCCTGCCCTGCACCTTGCCCGCGAGCCATTCCACGTCGAGGCCGAGCGGCTCGAGCCACGCGCGGAAATTGCGCAGGTGCTGTTCGGCGAGCAGTTCCGTGGGCGCCATCAGCGCGACCTGGTAGCCGCTTTCCACCGCCGCGACGGCGGCGAGCGCGGCCACCACGGTCTTGCCGCTGCCGACATCACCCTGCACGAGACGCAGCATCGGATGCGCGCGCGACAGGTCGCGGGCCACTTCGCCGGACACGCGTGCCTGCGCCTTGGTCAACGAAAACGGCAGCGAGCCGAGCAGGCGCTCGCGCAGCGTCCCCGCGCTCTTGAGCGCGGGCGACTTGCGCTTCTTCACCGCGGCACGCATGCGTCGCAGCGTGAGGTGCTGGGTGAGCAGTTCTTCGAAAGCGAGTCGTTGCTGGGCGGGATGCGTGCCTTGCTCCAGGCGGCGCAGGTCCACGTCCGGTGGCGGCCGGTGCACGTAGAGCAACGCCTCGCGCAGCGAGGTCAGCCCCGACGGCCGGCCGACATCGTCGGGAATGAGCTCGAGCCGGTCGTCGGTGGGCAGGTGCGCCATGGCGCGAGCGATGACGCCCGCCAGGCGACGCGGGCCCAGGCCTTCGGTGGTGGGATAGACCGGCGTGAGGCGCTCGTCGACCACCACCGGTTCGTCGCCGTCGACGCGCTGGTATTGCGGGTGCACCATCTCCAGGCCCTGCGGGCCCTGGCGCACCTCGCCGAAACACAGCACCCGCGTGCCCTTCGGAAGCTGGTCGACCTGCGCCTTGCGGAAATGGAAGAACCGCAGCAGCAGCGCGCGTCCCGATGCGTCGCCGATGATCACTTTCAGCTGTGGGCGAAACCGGAAACCGCGTTCGACGAATTCGACGACGCCTTCCACCTGCGCGCGGTCGCCCGGACGCAGGTCGCCGATGGGGACGACGGTGGTGCGATCCTCGTAGCGCAGCGGCAGGTGGAACCAGAGGTCCTGCACTTCGCGCAGGCCGAGTTTCGCGAGCGTATCGGCGAGCGCCGGCCCGACGCCGCCGAGCGTCGTCAAGGGCGACCGCCCCGGATCTGCGGGGACGGCGGAAGGAGCGCTCGCGCGTGAAGCCACGGCTACCGCGATCGCCTTACGGCAGCACGAGGATCGCGTCGACCTCGACCTGCGCGCCCTTGGGCAGGGCGGACACTTCGATGGTGGATCGCGCCGGATACGGCTGCTGGAAGTACTCGGCCATCACGGCGTTGACCGCGGCGAAGTTTCCCAGGTCGGTGACGTAGATGCCCACGCGGACGATGTCCGAAAGCGTTCCGCCCGCGGCTTCGGCCACGGCCACGAGGTTGTCGAACACACGGCGCGTTTGCGCGGTGATGTCGCCTTCGACGAGGTTGCCGGTGGCCGGATCGAGCGGGATCTGTCCCGAGAAGTACACGGTGCCGCCGGCGCGGACGGCCTGCGAGTACGGACCGATGGCCGACGGGGCCTTGTCGGTGGCGATGGTGCTGCGGGTCATGGGGCGTTCCTCGTGAGGGGATCGGGAGAGTCTATCGGACGTGTCGATGGGAGCCTATCGCCGGCCCGTGCGATACCGCGTCGCCGTTCGCCGATACGATCGGCTCCCACCCTTCGGCCGGCAGCCATCGAAAACCTTCGGACGGGTTCGGCAAGTCGGCTACCGAAGGGGTGGGAGCCGATCGTATCGGCGAACAGGATCGCCTCGGTTTTCGGGTTAAAGCGGATGGCGATACACGCCGCTCACCACGCCGGTGCGCCGCACGCGCCGCATCACGTCGGCCAGGTGCTTGCGCCCCTTCACCTCGATGGCGAAGAGCAGCGTGGCGGCCGTGCTGTCGCGCTCGATGTATTCCACGTTCTCGATGTTCGAGCCCGCATCGGCGATGGCGGCGGCCACGGTGGCGAGTACGCCGGGACGGTTGAGCACCTCGATGCGCAGCTCGGCACGGTAGTCGCCGCTGACGTCGCGATCCCACTCGATGGCGACGATACGCTCGGGCGTCTTGCGGAACTCGGCCACGTTGGGGCATTCCACGCGATGCACGACGATGCCCTTGCCCGACGACAGGAATCCGACGATCTCGTCGCCCGGCAGGGGATGACAGCAGTTGCCGAAGCTCAGCACGCCACGCTCTGCCCCGCTGATGCGGATCTTCTCAACGGCGTGCTCGGTCGGCAGGGTCGATGGATGGTCGTCCCGCGGTCCGAGCATCGCCACCAGCTGATTCGCCACCTGGTCCGCGAAGCGGTTACCCAGCGCGATCTCGGCGAGCAGTTCTTCCAGGCGCTTGAGTTTGGCGTCGTCGAGGAAGCGATCCAGCGTGGCCGGCGGCACGGCATCGAGGCTCAGGCCACGCGCGTCGAGCGCGCGATCGAGCATGCGATGGCCGAAATCCACGGCGTCCTCGTGCTGGAGATGCTTGAGGTACTGACGGATGGCGGTACGCGCCTTGCCGGTGACCACCGCTTCGAGCCACGCCGGATTGGGCACGGCCGACGGCGCGGTGATGACCTCCACGACCTGTCCGGAGACCAGCCGCGTGCGCAGCGGCACCAGCTTCTTGTCGACGCGCGCCGCCACGGCGTGATCGCCCACGTCGGTGTGCACCGCGTAGGCGAAATCCAGAGCGGTGGCGTTGCGCGGCAGCGAGAAGATGTCGCCGCGCGGCGTGAACAGATAGACCTCGTCGGGGAAGAGATCGATCTTGACGTTCTCGAGGAATTCCGACGCCGAGGGCGTGTGCGCCTGGCTGTCGGCCAGCGCGGAGAGCCACTCGCGGGCGCGCAGCTGCGCGCTGTTGGCCGGGCCGGAGTCGGTCTTGTAGGCCCAGTGCGCGGCCACGCCGCGCTCGGCGACCGACTCCATTTCCGACGTGCGGATCTGGATCTCGATGGGGGCGCCGAACGGACCGAGCAGCACGGTGTGCAACGACTGGTAACCGTTGCCCTTGGGGATGGCGATGAAATCCTTGAAGCGGGCATCCACCGGTTTGTAGAGGCCGTGCACGGCGCCCAAGGCCTGGTAGCAGTGCATCGCCGTGTCGGTGATGACGCGGAAGCCGTAGACGTCCATGAGCTGCGCGAACGACTTGTGCTCGTTGCGCATCTTCGAATAGATGCTCCACGGCGACTTGATGCGGCTGACCGCGCGGCCGGGGATCTTCTCGGCGGCGAGGCGTCCCTCGAGCGCCATCTCGATCTTGCCCATCGCCTCGCGGCGGTTGCCCAGCGCGGCGCGGATGCGCTCGGCGATGATGCGGTGGCGATCGGGATACAGGGCCTTGAAGCCGAGGTCCTGCAACTCGGCCTTGAACTTGTTCATGCCCAGGCGTTGCGCGATGGGCGCGTAGATCTCGAGCGTTTCGCGCGCGATGCGGCGGCGCGACTCGGACTCCTTCGCCCCCAGCGTGCGCATGTTGTGCAGGCGGTCGGACAGCTTGATGAGGATCACGCGCAGGTCGCGCGCCATCGCCAGCAGCATCTTGCGGAAGCTTTCCGCGTCGGCCTCGGCGCGGCTGGAGAAGCGCATCTTGTCGAGCTTGGTGACGCCATCGACCAGTTCCGCCACGGTCTCGCCGAATTCGCCGGCAAGTTCCTCGCGGCTGAGCTTGGTGTCCTCCAGCGTGTCGTGGAGGATGGCGGCGATGATGGTTTCGGCGTCGAGGCCGAGTTCGGCCAACACCTGGGCGACCGCGACCGGATGGGTGATGTAGGGCTCACCCGACTTGCGGGTCTGTCCTTCGTGGGCCGCGGCGCCGACCAGGAAGGCGCGCCGGATGCGCAGCACCTGCTCGTGGGGCAGATACACGCCCACGCGCTCCTCGAGCGCCTGCACGTACGGCGGCACCGGGGTATCGTCGGAGACGTCGGTCAGTTTTTTGTCGGGGATGACGTTCATGGGAGACCCTCGCGCCCTCAGGCGTGGATGCCTCCCGCGCGCGGCCTCGCCAGCCGCGCCTCAGCGTGCGCAGGGAACGAGCGATGGCAGGGTCGACAGCGACCCGGCGTCATCAGTCATCTCCGCCCTTCGAGAGGTCGTCGTCCACTTCGGTGGCGGCCCACTCGAGGGCTTCGCGCTCGGCGCGCTCGCGGGCGGCGCGGTCGATCTCGTCGATCATCTCGTCGTTGACGCGGCGATCGGCGATCTCGCGCAGGGCGAGCACGGTCGGCTTGTCGTTGTTGGGATCGAGCGTGGGCTCGGCGCCCTTCGAGAGCTGGCGGGCGCGCTTGGTCGCCATGAGCACGAGCTCAAAGCGGTTGTCGACTACCTCGAGGCAGTCTTCGACGGTAATACGGGCCATTTCAAATCCTTGACGATAAAGAAACTTCTGACAGCGCAGTTTACCGGCCCGCCCGGTTGGCTGGCAATCGGGGCGGGGGTATGATGCCCGGTTCCCACGCGGGTACCCTTGACAGGGTGCAAATAATAAAACCAAGCGGTACACTAAAGTACTGCCCACCCGAAGCTATCCCCATGCCTCGTAGATTCCTCTCCCGGATCGTCCGCCCCGCGCTAGGCCTGCTGGCCGTTGGCCTGCTGGCCGCCTGCCAGGTGGCGCCGCCGCGCACAGACGACCCCAACGAGCATTTCAACCGCAAGGTCTACGCCTTCAACGACAAGCTCGACAAGGCGGCGATCCGCCCCGTGGCCGTGGGTTACCGCAAGGTCACCACCCCGGCGGTCCGCACGGCGGTCAGCGACTTCTACACCAACATCCGCCTGCCGATCACGGTGGCCAACGACCTGCTCCAGGCCCGCCCCAAGGATGCCGTGGTCACCACCGGCCGCTTCATCGTGAACCTCACGATCGGCTTCCTGGGCTTCAAGGACCCGGCCAGCCTGCTCGGCATGCCGCTGCACGAGAACGATTTCGGCATCACCCTGGCCCGCTGGGGCGTGCCCGAGGGTGATTACCTGGTGCTGCCCTTCGTCGGCCCCACCACCGTTCGCGACGTCTGGCGCCTGCCGGTCGACAGCTACTTCTTCGATCCGCTCAGCTATCTCTCGCGAAATCACGATTTCCACCACGGCGAGTACTACGTTCCCCAGGTTCTTTACCTCGTGACGCTGCGCGCGCGCGCCATCGACGCGGAGAGCTTCCTGGCCTCGGCCTACGATCCGTACGTGTTCGTGCGTGACGCCTATCGCCAGCAGCGCCTCTACCAGATCTACGACGGCAACCCGCCGGCCGACGTCATCGAGCGCATGCAGGGCATCAGCGGCGACAACAATTCCAATTTCGATCCCGAAGAGCTGCTCGACGAGCAGCACAAATGGGAAAACCAGAACAAGCAGAAGCCGCTGTGACGAAAAAAGCCCCGACGTGATCGGGGCTTTTTTTTCGTTCGAGAGCCGACTGGATGGTGTCGCTCGTTCCGGCTCAAGGCGCTGGGTTCCTGCCTACGCAGGAACGACGAGTTACAAGTTTGCAGGTGAGCGAAAAACCCCTCACGTCGTTCCTGCGTAGGCAGGAACCCAGCGCCTTGCGTCCGGTTTTCGCGAACCGGCGATGCGGCTTTTACAGCAGCGTATCGACACCCGATACGCGAGCGAGAGCCTGCAATCCCGTCGGCGCATGGGCCACGCCCATCGCACGCCCCTTCGACCGCGCATGCGCCAGCAGGGCCAGCACCGTCGCCAGGCCCGCGCTGTCCGCCTGGGTCACACCGGCCAGATCGAGCACGCCCTGCGAACCGCGGTCCAGCTCGACGCGCCCTGCATGCAGCGCACCCGCCGCCGTATCGAACGTGAGCGCGCCGGATACCGCGAGGGTATCCGGCGCCGGCGTGCTCAGCTGAAAAGCCGGCTGGCTCACTTCGTCGCGCCGCCGTCTTTCTGAAGCTGGTCGATGGCCGCCGAACCCTTCTGCTCGAGATCGGCGGTGAGCTTGTCGAGGCCCTTGCCGTCACCACCGTTCTTCTTGATCTCGGCATCGACCTGGTTACGGTAGTTGGTGATGTACGAGATACCCTCGATGATCACGTCGTAGGCCTTCCAGTCGCCGCTCTTGCTCTGGCGGAACGCGTAATCGACCGACACCGACTTGCCGTCGTCCAGCATGACCTGCGTCCGAACGACGGTGCGCGACTTGTTGAGGTCGCCGGTGAACGGCAACACCTTCACGCGGCCGCGGGTGTAGTTGAGCAGGCCCTCGGCATAGCGGTGGGTGATCGAGTTGTAGAACGCCTTGGCGAAACGGTTGCGCTGCTCGGGCGTGGCCTCGCGCGCATGCTGGCCGAGCACGAGGATGGAGGCGTAGTCGATGTCGAAGTGCGGCAGGAAGGTGTCGTCGATAACGGCGATCAGCTTCTCTTTATCGTTCTTCAGTTCGGCCTGGTGGCCTTCGATGGCCTTGGACAGGTCGTCGGAAATCTGCTGCACGACCTGCTGGGGCGACTGGTTCTGCGATGCGGCGGCCGGGGCGGCATCCTGCGCGAGGACGGGTGCGGCCACGGCCGTACCGACGGCAAGGGCGATGGCGAGGGAAAGCTGACGCAACATGCGGTATCTCCTGGACCGGCGTTATTTCTTGCCGGCGTTATCGGGTTGGGCACCGCCCTGGGCGTTGCCGTTCTTGTTGTCGCTCGGCGAGCCGTTCACGAGGAACTTGCCGATCAGGTCTTCCAGTTGGAGCGCAGACTGCGTCAGCACGAGACTGTCACCATCCGCCAGGTATTCCGGCGATCCGCCGGGCTGGATCGCAACATACTGGCTACCGATCAAACCGCTTGTGAACACCGCGGCCGCCGAGTCATTGGGTATCTGGGAGTAGCGCTTGTCGATCGCAAGGGTCACCGTGGCCTCGACGGCACCCGGCTTGACCACGATCGATTCGACGCTGCCGATGGGCACGCCGGCCATCTTCACCGCGGCGCCCGGCTGCAGGCCGCCGATGTTGGTGAAATCGCCGGTCACGTGGAAGGTGCCGCCCAGGCGGTCGGGGGCGCTGCCGCCGCCGAAGAACTTGCCGAGCATTTCCTCCAGCTGCTGGGCCGGGCGGGTGAGGCCGATCTCGCCGCCCTCCTTCACCGGGTTCTTCGACTGGCCGAACTGGATGCCGACGTACTGGTCGCCGAGCAGGCCACTGGTGTAGATGGTGGCCACGGAATCCTCGGGAATGTCCTTGTGGCCATCGTCGATGGCGAGGGTGACCCGGGCTTCTTCCTTGCCCGGCACCAGGTCGATCGATTCGACCGAACCCACGCGCACGCCCGCCACCTTCACCGGTGCGCGGACCTTGAGCTGGCCCACGTTGGCGAAGCGGGTGGTCACGTCGTAGGTGGACCCGCGATGCGAATTGGCCACCGAGGTGGTCTGCGTGGCGAGATAGGCCAGGGCGGCGAAGCCGAGCACGATGAACAGGCCGGTGCCGACGGCATAGGAACGTCTCTGGGTCACGGCACGATCCTCGTGTGGAATGCGAAAGGGATGAAAGTCATGGCGGGCTCCGTGGCCGTCAGATCAGGAACGACGTGAGCACGAAGTCCAGCGCCAGGATGGCGATGGACGAAGCGACCACGGTGCGCGTGGTCGCATAGGCGACGCCTTCGCTGGTGGGTGGGGTGGTATAGCCCTGGAACACCGCGATCAGCGAAACGACGATGCCGAAGGCCACCGATTTCAGGAGGACGCCGTTGACGATGTCCTTGTGGACGTCGACGGAGGCGGTCATGTTCGACCAGAAGGTGCCGTTGTCGATGCCCAGCCAGGTGACGCCCACCAGGTGGCCGCCAAACACGCCCATGGCGCAGAACACGATGGCCAGCAGGGGCAGCGCGATCACGCCGGCGAGGAAGCGCGGCGCGGCCACGTAGGCCACGGGGTCCACCGCCATCATCTCCATGGCGTCGAGCTGGTCGGTGGCCCGCATCAGGCCGATCTCGGCGGTGATCGAGGTGCCCGCGCGGCCGGCGAACAGGAGCGCGGTCACCACCGGCCCCAGCTCGCGATAGATGGCGATGGCCACCACCGTGCCCGTGGCCGAGGTGCCGCCGAAGATCGAGAGCACGTCGTACAGCTGCAGGCCCAGCACCATGCCCACGAACAGGCCGCAGGTCATCACGATGGTGAGGCTCATCGCGCCGACGAACCAGATCTGCCGGATCGTCTCGCGGCCGTGGCGCATGCTGCGCGGGATGGCGCGGAGGATGGTGAGCCCGAAAATGCCGCAGGCGCCGATCTGCGCCAGGCTACGGGTGACGACGTTGTCGTCCCGGGTGGTCATGCCTTGCCTCCGGGGAAACCGAGCGCGGCGGCGTAATCGCCCGCGGGATACTGGAACGGCACCGGGCCATCGGCCTCGCCACCGAAGAACTGCGCCGTCCACGGCGAGCCGTCGGTGGCCAGCGTGTCGGGCGCGCCGTGGGCCACGACCTTGCCGTTGGCGATGAGGTAGACGTGGTCGGCCACCTTCTGCACCGCCGCCAGTTCGTGGGCCACCAGCACGCTGGTGATGCCCAGCGTTTCGTTGAGTGTGCGGATGAGCAGCAGCACCTGGTTGAGCGCGATGGGGTCCAGGCCCACGAAAGGTTCGTCGTAGAGGATGAGCGCCGGGTCGAAGACGATGGCACGCGCCAGCGCCACGCGACGCGCCATGCCGCCCGACAGCTCGGTGGGCATCAGCCGCGCGGCGCCGCGCAGGCCCACGGCCTGCAGCTTGTTGAGCACGATGTTGCGGATGAGTTCTTCCGGCAACCGCGTGTGCTGGCGCAACGGGAAGGCCACGTTCTCGAAGACGTCGAAGTCGGTGAGCAGGGCCGAGTTCTGGAACAGGTAGCCGATGCGCTCGCGCAACCGGAAGAGGCGCTCGCGCGACAGCGCCGGCACGTTCTCGCCGTCGACCTCGACGCTGCCCGCATCGCCGCGCATCTGCCCGGTGATGTGCTTGAGCAGGGTCGTCTTGCCCGTACCGCTGGGTCCCATGATGGCCGTGACCTTGCCACGCGGGATGTCGAGGTCGAGCGCATCGAAGATGGTCTTGCCGTTGAGGACCGTGGTCAGTCCGCGCACGCGGACGATGGCGTCGTCGGTCATGGGGCGATCAGCTCCTGGATCAGCTCGTGGTGACGCAACGCCTCGAGGGGCGCGCGAAGGCGGACGGCCCGGACGATCGCCTGGAGGTCGGCCAGGGCGTCCTCGAAGCGATCGTTGACGATGATGTAGTCGAATTCGTGCGCATGGGCGATCTCTTCGCGGGAATTGATCAACCGGCGCTCGATGACGTCCGCCGCGTCGGTGTTACGACCCCGGAGGCGGCGCTCCAGTTCCGCGCGCGAGGGCGGCAGGATGAACACGCTCACGCAATCGGGCTTGCCCTGGCGCACCTGGCGCGCGCCCTGCCAGTCGATCTCCAGCAGCACGTCGGCGCCGCTGCCCAACTTCTCCTCGACCACCGTGCGCGACGTGCCGTACAGGTTGCCGTGCACCTCGGCATGCTCGAGGAAGATGCCGTCGGTGATTTCCTTCTCGAAATCCGGGCGTGCCACGAAGAAATAGTGGCGGCCGTACTGCTCGCCCGGGCGTGGCGGCCGGGTGGTGTGGGAGATGGACAGCGAGATCTGCGGCTCCCGTTCGAGCAGCGCGTTGACCAGCGTCGACTTGCCCGCGCCCGACGGCGCGGCCACCACGAACAGGGTGCCTGGCGTCATCCGCGGGTCTCTCGATGGGTGGTCATGACTCTCTCCCGAACGCCCCGCCCGTGGCGGACGAGGCCGTGACGGGGGTGCTTTTCGTTGCGCAAAACGGGATTGTAGCCGGATTCCTCCGCGCTAGCCCCACGCACCGGGCCGATGCAGCGCGGCGAAGGCGACGAAGACCAGCAGCGAACCCAGCAGCACCGGGATGCACCAAAGGATCCAGAACACGGCCTTGGGCGGCGGCGGCTCGGTCTGGCCGGTCTGCCGCCATCGGGACATCCAGGTCAACTGGCCCTGCAGGTAGAACACCGTGAAGAAGAACAGCGTCACGTGCCCGATCCGCGGAACGAGGCCATAACGGGGCAAGACCTTGCGCATCGAGGCAGACATGCTGAAGAAGGCGGTCAGCAGGAAGGCGTACTGGAGCAACCAGACCGCGTATCCCACGGCCAGGACGGGGAGCGACGCGAACAGGTCCGCCTCTTCGGAGAAGCCCACCATCACGCCCGTGCCGAAAGCGAACAGCCACGACCCGCCCAGGCACACCAGGGAAGCGACCAGCCATGTCGTCGACTTGCTTTCGGGGTCGATCTTCTTCACCCACGAGGCCTGCACGAACGGCCACACGATGGCGAGCAGGCCGGCGGTGACCAGGCACAACACCAGCAGCAGGAACCAATGCAACGACGGCGGCTCGGGCAGGCGCGCGCGGACGGGATCGATCGGCCGCGTCAGCTCGGGCGGCCCGGGCGGCCCGGGCGGCATCGGCGGCCTCGGGGGCGCGTTGCCCGCCGGCTCGCCACCGAGCACTTCGCCCAACGGTCGCCAGGTCGGCATGCCCTCGCACCAGGCGAGCGTCGCCTGGGTCACCTGCCCCGACGCGGCCCACTGGCGCACCTGCGATTCCGGATACGGCCCGAATTCCTCGCCGTCGCGGCCCAGCCAGATCTGACGATCCCCGTTCATTCCCGCCCCCGTTCCCTTCGTGGCTGCCGAGTATGCCGAAGCCCCCGCGGTCAGGCGACGGACGACAGCGCGAAACGCGCGGGCGACACGCCCACCACGCGCTTGAACGCATGGCTGAAGGCGCTTTCCGACGCGTAGCCCAGATCGCGCGCCAGCACCGCGACCGGCACGCTGCCGCGACGCAGGGCATGGGTGGCCAGCCGCATGCGCCATTGCGTGAGATACGCCAGCGGCGCGACGCCGGCCACGGCCTTGAAGTGCGCGGCGAACACCGTGCGCGACATGGCGGCCGCGCGGGCCATGTCGTCCAGGCGCCAGGGCTGCGCCGGATCGGCATGGATCCGCCTGAGCACGGGAGCGAGCCGCGGATCGGCGGCGGCACGCAGCCAGCCAGCGCGCAGCGATTCGCCCGAGGCCATGTGGGCCCGGAGGATCTGCACGAAGAGAAGATGGGCCAGCTGGGTCAGCATGAGGCCGGCGGCGGGACGCGACGCCGCGCTTTCTTCCACCATGCGGTCGATCAGCCAGCGCATGATCGACGCTTCCGGCGCCGTCGCGCGCACGTGGATCCAGGGCGGCAGCGCACCCGTCAGCATGGGCTCGTAGTCGGGATGCAGGCGCACGTGACCGCCGATGTGGAGCGTGTCGTCGCCCTCGTTCACCTGGACGATCCCGCCGCGAACGTCCCCGAAAAACTCGCGCGCCTCGCGCGGCATGACGGACGGGTCGCTGCACAGCACGAAGCCACGCGGGGCGATGAGCAGCACCACGTCGCCTTCCGCCAGCGGCACGTCGTCGGTGTCGCCTTCCATGCGCAGGACGCAGCCGCCGCGCGCCGAGGCGAAGAATTTCAGCTTGTCCGGCGGGGGAAAGCGCACGGACCAGTCGCCGCCGGCGGTAAAGCCGCCGGACATCACCGACTCGACCTCGGCCAGGCGCAGGAACTCGGTAATGGGATCGTCCGTCATTTCCGTACGATCACTCATGCATCCGGGACTTTCAAGCATTCGTCGTCCGGGCCGGCGCCCTTACCTTGGGAGGGAACCCTACCGAGGAGCCCCACCATGCAATCCCCCCTCCCCTCCGGCTTCGGCGCGACCACGACGGCCGCCGAGGTCATCGAAGGCATCGACCTGACCGGCAAGCACGCCGTGGTCACCGGCGGCTATGCCGGCCTGGGCCTGGAAACCGTCCGCGTGCTGCTCGGCGCCGGCGCCCGGGTGACCGTGCCCGCCCGCGACATGGACAAGGCCCGTCGCGCCCTCGACGCACTGGACGTCGAGTTGCTGCCCATGGACCTCGCCGATCCCGCGTCCGTGGATGCCTTCGCCCGCACGCTCGTCGAACGCGGCGACGCGCTGCACCTGCTCATCAACAACGCGGGCGTGATGGCCTGCCCGCTCGAACGCGACGCGCGCGGTTACGAGCGGCAGTTCGCCACCAACCACCTCGGTCATTTCCAGCTAGCCGTACGTCTATGGCCGCTGATGCGCAAAGCCAACGGAGCGCGCATCGTCTCGGTGTCCTCGCGCGGGCATCGTTTCTCGCCCGTCGTCTTCGACGATCCGCATTACCAGCATCGCGATTACGACCGCTGGACGGCCTACGGCCAGTCGAAGACGGCCAACGTGCTCTTCGCCGTGGGTGCCGACGCGCGTGGCAAGGCCGACGGCATCCGCGCGTTCTCGTTGCATCCCGGCGCGATCATGACCGACCTCGCCCGCTACATGAGCGAAGAGGAATTGCGCGGCTTCGGCGTGATCGACGAGCACGGCAAGCCGGTGGCGGAGGTGGCGCAGGGCATGAAGAGCGTGCCGCAGGGCGCGGCGACGAGCGTCTGGGCGGCGACCAGCGCACGGCTCGACGGGATGGGCGGGCTGTATCTGGAGGATTGCGATGTCGCGCCGCTGTTGCTGACCGATACGACCGACATCGCGGAGTTGCGCAAGATGGCGGGGGTTCGCCCGTATGCGGTCGATGCGGACGGCGCCGAGACGCTTTGGGCGCTGAGCGAGGAGCAGACGGGTGTAAGCCTGGACCGGGGCTAGTCCTTTATCGCGGACAGGGTCCGCTCCCACCCTCCGGTAGAAAGGACGCTACCGAAGGGTGGGAGCGGACCCTGTCCGCGAATCCTATGGAGACGGGCGCTTGTAGATCGCCCCGCCCTTCATCACGAACGGGACGTTCGACAGCACGGAGATATCCTTCGTCGGATCGCCCGGCACCGCGATGATGTCGGCATCGAGCCCGGCCTTGAGCTGGCCGAATCGATCCTGCTGGCGAAGCACCTTCGCGTTCACCGCCGTCGCGGCGAGCAGGGCCTGCGACGGCGTCATGCCGTCGCGCACCATCCATTCCAGTTCCTTGTAGTTGGTGCCGTGGCTGAACACACCGACGTCGCTGCCGTCGCCGATGGTGACGCCGGCGTCCATCGCGCGTTTGAACGCCTCGGCCGAGCGCTTCATGTCGTCCGTCGGTGGATGGCCCGGCGTCCAGCCACCGAAGTATTCCGCGTAGGCCGCGCTGGCCTCCAGCGTGGGCATGTAGGCCACGCCGTGCTTCTTCATCAGCGCGAACACCTCCGGCGTGCCGTCGTAGCCGTGCTCGATGGTGTCGACGCCCGCCATCACCGAACGGCGCATGCCCTCGGCCGTGCTCGAATGCACCGCGACGGGCAGGCCCATCGCATGCGCGGTGGCCACGGCCGCGTCGAGTTCTTCCTGCGACAGCGTGGGCATCGAGCCCTTCGCCTTGCCGCAATGATAATCGGCATAGAGCTTGATCCAGTCCGCGCCATGCGCCGCCTGGTCGCGCACGGCGTCGATCATCTGCGCCGTGCCGCTCACGGGGATCGCGCCCTGCGGCAGGTCGACGTCCTCGCGAAAGCCCAACGGGCCGGGGCCGTAGCAATGGGCCGCGACCGTCGCCCGCGTGGCCACGAACAGGTGCGGCCCAGGGATCAGGCCCTTGTCGATCGCCTTCTGCACGTCGACGTCGGCGTAGCCGGCGCCTTCCGTGCCGAGGTCGCGCAACGCGGTGTAACCATTCATCAGCGTGTCGCGCACGTGCTTCACCGCTTCGACGGTGCGGAACGCGAGCGTTTCCTTCAGCACCTGGTCGTTCCACAACGTCTCGTTGTATGGATGCAGGAACACGTGGGAGTGCGCATCGATCAGGCCCGGAAGCAGGGTCATGCCCGGAAGCGAGAGCGTCTCGGTGCCGGCCGGCGCGGACACCTTGGCTTCGGGCCCCACCGCGGCGATCTTGCCGCCCTGCACGAGCACCACCCATCCGTCGTGCGCCTGCGCGCCGCTCGCGTCGAACACGCGATCGGCCTTGAGCAGCAAGGGATGGTCGGCGGGCCGCGGCACGTCCTGCGCGGACACGGCGAAGGCCAGCGCGAGGCCGCCGGCGAGGGTAAGCCTGCGAAGCATGTTCATGGCGCGTCCTTCGAGCCGGGGTGGTAGGTGCTTTCGACGTGGCCTTGCAGGTCTTCGGGCCAGAAATAGACCTTGCGCAGGTTGCCGGTGGTGTAACGCTCGGCCTCGTCGTCGAAATGCCGCGAATCCGGATGCCCGCTCTCGCCGCCGATGGTGACGGCCCGCGCGCTCACCTTCGGCCCGAACTCCACCACGGCCACGAAGCTGTTGCCGCTGGTGCCGTAATACTTCTTCGTGCCCGGCCAGCGATGCGCACCGAACGACGCGAGCGAACCCCAGCGCGACGAGGTGAACGGCACGGGGAGGCTAGGCTTCGCGTCGTCGAACGTCTGCACGATAGCGCCGTCGTTGCGCTGGTAGCGATTGACCTCGCCCCACGGCACGCCCCAGTCGCCGAAGTCGCGCTCCAGCCGGTCGACCGCTTCCGAAAGCGCTTTCAGGCGCTTCGCCGGGCCCGCCTTCTCGGCCATCACGTCGTAGATCGACAGGCCTTCCTGCGTATCGTCCTTGCTCACCGCGTCCCAGAGCGTGTCGCCCCAATACACGGCCAGCGTGGTCGGCATCGAGGCGATGCCCCAGCGGTAGTCCCAGCGGCGCAACATGCCGACGGGCCCGGCCAGCTTCTTCTTCAGCGGATCGCTCGCGTCGAGCCCGTCGTAATCGCGGACGAGGATCGGCAACTGCCGCTCGAAGGCGGGAAGATACGGGTCGAAGGCCGCCGCCAGGAGCGAGGCCTTGGTCATGTCGTGCTGGCCGGTGAGCACCTTCGTGGCATGCAGGCCACGGGGGTTCTCGCCCACCGAATCCATGTAGCGCGGGTAATCGGCCTGCTTCGGGCTGTCGGGACCCGCGGCGGAATACGGCCAGTCGTTGGTGTTGAATATCCAGCCGGTGCCGGGATTGAGCAGGTGCGGCGCCTTGTCCAGCGGCAGCAGCGGACGCCAGTCGGCTTCCGGATCGCTACCGTCCACCGGCTTGGTGTAATCGAACGTGTCGTCGCGCGCGGGGATGAACTGCGGATGCAGGTAGGCGATATTGCCCTTGTCGTCCGCGTAGATCGTGTTGTTCGACGAATTGGCCTTGAGCTCGGCCACCTTCATGTAGGCGGAATAGTCGTTGGCCTTGGTGCGCAACCAGCTCTGTTCCAGCGCTTCCATGGGCTTGTTCATCAGCGCCGTGGCGATCCAGCGCGTGCCGTCGGCACGCACGATGGGACCGTGATGCGAGGCATAGGTGATGAACGTGCGCTCGCCCATCGTGCCGTCCGCGTTGCGTACGCGCAGCGTCACCCCGTGCGTGGTCATGGGGCGCAGCATCTTGCCGTGGTGGTAGAACACCTTGCCCTCGCGCTTCACCACGTCCTCGGCGAATTCGTCCACCACGTCGATGCCCGACGAGGTATGCATCCAGCCGATGTGCGGATTGAAGCCCTGGTAGATGAAGAACTGGCCCCAGGTGACCGCGCCATAGGCGTTGAGGCCTTCGTCGCTCGTCATCTGCAATTCGGAGCGGAAGAAGAACGACGTGTGCGGGTTGATCAGCAGCAGCGCGTGGCCGTTCGCCGTGAGTTTCGGTGCGATGGCGATGCCGTTGGAGCCGGTAGGCTCCCACCAGCTCGGCGGCGGCGTGGCCTGGGCGAGCGCTCCCGCGGCATCGTCGCCGTAGAACGCCTGCAGCCCCTTGGTGGAAATGCGTTCGATGTCGCCGCCGATGCTGCCTTCGCTGAAGCTCAACGCCATCCACGGCTCGAAGCGCGTGATGACGCGCGGATGCACGTCGGGATGCGTGGCGAGGTAAAAGTTGAGGCCATCGGCCCAGGCATCCATCAAGGCCTTCAGCCACGACGGGCTGCGAGCGTAGAGCGACTTCAACTGCGTTTCGTCGATGAACAGGCGCTGGCGCAGGTCTTTCCACAGCGCCGCCTCCCCTTCGGCCTCGGCCAGCCGGCCGAGGGAGACCAAGTAGTTGGTTTCCACGCGGTTGAAGTCGTCTTCGGCCTGCGCATAGGCCATGCCGAACACCGCATCGGCGTCGGTCCTGCCGTGCACGTGGGCGATGCCCCAGTCGTCGCGGACGACGGTCACGGCCTGCGCCTCGCGTCGCCAGCGCGCCTGGTCCGCCTCGGCGGCGCGCGCTCCCGCGACGGCAAACACGAGTCCCAGCGACGCGACGAACGCGGTACGGCGAGGTGCGGACATGATGGGTAACCCCTGACAAATCGTCCGATCCTATCGTCAGGGGGCGAGCGGCAGTCAAGTGCCGGCGATCACGACAGGCGGCGCGAGATACCGAAGAACGCGAGGTTGGCCACGCCCACCGCGGCGAGCACGGCGGCCACGGCCGCGGGCGTGACCCGCTCGGTGTCCATCGTGCCGATGGCCGCGAAGGCGGCGGCCAGCGCGACCGCGACGATGCCCCAGTAAAGGCTGGACAGGCGGCGTTGGCGGTCCTCGCCCAGCATGAAGGTGCGCAGCAGATCGTCGGACCCGGCCGCGCGCAGCAGGCGACGTCGGCTCCAGGCATCGATGAACGACCGCACCATGAGCGTGATGCAGGCGAAAATGGAGATGGCGGTCAGGTCGACTTGCATGATCGTTCCTCGGTGGTGGTTGCCGAGGATAGATACGGGGGGCCCGGTTCCGGTTGCAGGCGATCGCGCTTCTCTTTTTGCAACCGCAGCCGCGTTCCCTGTATCAAAGACAGGGAACGGGGAGGAGCGCGATGGGAGAGGACCGATGGCTGGTACGCGAGGTGCTGGAGGGGCGCAAGGGCGCCATGGAGCGCTTCGTCCGCGAGTACCAGGACGTGTGCTGGCGGGTGATCTATCGCCTCACCGGCGATCGCGAGGATACGCGCGAGCTGTGCCAGGACGCATTCCTTCGCGCACACAAGGCGATGCCCACGTTTCGCTTCGACGCGAGCCTGAGGACATGGATGACGCGCATCGCTTGGTCGGTGGCGATCCGCCATCTCGAAAAGCGGCGCATTCCCATCGATGGGTCGGCCGACGTGGAACGCGTGGCCGAACACCCCGACGAGGCCGAAGACCTCGCCTCCGGCCTCGTCCGCGAGGAAATGCGCGGCAAGGTCCGCGAGGCCCTGGAGACGCTTCCGCCGATGCAACGTACCCTGCTCACGCTCTACCATTTCGACGAGATGCCGCTGGCGGACATCGCGCGGGTGACCTCCCTCCCCGTCGGCACGATCAAGAGTTATCTTTTCCGCGGCCGCCTCGCGCTCCGCGAGCAACTGCTTCGTCACATGGAACCCACGCCATGAACCCGACCATGCCCCCCATGGACGTGCCACCTTTCGACTGGGAACGCCAGGAAGCCGCGATGACGAGCGACGCGGCCTACCGCGTCGTGGCCGACGTGCTCGGCGAGGCACCCGACGCCGACCTCCCTCCCGATTTCGCGCGCGAACTCGAACGGCGCGCCTATGCGCAGCGCCCGGAGACCCGGGCCGACCGGCTGGAAGGCGCGCTCGTCGGCACGGCCGTGGCGTTGCTGGCCATCGTCGCGATCATCGGCTTCACGCCCTTCCATTGGGCGCCACCCGCGGGTGCGGCATGGCTCGTCGTCGTCGTCGCGGCGGCGGGGGTATCCGCCGTGGGCTGGCACGTGCAGCGGCGGGGCCTTCCCTGGTGACCACGGTCGACGTCGTCATCGTCGGTGCCGGCGCGGCGGGCGTCGGCGCGGCACGGCGACTGTCGGGGCGCGGTCTCTCGGTGTGGCTGCTGGAGGCCACCCAACGCGTCGGCGGCCGCGGCTGGACGCTCGACGTCGAGGGTCTGCCGCTCGACATGGGTTGCGGGTGGCTGCATTCGGCCGATCACAACGCATGGCACCGTATCGGCGAGGAGAACGGCTGGGACATCGATCGCCGCCCGGCGGCGTGGGACAAGCCGCAGCCGCATCCACACTTTTCCGAAAGCGAACAGGCGCAGGCCCACGCGGCCTACGACGCCTGGCACGAGCGCCTCATGGCGTCGCCTCCCGCGTCCGACCTCGCCAGCGACGCGCTCGAAGCGAACGGCCCCTGGAACGGCTACCTGCAGGCGATGAGCGGGTACATCAGCGGTGCACCGCTCGAACGAATTTCCGCCACCGATTACGTGGCCTATGAACGCGCCGCGTCGGGCAACAACTGGCGCGTGGCGCGTGGCTACGGGACGCTCATCGCCGCCTCGCTGCCTGTCGACGTGACCTGCCGGCTGTCGACGCCCGTCGAGGCCATCGCGCTCGATACACCGGGCGTGACCTTGAAGACGCCCTCGGGCGACATCCATGCCCGGGCCGCCATTCTCACTGCCTCCAGCAATGTCCTGGCAGGCGACCTGATCCGGATGCCGTCTTCGCTGGACGCATGGCGTCATGCGGCTTCGCGGCTGCCGCTGGGCTGCAACGAAAAGCTTTTCCTGCGCGTCGACGGCGCCTTCGATCTACCCGCCGAGCGTGCACTGATCGCCGATCCCCGCGACGCGGACAGTCCGGTGTTCTACCTGCGCCCCCTCGGCCATCCGGTGATCGAAACCTTCCTCGGCGGACGAAGCGCGCACGATGTCACCACCGAAGGCTCGGTGGCGGCCTTCGATCGGTTGATGGAGTGGTTGGTGAAGCTGCTCGGCGCGGATGCGCGTCGCCACCTGCGCCCACTGGCGACCTCGGGCTGGAGCAACAGCACCTATGTACGCGGCGCGTACAGCCATGCGCTGCCGGGGTATGCCGACCAGCGCCGGGTTCTCGCGTCGCCGTTCGAGGATCGTCTGTTCTTCGCGGGAGAGGCGACGCATCACGATGCGTTCTCCACGGCGCACGGGGCATTCGAAAGCGGTGTGCGCGCAGCGGATGAGGTGCTTTCGCGTCGGAACGCTTCGCGATAACCGGGCTCGAGACGCTGGGTTCCTGCCTGCGCAGGAACGACGTGCTTCAAGCATGACCGCTACGCCCTGACGTTCCTCATGTCGTTCCTGCGCAGGCAGGAACCCAGCGTCGTCCTTACGGTCGCAGCGATGCGTCTATCGGCTCCCGGTCAACGCCAGCGACGACAATCGCTGTCCCGGTAGCCATCGCAACGGTGATCGCGGTCGTGGTAATACCCATGCGGCCGATGGGGATCGATGATGCAACCGCCGAGGGAAGGAAGCGTGATCGCCATGGCGATGAGAAACAGACAACGTTTCATGGATGATTCTCCAGGAGCGTGCGGACTCGCACCCCAGCATCAGCGTGTCTTTCGACCGCCTTTCGGTCAATCGAGAAAACGTCGTCGCCGCGCGACGGATCGGCTTCCATTAATGGAACCGACCGCCTGCTGAATAGGCTTGATCCAGGCGAGCACCGAATTTAGCCGTGGTTCGAGCGCTATCGCCGACGAAGTCGGCTTCCACAGGAGCCCATCTCACATCCTGGTGGGAACGCGTATGCCCAGCAGGTCGAGCGCCTTCGCCAACACGTGCCGCGCCAGTCCGGAAAGCGCGAGGCGTGACGAACGAACATCGGCGTCGTCCGCCGCCAGCACCGGACACTCGGCATAGAAGCGGCTGAACGCCTGCGCGAGGTCGTAGGCGTAGTCCGCGAGGTCGTTCGGGGCGTAACGATGCGCCGTCGACGCCACGGCATCGGGAAAGCGCGCGCAAAGCAGCACCAGGGATCGCTCGGCGTGCTCACGCACGAGTATCTTCCCCGCGACCAGACCCTGCGCGGCCGCGCGTTCCAGCATCGAGGTAATCCGCACGCAGGCGTACTGCACGTACGGACCGGTGCGACCCTCGAACGACACCATGCGGTCGGGATCGAACACGTAGCCCGAGGTGCGATAGGTCGACAGATCGGCGAACTTCACCGCCGCGATGCCGATGGCCCGCGAACGCGCGTCGATGTCGTCGGTGTCGCCGCTCTCTTCGATGCGGGCGTACGCACGGCCCACCGCGTCGGCCAGCAGTTCGTGAAGCTGGGCCACGCCGCCGTCGCGCGTCTTGTACGGCTTGCCGTCGCGGCCGTTCACCGTGCCGAAGCCGACGTGCACCATTTCGATGCCTTCGGCATGACCCGCGCGCATGGCCGCTCGGAACACCTGACGGAAATGCAGCGCCTGACGCTGGTCCACGACGTAGACGATGCGCGACGGATGCAGCCGGTCGCGCCGATCGAGGATGGTGGCCATGTCGGTGGTGGCATACAGCGCCGCGCCGTCGGACTTTTCCAGCAACAGCGGCGGCACCGGCGAATCGTCGCCCTCCTCCGCCACGTCCACCACCAGTGCGCCTTCGCTTTCCCGCGCGATGCCGCGTGCCTTGAGGTCGGCGATCATGGCGGGAATCAGCGGCTGCACGAGGCTTTCGCCGTTGAGTTCGTCGAAATGCGCGCCGAGCGCGGCGAAATCGGCCGTCTGCGCGTCGAGGGACACGCGGCGGATCGTTTCCCACAGGCGCATGGATGCCGCGTCGCCCGCCTGCAGCTTCGCGGTGGCGGCACGGGCCACGGCCATACGCGCGTCGTCGGCCTTGCATGCGGCGGCCACGCGCGGGTAGATCGCCTGCAGCTGGGCCATGTCGAACGGCGGGCTCGTCGTCCACGGGCCGTCCTCGGCCAGTTCGGGCCAGATCGACGGCAGCTCGGAGATCAGCATGCCCATCTGCAGGCCCCAGTCGCCCAGGTGCACGTCGCCGATGACGCGATGCCCCTGCGCGATGAGGATGCGCCGCAGGCTCTCGCCGAGCACCAGCGAGCGCAGGTGGCCCACGTGCAGCGGCTTGGCGACGTTGGGACCGCCGAAGTCGATCACGACGGTCTCCGGCGGCTGCGCCACGATGCCGGCGCTTTCGTCGTTGCGCTGGCGTTCGGCCCATTCGCCCAGCAGCGACGACGACAGGCGCAGGTTGATGAAGCCCGGTCCGGCGACTTCCACGCTGTCGAAGGCGTCGTCGCCCCGCAGCGTCCCGGCTACCGCTTCGGCGATTTCGCGCGGCGGCCGCTTGGTCGCTCCGCCCAACGGCATGGCCGCGTTGCATTGGAGGTCGGCCAGATCCGGTCGCTGTGCCGGTACGGCGCGCACGCCGCGACTGTCGAAGCCGTGGGTTTCGAAGGCGGCGATGAGCAGCTGCTCGACGTGCGTGGCGAGGGTGGGCATGGATGCGGCATCCGTGGAAGTGCACCCTGCATCATCGCGTGATCGGCGTGCGAGGTCGAGTGAGCGCCGCCGCGTGATCGGACGCAAGACGCTGGGTTCCTGCCTTCACAGGAACGACATGAGGGACACATATGCAACGTATCAATCATGAAGTCCGTCGTTCCTGCGAAGGCAGGAACCCAGCGCCTTGCGCCGGGCCGGCGGCGACGACAAGCCCTCTCAACCGTCCTTGCCCAACCCCGTCTGCTGCAACAGGATCAGCAGCGCACTGTCGATCCAGCGGCGACCGAGGCTTTCGCGACGACCGCTCATCTTCACCGTCGCCAGCTGCTCGGAACCCAACGGCCCCGGCAATCCGTCGCCTTCCACACGCACGCGATACCACACCGTCGCCGGGCGCAGCTCCTTCACCGGGGCCGTCGGGTTGAGCGGGATGGGGCCGCCGTGGTTCTTCGCCAAGGCGAGGCTCGGCAGGCGTTCCAGCGCACCGTTGTCCACGGCGACGATCCGGCCGCGCAGCGGACTTCCGCCGTCGCCCGGGTAAACCGTGGCGTCGCTGCCCGGCACCAGGCGGGCGCGATCGGCTTCCGACACCAGCACCTCCGCGCGCCAGCGCGTACCGCCGATGACGGTGGCGATACGCGAGCCCGGCGACACCCAGCTCCCGGCCTGCAGCGTGGGATCGAGATCGCGCACGACGCCGTCTTCCGCCGTGGCGAGGCGCAAACGGTGCAACTCGGCCGAGCTGGCGCGCTGCTGCACCTCGTACTGGTCGGCCATGCGGTCGGCGACCACCTGTTTCGCCACGCCGTCCTTGTCGAGGGCCCCGGCGCCGCGCGCGGTCGCCTCGTAGGCGTCGCGCAAGGCATCGGCCTTGGCGCGATCGTCCTGCGGCGAAGGCGCGGTAAGTTCGAACAGCACCTCACCGGCCTTGACGTTCATGCCGTCGGTGACGTTCACCCGTTCCATGCGCGCGGGGTACGGCGTGAACACCGGCTGTTCGAAGCCCGCCTCGACCACCGCCTCGCCGCCGACGCGCGACGACCACGGCACGAGGAGCACGAGGGCGAGCACGCCCAGCACCACCAGCCAGCGCACGAGGACCGACCGGCGGATTTCCGCGCGGCGCATCCACCACACACGCACTTCGTTGAGCATGGGTTTCACCACGAACGTCACGATTTCCACGAGGAACAGAATGAGGCCCATTGCCTTGAAGAAGGCGTGGTACACGACCACGGCGATGCCCACGAACAACGTGAGGCGATACAACCAGGTAGCGAACGCGAAACCGGTGAGGAACGCGGCGAAGCGCGGCGATACCGCATCGGGACGGGGATCTTCGATGCCCAGCAGCTTCTTGCGCACCCAGCGTTTCGCCCAGCGCCCGGCGCGCTCGTGCAGGCCGGGATAATCCAGGGCGTCGGCGAGGATGAAATAGCCGTCGAAGCGCATGAAAGGACTGGCGTTGACCGCCACCGTGAGCACCCACGCCGTGGTGCCGAGGAAGAACAGCGCGTTCTTGACATTGCCTTCCGGCGCGAACGACCACAGCAGCGTGCACCATGCCGCCAGCACCAACTCGGCCATCACCCCCGCCGAGGCGATGGCGAGGCGGCGGCGCGATGTTTCCAGCTTCCAGCTCTCGCCCGTGTCGGTGTATGCCATCGGCCACATCACCAGCAGGGCCACGCCCATGTGTCCCACGCGCACGCCGAAGCGCGTCGCCATGAACGCATGGCCGAACTCGTGCCAGCATTTGGAGAACACGAGCGCACCGGCGAACGCCATCACCCCGTCCCAGCTCATCGCGCCACGCAGGTTCGCCTGCACCACGTCCCACTGGCGCGCGGCGAGCAGCAGCCCGAGCACGGCGGCGACGAGCGTCGCCACCAGGAAACGCATGCCGAACATCCACCGCACGTACGGCAAGGCGCGGCGCAGGAAACGCTCCGGCCGCACCAGCGGAATACGGATGAACAGGTAGTTCTGCAACAACCAGTGCAGCACCGAGGGGCCGTGCTTCGATTGCGCCGCGCGGGTCAGCTGCTGGTGCTGGAGGAAGCGCGCGAAATCCACGACGTCCTGCGTGTCGGGGGCCAGCGTCGTGGTGTCGGTCACCGCGGCGGCGATGCGCGAGGGCTCACCCAATCCCCAGTGCCGCAGGATCTCGAATTCCAGCCAGCCGATGCGGAAGAACTGGTTGCGCACGGGATCGGACAGATGCCACGCCGGCGACCCGTCGCGGTTGCGGCCCGCCGGGTGGATCTTCAGCTCGTCGCGCAACGCCGGCCACGGCGGTGCCGCCGCGGCCATCGACGCCATCTCGGCCAGGGCCGCCATCGCTTACAGCCCGATCCAGGCGCGTACCGTCGCCAGCGGACGCCGCAGCATCAGGTAACCCAGCACGCTCCAGCGGCCGGACACCCGCGCGGTGCCCTGCAGGCCGATGCGAGCCCCCGGCGGCGTGCCGTCGATCGTGCCACGCAGCGAATAACTCGCCACGCCGTTGGGGGCTTCCACCGGCTGGTAACCGGCGTAGTCCAGGCGCGCATCGAGCGGATCCAGCGGCGCCACCTTGAGGAACACCGTCATCGGCGCACCGGAGGCGAGGTTGGTCGCCTCGCCCACCGGCGCCCAGGCACGAACGCCCAATGCATGCGGATCGGCAAGCAGGCCGATGCGTTCCCCCGTCTGCACGGGACGGCCCGCCCAGTCGTCGGGGTCGGAATAGACGAAGACGCCATCGGCGGGTGCGCGGATGGCGAGCTTGTCGACCTCTCGCTGGAGGGCGTCGACGTCGACCTGGCGTTCGCGCCACTTGCCTTCGACCATGCCGAGGTCGGCCTTCGCGCTCTGGCTTTCGATGGCCTGCTGCGCGGCCTGGTGCATTTCCGTGTTGGCGGTGGCCAGTTCCGCCTGGGCCACGGCGAGCTTGTTGCGCAAGGTGGTGTCGTCCAGCTCGGCCAGCACCTGCCCGGCCTTTACCGGTGAGTTGGGGAGTACCGCCATGCGATGGATCACGCCCTCGCGCGGCGAGGCGATGACCTGGCTACGCGTGGAAATGATCTCGGCCGGCACGAGGGTGTATTCGCGCACGGGAATCAGCAGCACGACGAACAGGGCCGCGAGGGCGTAACGCAGGCCGCGACCGCGCGTCACCTTGCGCCATGCGTCCCGCCAGCGCGACGGCCTGGCCACCAGCGACCACCAGGCGTAACCGAGCAGGCTGCCCAGTTGCAGCAGCGCGAATTCCGCGCTGTCCGGCGTCAACGTGGTGGGCCACGCGTCGTCCCGTGCGAGGAACAGCAGCGCGCCCACCGCGCGATCGGGGCCGGACAGCGGCAACACCCAGACGTGCGCGGGCAGCCACTCGCTCCATTCGGCGGCCAGTTCGTCGCCGAGCATGTCCGCCGACAACGGCAGCACGCGCGCGCCTTGCGGCAGTTCGGCGCAACGTTCGGCCACGCGCCGGGCCACGGCGGTAAGCCAGAGGGCGTAAGGCGTGTTCGGGTCCGGATCGGCCAGACCCGAATGCGCCGCCAGCCTCGGTCCGCGCGCCGACGACAACGACACCAGCGCCGCCTGCCGGTAATCCACCAGCAGGCGCGCCTCGTTGCAGGCGATGAAGCCCAGCTCGGACGCATGGGTGGCGGCTTCCACGCGCCCCGCGAGCGCGTAGAACCGCGACGGCGCGTTCGCGCCGCGAACGTCGTGTGCGTTCATCGGATCAGACCTTCGGACCCGCGTCCGGCTTGCCCGGCGACGCGCGGCCGCTCATGCCCGGCAGCACGCGGCTGGTGTCGCCTTCGAATTCGGCTTCGATTTCGATGGTCTGGCTCACCGCGTCCACGCGGCCGCTCAGGCGGGTCACGGTAAGCCGGTAGCTGGCGCCCGTCTCGTCGATGGTGGCGTCCAGGTGCGCGCCGGGCTTCAGCCAAGCGATCCAGTTCGACGGCACGTTGAGGCGCGCCTTCGGCGTGCCCGTGCCGACGAGGTCGATCACCGGGGCACCGGGCGCGACGCCCTGCCCTTCTTTCACGTGCACGCGGGCCACGCGGCCGTCGAACGGCGCCACGAAACGGCACTGCGCGAGCTGCGCCTCGAAGATGCGTTCCTGGCTGCGCGTGCGGTTGACGTCGGCGGCGGTCAGTTCCACCTCCAGCGCGGCGGCCGAATCCAGGCCCTGCAGCTTGGCCTTGGCCTCGTACTTCAACTGCGCGGCCTTGTACTCGGCATCGGCCGATGCACGACGGGCTTCGACGTCGCTGCAATCGAGCGACACCAGCACCTTGCCCTTGGCGACCGTATCGCCCAGTTGCGCATAGACCCGGGCCACGCGCCCCCCGGCCACGGCGGACAGCGGGCTTTCCTGCGCGGCGACGACGAGGAAGCGCACGGGGGCCTGCGAGGCGGCCTTTGGAGCGGACTCGGCCGGCGCGGTACCGGTCCAGGTCAGGACCAACGCGAAAAGGCCGGCCTTGAGCGCGGTCGCTCGATGGCGCGTCTCGCCGTGGGCACCGGCCTGCGCCGGTGCGACGGTATGTCGAAAGGTGTTCATGCGGCTCACTGCGATACGGCGGCGGTCTCGGGGGCCGCGGCGAGGCGATGGATCGCATCCATCACCGACAGCGTGGCGGCCTCGGCCAGGGCGACGACGGAACGCGTCGTGACGTCGTCGGGGAGGTAGCTGAGATAGCTCTGCGTGAGCAGGCGCTTGCCGGCGGTGTCCTGCACGGTCACGTCCCACTTGGCGCGCGTGGCGGTCTTGCCCGGGGCGGCGCTGTAGTGCAGATCCACGGCCAATGCGTCGCCGCCGTTGCCGAGGGTGAGATGGTTGCCGGTCATCACCTTGCCCACCGCGCCGCGCACGGCCTCGCCGTCGACGCGCTCGGGCAGGCCCGACACGCTGAGCCGGATCGGACGATCCACCGTGGCCGCGTCGGCGACCTGCGTGAACACCTGCTTCTCGCCGTCGGCGAGGCTGGCCTGGATGGCCTTGGCGATGGTCGGCAGGTCGCTGGAGGCGATCTGTTCGGGCATCAGGTCGATGCCCACCGAGTTGAGCACGCGGCCGTAGGCCGACTGCGCGGCGGCGTACGACGAGGCTTCCTGGAATCGCGACACCATCGAGCGGGCGCCGGTGCGCAGGGTTTCCAGTTCGCTGGTGAGCTGGTGGCTGGAACCGGCGCGGGCGACGCTGGCCAGGCGCTGGTCGACGCGCGCGGATTCCTCGGCCAACTGGTGGTCGTACACGGCGAGCTTGTAGCGCTCCACCGACACGCGCACCTGGGTGAGCACGGCCATCGACAGCGCCATGCGGCGCGCGTCGTCCACCTTCATGCGCGCTTCGTTCGTGCGCTTGATCGCCGGGATGCCGGCGAGGCGGAACAGGTTCATCGAGAGGCTGACGCCGCCCTGGGCCCAGTTCTCGTTGTAGAGGTACTTGTTGGAGTCGTAGCCGACGCCGCCGAACAGGTTGAGGTTGGGGAACAGCGCGAGGATCTGTTTCTTCGTCTCGACGGCATCGATGCGCGTCTTGTAATCCTCCTCGCGCAGTTCGGGGCGCTGTTCGAGCGCCATCTGCTCGAGCTGGTCGAGGTTCGTCGGCACCTGCGACAGGCCGGTTTCCTTCGCGTCGGCGAGGGTGAACTCGGTGCCCGGCGCGAGGTTCATCAACGCGGCGAGTTCACGCTTGGCCAGCTCCATTTCCTGGCGCTTCTCGTTCACCAGCGTCATCGCGTCGAGCAGCGCGCGCTGGTATTCGAGGCCTTCCACCGGTGGCAGCACGCCGGCGCGTTCGGCCTGGCGGGTCTTCTCCAGCGCGGCCTGGATGTTGTCGGCCAGGGTTTGCGTTTCGCCGAGCAGGCGCTGCGCGCCGAGCGCGCGCCAGTAAGCATCGCGCACGTCCTGCACGATGTTCTGCAACACCTTGCGGCGGCGCTCGTCGGTGGTGTTGACGTCGTCGGCCTGCTGCTTGGCGCGGTAGTAGCTCAGGCCGAAGTCGAGCACGTCCCACGACAGCGTGGCGTCGGCGAGGTAGTGCACGCGCTCTTCGGAAGTGGACGGGCGCAGGCTGATCACGCGGTCCTGGATGCCGATGCTGGTGCCGCCCGAATCGTTGCTGCGCCAACGATAGCCGGCGTCGGTCATCAGCTTGGGCAGCATGTCCAGCTCGGACACGTCGAGCAGGCCGCGCGACAGCGCGGTCTCCATCAGCTTCAGGCGGTAGTCGAGGTTGTACTTGAGCGAGCGGGCCATCGCGTCGGCGAGCGTGATCGGCGCGGTGACGGGTTCCTGGCCCTTGTACATCGCCTGCTGGTCGTTCTTCGCGCGGTTGACGATCTCGTCATGGGTGAGCGGCTTGGGCTTCACCGCGCCGCAACCCGTCAGGAACACGGCAAGGGCGATCGACGCGGCGAGCGGGACGGCAGGCTTCATGGCTTTGGAAGGGAGCATGGAGTTCTTTTCCGATTCGATTAATGACGTGACGGATGGGCGGCGGGCGCCTGGGCCAGCGGCACGGCGCCGGAGGTGGCCATGGCCGCGATCTGTGCGGTGAGCGACGGTGCGCCGGACGGCGTGGAGGCCGGCGGCGGCACCGTGGTGGCGGGTACCGTCTTGCCCGGCGCGGGCGGCGCGTCGTGGGCAGTGGCGTGCGGACGCAGATGCTCGCGCTCGTGGTTGTCCGCGCGGCCTCGCTCGTGCGCATAGGCGTCGAGCTGGCCGACGCGCGTCGGCGCGAACGGCGAGAAGTCGTCCCATAGCGGGCTCGACGCCAAGCCGAAGTCGCTGAGGGCAACGCGGGAGCGGGCATGCGCCTCGGCCAGCACCTTCTGCGAGTACGCGACGCCGTCGTCCAGCACGAACTGCACGTTCGAGGGATCCTGCGGCAGCCCGGCGTCGACGGCGAACCCGCCACGGCCGGTCACCCACTGGTTCTGCCAGCGCACCGTGTCGTCCTGCGACTGGTTCACCTCCGGCACCACGAACAGGCCCGGCTCCCAGGCCTGGCGGATGTCGCGGTCGGGACGCTGGTAGGCGATCGGGAAGATCTGGTCGCCCCAGCGCGCCTGCATCGGCGGCGTGGTGCCGTGGATGGTGATGGTGAGCGTCGCCGTGCTGGTATCGCCGTCGGCGTCGGTGATGGTGTAGACGAAGGTTTCCGTCAGCGTGCGGCTGGCGTCGAGCGCGCTCACGGCCGGGTTCGCGGTATCCAGCTTATAGCTGTACGTGCCGTCGGCGTTAAGCACGAGCGTGCCGAACGCGCCCTGGCTGACGCCGCCGATGCTGCCCGCGTGGCCGGTGTTGCCGGACACCACGCCGGTGACCGGGCCGCCATTGGCCGAGCCGTCGGCACCGATGCGGTCGGTGCCGACGTGCGTGGCCGTGCCGGTGAACACGTTGCCGCTCGTGGCGGTCTGGCCCGCGTCCTGCACGATGGTGGCGCTGTCGTCATGGGCCGTCGGCACGTCGTTGGCGATATCCACCACGAGCGCGCCCGCGGTGGTGTCGCCGCCGCGATCGGTGACGGTGAGCGCGATGGTGTCGGTCACGCCGTGACCGGCCGTCGGATGGTCCAGCGTGTACGTATAGCTGATCGTGCCAGCCGTCGGCACGCCACCCATCGTCGACGTCGGCTGGAAGCCGGTGAGCACCAGCGTGCCGTCCGGCGTATGCACGATCACGGGCGTGCCGCCGGACAGCGCGGCGAGCTGGTCGGCGGTGAGCGTGGTGCCGCCCACGGTGACCGAGGACAGGCCGTCGTCGGCGGTGACGTCGATCACGCCGGTAGTCGTCTGCGAACCGTCATGATCGGCGAGGCCCGACTCGGCGACGCTCGCGTGGCCGCCCGCGCCGCCCGTGCCACCCGCCGGCACGATGACCGGGTTGCCGTCGGTCTTGCCGTGGATGGTGATGGTGAGCGTGGCGGTGCTGGTATCGCCGTCCGCGTCGGTGATGGTGTAGGTGTACGTGTCGGTCAGCGACTCCCCGTCCTTCAGGGCGTTGACCGTGGGGTTGGCGTTGTCCAGCGCGTAGCCGTAGCTGCCGTCGGCGTTGAGCGTGAGGGTGCCGTAGGTGCCGGCCACGCCCGCGCCCACATGGCCGCCGACGTCGCCGCCGGCCACGCCCGCCGCCACGCCCGTAACCGGCGACGCCGTGGCGTCGGCACCGATGCGATCGTTGTCGATGACCGAGCCGCCGACCGACGCGGTGTTTTCGTCGATGGCGTTGTCGTCGTGGTTCGCGGTCGGTACATCGTCGACGATGTTCACGCGCAGCGTGCCGGTCGCCTCGCCGCCGCCCGCGTCGATCACCTTCAGCGCGACGTCGTCGTGGCCGTTGGCCGCGTTCGGCGTCGAGGTCTCGTGGTCGAGCGTATAGGTGTAGCTGAGGGTGCCGCTGGTCGGCACGCCGCCGACCGAGGTGCCCGGCGTGAAACCGGTAAGCACCAGCGTGCCGTCCGGCGTGTGAATGGTGATGGGCGTGGTCGACAGGTTGCCCAGGTCGGCCAGGCTGACCGGCGTGCCACCCACCACGAGGCCGGAAAGGCCGTCGTCGGCCGTGAGGTCGATCGTGCCGGTCGTGGCCTGCGAACCGTCGTGGTCGACGAGGCCCGCTTCGGCGACTGTCGCATGCCCGTCCGCGCCGCCGTTGCCGTCCACCGGCGTCATCGTCGGCGAGCCGTCGGTATGGCCGTGGATGGTGATGGTGAGCGTGGTCGTGCTGGTATCGCCGTCGGCGTCGGTGATGGTGTACGTGTAGGTATCGGTAAGCGTCTGGCCGTTGCGCAGGCCGTTCACCGTCGCGCTGGCGTCGTCCACCGCGTAGCTGTAGCTGCCATCGGCGTTGAGGGTGAGCGTGCCGTACTGGCCGGCGACGCCCGAACCCACATGGCCCGTGACGTCGCTGCCCACGTCGCCGGACGACACGCCGGTGACCGGCGTCGCGGTGCCGTCGGCACCGAGGCGGTCCGCCGCGTCGGTGCCGCCGCCCATGACGACGTTGCCCGTGACGGGAACGCCGCCGTCTTCGTTCACGTCGGCGCGGTCGGCGTTCGCGGTCGGCGCGTCGTTGACGATGTCGATCACGAGGTTGCCCGTGCCCGTGCCGTTGCTCACGTCGTGGACGGTGACGGCGAACGTATCGGTGCTGTTGGCGTGGTCGGGGGCGACCTGGACCAACGGTCCCGCCAGGTCGTAGGTATACGACAGCGTGCCGCGGGTCGGCACGCCGCCGACGAAGTCGGTCTCGTCGAAACCGGTGAGCGTCAGGGTGCCCTTCGACGTGACGATCGTCTTCGGCGCCTGGGCGAGGTCTTCGAGTTCGGCGCGGGTGATCGCGACGCCGTTGATCTCGATGCCCAGCAGGCCGTCCGGCGCGGTGATGTCGATGGTGTCGGAGACATGGCTGGCCTGCCCCACCGGACCGTCGGTGGTGAGACCGGACTCCCATACGGTGGCGTCGCCCGCGGCATTGGTACCGTTGCCCGCCCCGTTGCCGTCATGCGGTTCGGCCGTCGGCGCGCCGTCCGTGTGGCCATGGATGGTGATGGTGAGCGTGGTGGTGCTGGTATCGCCGTCGCCGTCGGTGATGGTGTACGTGTAGGTATCGGTGAGCGTGTCGCCGTCCTTCAGCGCGTTGACCGTCGCGTTGGCGTTGTCCAGCACGTAGCCGTAGCTGCCGTCGGCGTTGAGCGTGAGGGTGCCGTAGGTGCCGGTCACGCCCGTGCCCACGTGGCCGTTCACGTTCGCGCCCTGCGAATCGCCGGCGGCGACGCCGGAGACCGGCGAGGCGTTCGTGTCAGCGCCGATGCGGTCGGCCACGTCGCGCGGACCGGCCCCGGAGACCACGTTGCCCGTGATCGACGGACCGTCCTCGTTCACGTCGGCGTTGTCGGCGTGCGCGGTCGGGGTGTCGTTCACGATGTCGATCGTGAGCGGCCCCTGCGTGCCGCCGTGCGCATCGCTCACCACCAACGGGATGTCGTCGGTGACGCCGTTGCCGGCCGTGATCCGGGTGAGCGTGTAGGTATAGCTGAGCGTGCCGCTCGTCGGCACGCCGCCGACCGAGGTCGTCACCTCGTACCCGTTCAGTTCGAGCTTGCCGTGGTCGGTGTCGAGCACGACCTTGCCGCCCGCGGCAAGCGCATCCAGCTGCGCCAGGCTCAGCGTGGTGCCGCCCACCGTGATGCTCTGGAGCCCGTCGCCGGCGCTGAAATCGATTTTGCCGCTCACCACCTGGCTGCCGTCCTGGTCGACCAGCCCCGACTCGTGGACCGTCTCGTGCCCGGCCGCGGCACCGTTGTCGTCATGCGGCGTCACCGACGGCGTGCCGTCGGTCTGGCCATGGATGGTGATGGTCAGCGTCGTGGTGCTGGTGTCGCCGTCGGCGTCGGTGATCGTGTAGGTGTAGGTATCGGTCCGGGTTTCGTTGTTCTTCAACGCGTTCAGTTCGGCGTTGTCGGAGTCGATGGCATAGGTGTAGCTGCCGTCGGCGTTGAGCGTGAGCGTGCCGTAGGTGCCGGTGACGCCGATGCCCACGTTGCCGGTCACGGTCGCGCCCTGCGAGTTGCCGGCGGCCACGCCGGAGACCGGCGTGGCGGTCGCGTCCGCACCGACGCGATCGGCCACGTTCGTCCCGCCGCCGGCGACGACGTCGCCGGCGACGGTGGTGCCGTTCTCGTTGATGTCGGCGTGATCCGCATTCGCCGTCGGCACGTCGTTGACGACGTCGATGGTGAGCGTGCCGAGGGCGGTACCGTTGCCCGCGTCGGTCACCAGCAATGCGACGTCCAACGTGCTGTCGGTGATGCCGGGCTGCTGCGCGATCGGGCTCGTCAGCGTGAAGGTGTAGCTGAGGGTGCCCGCCGTGGGCACGCCGCCCACCGTCGCCGTCGGCGTGAAGCCGGTGAGCGTGAGCGTGCCGTTCGACGTGAGGATGGTCCGGGGCGTGCTCGGCGACAGCCCCGTCAGGTTCGACAGGGAAAGCGTGGCGTTGCCGACCGTGACGCTGGCCAGGCCGTCGGGGGCGGTCAGCGTGATGGTGCCGGTGGCGGCGTTCGTGCCGTCGTGGTCGACCAGGCCGGACTCGTGGACCGTGGCCTGTCCAGCCACCGCGCCGTTGCCGTCCACCGACGTGACCGTGGGCGATCCGTCGGTATGCCCATGGATGGTGATGGTAAGCGTCGCCGTGGCGCGGTCGCCGTCGCCGTCCGTGATCGTGTAGGTGTACACGTCGGTGAGCGTGCGGCCGTCCTTGAGCGCGTTCACGCGCGCGTCGTTGTCGTTCACCGTGTAGCTGTAGCTGCCGTCGGCGTTGAGCGTGAGACGGCCGTAGACGCCGGTGACGACCGTGCCGACGCGACCGCTCACCGCGACACCGTTCGAATTGCCCGCCGCGACACCGGTGACCGGCGCGGCGTTGGCATCCGCGCCGACGGTGTCGGCCCTGTCGTTCGCGCTGCCGTTGCCGACGACATTGCCGGTCGTCGGCGTGCCGTTCTCGTTGACGTCGTTCTGGTCGGCTACCGCGACCGGCACGTCGTCGACGATGTTCACGGTGAGCGTGCCGTTGTCCGTGACGTTCTTGCTGTCGGTCGTCGAGATGGCGATGACTTCGTTGCTGCTGGTCGCGCCCGGCTGGTTCACCGCCGAGGTGAGCTCGTAGTGGTAGGTCAGCGTGCGGGTGGCCGAGTCGTACCCCGTGACGACGAGCGTGCCATGGGCGGTGGCGATCGTGCGGTCGCCGACGGGGACGTTCGCGATGTCCTGCAGCTGGGCGAGCGTCAGGGTAACGAAACGGCCCGCACCGTCGGCCGGGTCGCCGATCGTCACGCTGGACAGATCGTTGAACAGCGCGAAGGTCTCGGTGCCGTCCACGCCCTGGTGGCCGCTACCGTCGTGAAGGCCCGCTTCCTGCACCTGGGTGCCGCCGCTGATGGTCACGTCGATCACGCGCGTGGTCGTCAGCGCGCTGGACGTGCCGTCGGCGTAGCCGTATTCGTCGCCGATGGTGGTCGGATCGTCGGTTTCGTTCTGGGCCTGGTCGTCGTCGAGCACGCCCTGGCTGGGACGATCGCCGTGATTGCCGTTGTCGTTCACCGTCAGCTGCACCTGGAACGTGCCGTTCCAGTGGCCGTTGTTGTCTCCCGCCACCGCGGCGGGAAGCCGGATGCCGACGCTGTTGATCGCCGCCTGCACGTCGGTGATGGCACCGGTGATGGTCACCGAGCGACCGTCGCCGGAGATCGTGAACGAGATGTTGCCGTAGGTGCCCGACGCGGTATGCCCGGCCACGTCATGAATCGAGAAACCGTCCTGCAACGTGATCGTCGCGCTGATGGCCGCCGTGCCCGCGTCGGGATCCGCCAGGGTCACGTGGCTGAGCGTATAGATGTCGCCCGCGTTCTCGTCGGCCGCGTTGTCGCCGGTGACGCCGATGGCGGTCGGATTGTTGATCGAGGTCGGGAAGACGTCGCGCGAGCCCTTCGAGACGTTCTGGCCGAGGCCATTCGGCACGTCGGCGTACGGATCGATGTCGGTGGTGGGCACGTTCTGCGTGCCGGTGCCGCCGTCGTTCTTGCCGCCGTTGGCGGCGTTCGAGCCGTCGAGCGCGCCGGAGGCGAGATCGCGCAGGCGGTCGTCGGCGACGACTTCCACGCGGAACGCCTGGTCGACGTTGGCGAGCGCACCGCTGATCGAGACTTCCAGACCGGCGAGGTAATCGTTGATCTGCTGGCGCGTGCCACGGATGACCAGCGCCGAATCGGTACCGTCGAAGGTGCCGTCGACCGTGGCGCCCGAGGTCCCCGCCGTGCTCGAGCCGAGCACGATGTTGGCGTAGTTCGACGCCGCCAGCGCATGGCCGGCGGCATCGGTGACGCGCACGGTCACCTGCATGAAATCCTGCTCGCCGGCGGCGATGCCGCCGCCGTCGGCGTAATCGACGTCGTCCACCGAGAAACCGCCCACCGGCGTGCTGCCGTTGAGGTACACGGTGTCGCCGCCGGCGTTCACGGTCGGCGCGTCGTTGACCGGCACGATGTCGAGCGCGACGTGCACGTCGGCCGGGTTGTTGGCGACGCTGCCCGAGCCCACGTCGCCGCCGATACGCGAACCGGTGTCGTCGAGGCTCATGGTGAGGGTGACGTCGCCGGCGTCGCCGCCGTTCGTGTCGTGGTTGACGTTGCGCGCGCTGAGGTAGGTCAGGCCGTTGGTCGTGTCGTTGAGCAACGCCTCGATGTCGCTGGCGCGGCCGGTGAGCACGAGCGCGCCCGTGCCGTCGCCGGCGATGGTCACCGCCTGGCCGCCCGCGCCGCTGGCGCTGGTCTGGATGCCGGCGCCGCCGATGCCCAGCGTGCCGCTGGGCACGGAGAGCGTCACCGTCACCGGCGTGTCGAACGCGGCCGATTCCGGATCGCTCACGGTGAAGCCGCCGCCGATGTGGGTCGGCTGGTCTTCGTAGACGGGCACGACCGAGCCCGGGCCGCCGATGGTCGCCGGTTCGTTGACGCTGGAGGCGCGGATGTCCACCGTGGCGGCGGAGAGATTGCCGCTGTCGGACGGCACGTCGTCGGCGTACCAGTCGTAATTGTTCGCATCCACCGGCGAGCTGACGCCACCGGTGCCCGTGCCCGGCTCGTCGGACTGGTTGACCGGGCCGCCGTTGGCACCGCCCGCGAGCGCGCCGCTCGAGTCGCGCAGGCGGTCGTCGGCGATCACCTGCACCTGGTACGTCGCGTCGAGGTCGCTGCCGAAGGTGACGGAAAGGCCCGCCAGCGCGGCGTTGATCTGCGCGCGCGTGCCGGTCAGCACGAGGTAGTCGCCCGAACCGTCCTTGTCGGCGTCGATGGTCACGCCGCTGCCGCCGGCGATGCCGATGGCCACGCCATCGGTCGTGTACTCGCCCGCGGCGAACGCGGTGCCGTCGGCATGGAGCAGGCGGACGGTGACCTGCATGGCGTCGGTCTCGCCCGCGCCGATGCCGTCGGTGAGATCCGGATCGGACACGCTGAAGCCCGGCACCTTGTTGTTGGCCGGATCGGCGCTGTCGATGTCGATGGGACCGGTGGGTGCCTTGACCACCGGCGCGTCGTTCGTCGGCGTGGTGTAGATCCAGAACGCGTTGCCCGTCTGCTCCTTGTCGCCGTCGGACAGGGTGAAGCCGAAGGAGTCGTCCGGCGTGGACGGATAACCGCCGCTGGTCGGCTCGCTGCCGTCGTTGAGGTAGTAGATGTGCCCGGCGGCGACATCGGCCTGGGTGAACGACGAGCCCTTGCCGAGGACGTGGAAGTGGGTGCCGTCGGTCGAGAACGCCACGCTGCCGTGCTGTGGCGCGCTGGTGATCACGTACTGCACCTGCGTGCCGGTGCTGTCCGGGTCATAGGCCTGGAGCATCGCCGTGGTGATCTGCGCGTAGCCGCCCTCGGGCAGGGTGAGCGGTTCGTTGACCGACGCGCCGCCGATGTTGTTCGGCGAATCCTGCGGCGCCACCGGATCGGCTTGCGTCGGGTCCTTCGCGATCTGCGGCGCGTCGTTGACGTTGGTGATCTGGATGGTGACGGTGGCCGGGCTCGCCGAACGGTCGCCCCAGCGATCCTGCGCCTCGACGGTGAAGCTGGCGCTGCGCACTTCCGAGCCGTTGCTGACGAAACGCAGGCCCGTGGTGCCCGCGCTGTCGGTGATGATCGATGCGTCCAGCTGCGTATTCACGGTCACGTCCTGCCAGCTCTGCCCACCGTCGGTGGAGAACTGCAGCTTGCCGCCCGGCGGCAGGCTGGTGATGAGGAACTTCAGCGCGTTGGCGCCCGTGGCGTCGTTGTTGTCGGCGAAGTTGGGATCGCCGTTGTGCAGCGTGGGCGTGCCTTCGAGCCAGCTCTGGCTGGTGGCATCGTCGGGATCGCCCAGGCCGAGCTGGCCGCGCGTGATGTAGGCCGTCTCGCCTTCGGCGATCACCGTGTTCGACGAACCGGTGACGGTGGGCAGGTCGTTGGTCGGCCGGATGTAGATGTCGAACGCCGGTGTCCAGGTGTCCACCGTCGGCTGGCCGTTCTGCGTGGTGATGAGGCCCGCGCTGACCGAGAAGTTGGCCTTGACGTGGAAATTCTCGCTGTCGCCGTTGTGCTGGAAGCGGATGTTGCCGGCGTCGAGGTCGGCCTGGGTGAAGGTGCCGAACTCGGCGACGTTCACCCACGCGTTGCCCACGTGCTTCTGCAGCGTGCCGGCGACGGTGGTGATGCCCGCGTCGTTGGTGAAGCCCAGGAAGGTGTAGACCACCTGCGAGGGGTCCACGCCCGTGGCCGTGTAGCTGAGGAACGGCGCATGCGCGACGTCGGTCGGCTGGCCGTCGGTGGTGGTGCCCTGGATGACGAGGTTGCCGCCTTCGTCCAGTTGGCCCAGGGTGCTGCCCTGCTGGTCGGTGCCGGCGTGGTCGGAAGCGCTTTCGGCGATCTGCGGATCGTGCGCGGCGGGGTGGCCGGCGTTGCCCGCGGACGTCGGCGCGAGGTCGATGGTGAACACGAAATCGTTCAGCGTGTCCGTCGGCGTGCCGCCGGTGTAATCGCCGCCGATGCGCGTAAAGGTGCTGCCGTCGGCGTTCCAACGCAGCGCCGTCGTGTTGTCCACCACCTGGAAGTGGAAGGTGTCCTGATCGCCCGCGGCGGCACCGGAGACCTGCACGTACTGCACGCGGCCGTTGCGCACGTCGTCCATCGTGAACGTGGCGCCGTCCTTCAACTGCTGGCCGTTCAACGTGAGATAGCCGTGGGTGAGACCCGCCTGGCTGGTGATGAAGCTGATGTTACGGTCCGGCGTGTCCACGTCGGACGCGCCGATCATCTGCGTGGTGAGCGTCACCGCGTAGGCGCCCGCGGGCGCCTCGCCTCCGGCTGTGACCGTGGCGGTGCGCGTGCTGCCACGGTCGAAGACGGGATCGTCGTCCACCGCGGCGATGTCGAGGACGATCGTGCCGGTGCCCGTGCCCTTCGTGCCGGTGCCGCCGCCTTCGTCGCTCACGCTCACGCCGAAGCTGTCCTGGGCGATGTTCTCGGCGCCGTCGTTGCCGTACGTGAGCAGGTTGCGCTGCGAATAGTCGAACGTCTGGCCCACGGTGACCGCCACGCCGTTGAAGTACAGCGTGCCGTGCGTGGTGAGCGAGGTGATGGTGACGGTGAGCGCCGAGTCCTGCGGATCGCCGCCGGTATCGGCCACGATGTACTGGCCGACGTTGCCCGTGTCGTGCGCGTTGGCCGGCTGGCCCTCGTAGACCATGCCCTCGCCGCCGATGGTCGGCGCCTGGTTCACGGGGGCGATGTTCAACGTGACGTGGACGGTATCGGAGCGGTCCAGCGGCGTGGCGCCGTCGTTCACCCGGGCATCGAAGCCGTCGGCGGTGTCCTGGTCGGCGCCCGTGGCGGTATGCACGTAGGCCACGCGGCCGTCGATCACGTCCTGCTGGGTGAAGATCGAGCCCGCGCCGAGGCGATTGCCATCGAGGGTGAGGTAGCCGTACTGCGGCAGGCCGGTCACGCTGTAGACGATCTGGTCGGGCGTCTGCGTGCCCGACACGTCCACTTCGGGGTCGTGCGCGGCCAGCGTATCCGTACCGATGACGGTGACGCTCCGCCCGCCGGACGCGTCCACTTCCGGCACGGTCAAGGTGGCATCGGCCACCGACACGGGATCGTTCGACGGCGTGATGGTCACGTCGAGCGAATGCGTGTGCGCCTGGCCGTCGTTCACCGTGACGTCGATGGTGGTCTTGGCGGCGGTAAGGCCCAGCTCCGTGTCGGCGGCGACGAAGGTGAGCTGGTTGAGCCACGCGGTGGCCTGGGCGCGGGTACCGCTGAAGGTGTAGCTGGCGCCCTGGTCGCTGGTGGTGCCGCCGCCGGACGAAAGAAGCGTGCCCTTGGTGGCGTCGCCGACCCGGGCGGTCACGGTGACCGGGTCGCCGGACGCGCCGGCGATGGTCCAGCCGCTCAGCGTGCCGCGGTCGGCGCCGGGAGCATTGAGCGAGCTGGGCTCGGCCACCGTCAGCCCCTTGCTCGCGGTGGTGACCGTCGAATCGGTGGACACGGCCGCCACGAACAAGCGTGCCTCGACATGCGGCGTCGGTGCCGCCTGGCCAGGCTGTTCCGTGGCCGGACTCTGGAACTTGCCCGCGTCCTGGGCCGACTGGGCGGCATCGACGTGGCGGTTCGCTTCGACGACCGCCGCGCCGTCGTACATCTGCCGAGGTTCCAGCGCATAGCGGTGGGTACGCGGACGGAAGGGGTTCGAGGACTTGTTCCCTGACATGGGTCGCCTTGCCTGTGGACGGACACGACACGGGCCGACCGCCGCCGTCCCGAGGCCAAAGGCGTTCAGGAAGGGCGAAATCGACGTGAAACTGTGATCACGATCACAGCCTTGATCGCGATCCTATGTTTCAGCGATGAAACGGGGAAGCGGGTTTCATGGGAACTTACGTCACGTCGGGCATGACGAACGGGCGCTCCGGCAAAGGCGGCGACGGCCCGGCGGGGGATCGTGGGGAGGATGACCTTTGCCGTGGCGGACGGCCGCCGCGCGTGAAATCAGCCCGGATATTCCGATGTAACGCGCGTTTCGTCGCCCGCGAGGCCCGTCAGCCGGACCACTCGACGCATCATCTCGGCGGCGGTGACCGGTTTGAGCAGCACGCCGTCGAAGTCGAGGGTACCGTCCACCGGACGCCGGGGCGCCGTGGCGGCGTGGAGCAGCACGGGCACCGACCGGTCGGCCAGGCGTATGGCGTGCAGCAGTCGCCAGCCGTCGCTCCCCGGCAGGCGTTGCTCGGTCATCACGAGGGCCGGCGCCTCGCGATGGAAGGCGTCCATGGCCGCCGTCGCATCGGCGACGGCCACGCTCCGGAAGCCGTAACCGTCGAGCAGGTCGCACAGTACCGCGCGGGCGGGCGCGTGAGGTTCGACGACCAGCACCGTCAGGCCGTCGCCGTCCACCTCGCCCACGTCGCCGCCAGGCGCCAGCTCGGCCTCGAGGTCGTTTTCGTCCGCCAGCGGGAGCTCCACCGCGAAGGTGAAACGGCTGCCCGACGACGAACCCGGCTCGGCCTCGAGGTGCGAACCCATGTGCTGGAGCAACTGCACGACGATGGACAGGCCCAGGCCACTGCCTTCGTGCTGTGCGACGTTATCCCCGCGCGCGAAGGGCTGTTGCAGCGACTGCAGCGCTTCCGGATCGAAACCGATGCCGGTGTCCTCGACGGTGAAGACGAGCCTGACGTGCCCGCCACGCTCCGGCACCGCATCGGCGCGGAACACCACGACGCCGTCGTGGGTGAACTTCGCGGCATTGCCCAGCAGGTTCAGCAAGACTTGGCGCAGGCGATGGAAGTCGGCCACCACCACGGCCGGCAGGCGGTCGTCGAAGCGGCACTCGAAACGATTGCCATGGCGTTCCACCAGCAACGCCGCCTGCTCGCCCACGTCATGGAGGAACCCGTGCAGGTAGCCCGGCACGGGTTCCAGCCGCAGTTCGGCCAGTTCGCCGCGCGAGAATTCCAGCAAGTCGTCGATCAGCGCCATCTGCTGGCGCACCTGCCGCTCGATGATCTGCGGGTAATCACGCGCGGTGCTGCCGGCGCGCCACTGACGCACCGCGTTCATGATGGCGCCCAGGGGCGCGCGCAGGTCGTGGCCCACGTGCGCGAGCAGCATGCGCCGGGATTGCAGCGACTGGCGCAGCTCCGCCGTGCGCGTCTGCACGATGCCTTCCAGGCGTTGCGCGTGGGCGATCAGCAGGCGCATGCGCCAGCGCCAGGCCAGGGCGATCAAGGCCAGCACCAGCAACGCCTCGCCCACGTAGGCCCAGGGCGTGAGCCACCACGGCGGCGACACGGTGAACGCGAGCGCGACGGGCTCCGAGCGCGCGCGCCGGTTCACGTCGATGGCCTGGACCTCGAAACGGTAATGACCCGACGGCAACGACGCGTAACGTATGTCGCGCTGGGCGGTTTCCACCCAGCCGTCGTCGATGCCGGAAAGGTGGTAACGAAAACGCACCGGATGGCCCGCGCTGTTGCCGGACACGCCGAACCGCAGCGTGAAGGCGGCCGCGTCGCGGAAGGGCAAGGCGGCGGTCCCATCCACGTCGGCATCGCCGTAACGCGCGGCGAGCAGCACCGGCACGATGCGTCGCGACGCGAGCAGCTGGTCCGGGTCCAACACATGCGTGAGGCCCACCGGCGCGCCGATCCATACCGTGCCGTCGGCGTCGGCGAAGAACGCGCCGTGGTTGGTCTCGTCCCAGAGCAGGCCGTCACGCATCGACAGGCGTACCCACTGGCCGTGGTCAAGCACGTCCACGCCGTTGCCGCCGCCCGCCCACAGGCGGCCGCGACGGTCGGCGCGCAGGAAGTAGAAGCGCGTGTCCATGAGCAGCGGGTCGGACACCGGTGCCGCGGTGATCGCATCGGCGTCGCCCGTGCGACCCTCCAGCAGACCGGGCTGGAGCGAACTCAGCCACAGACGCCCGTCCGGCGTGACCGCCACGTTCTCGTAACCGCCGGCGGATTCGTCCGGCGACACGCGGACGCGTGCCCAGCCGCGGGCGTTGTGCCGATAGAGGCCGGAACTGCACGCGACCCACAGGCGGCCATCGCCGTCTTCGGCCATGTCCGAGCACATCGTCGCGGGAATGAGCTCGGGCGCCGCGCGCACCGCCTGTCCGGCGGTGAGGTCCACCTCATAGAGACCGCCGAGCGTGTATGCCCAGAAGTGTCCGTCGCGGTCGCGGAACGCGCCGCGCACCAGATAGGGCAAGGTCGCCACGACGGCGGTGCGTCCGCCGGCGACCTCGTGGCGAAGCACGCGCCCGTCGAAGAGGAAGTACCAGATCGAGCCCTTGCCGTCGGCGATGACCGCATGCGCCTGGTAAGGTGGTGCGACCGACAGGGACAGGCGATGCGCGCGACCGTCGGTCGGCTCGACGACTTCGCCGCCGGCTTCACCCGCCACCCATACCGGGGATCCCTCGCCACGGGCGATCGACCAGACGAGGCTGCCACTGAGACCTTGCGCCGAGGTCCAGTTCTCCACCGCGTCGGCGCTGCTCCAGTAGAAGACGCCACGGCCGTAGGTACCCATCCAGATCATGCCGTCCCGGTCGGCGACCATCGACGAGACACCCACGTCGGGTAGCCCGCTGCCGGTGTCGAAGACGTCCCATCGGGCGCCGTCCCAACGCGCCACGCCGTTGTCGGTGCGGGTGAGGATGCGGCCGGCGCGATCCTCGACGATGTCGATGCTGGAGGCCGCCACCTCCATGTGTCCCCCCGGAATGTCGTGGGCGGTGAAGCCGGTGGCGTTGGGCGCCAGGCGCAGCACGTGGCGTATGCCGCGTACCCACAGGCTGCCGTCGCGCGAGGCGAGGATGCCCAGCCAGCGATCGGCCGGCACGCCCTGGTCGGTGCCGAACCGGTTGAGCACGCCGTTGCGCAGACGGCACAGGGCGGGACCGCAGCCGAACCACGTGGTGCCGTTGCGATGGAGCACCGCCGCGATGTCGTCCGGGGCCGGCGCCTCGGCGAGCAAGGGGGCCGAGGTCCAGTCTCCGGCGGCATCCCGCGCCAGACGCAGCAGCCGATGCCCGCTCACCACGAGCATGCCGCCTTGATCGTCGGCGGCCAGCGTCTGGCCGCGATCGGCGAGCAGCGTCCTGCCACCGGGCTTGACCCAGGTGAAGTCGCCGTCGTCCCCGCGCCGTTGCAGCCCCGCGCGGGAGGCCACCCACACGTGGCCGTCGGCGTCCTCGGCGAGGCCGACCACTTCGGACGTCTGGAAGCCACGCGAGGCGCCGACCGGATTGAAGCCGAGGCCGTCGAAGCGATAGAGGCCTTTCTCGGTGCCGGCCCAGAGAAAGCCCTCGTGGTCGTCGAGAAGGCGCACCACGGAGAGACTGGTCAGGCCGCTGGCCTGGTCGTAGACCGTGAGCGGCAACTGCACCGCGGCGGCGCGCAGCGGCGCCAGCCAGGCGGCGACGGCGGCGACGAAGCACGCCGCCAGGAGCCGCCTAACCGACACGGGCGGCTTTGCGGTACTGGCTGGGCGTCACGCCCAGGCGTTCGCGAAAGGCGGTGGTGAAATTGCACGCGCTGCGGAAGCCGATGGTCTCGGCGATCTCCTGCATGCCCAGCGAGGTGTCGGCCAGCAGTTCGCGACTCCGGCGCAGGCGTTCTTCGCGGATCCAGGCGAACACGGTCATGCCCAGCCGCTGGCGGAAGATCGCCGAGAGGCGCTTGTCGTACGTACCCACGTCGGCGGCGATCTGTTCCAGCGTGAACGATTCGGCCAGGCGCTGGCCGATCAGCCGCATTGCGGCGCGCAGCGTCACCTCGTCGCGCGTGGACGAGACGTCGGTGGCCGGCGCAGGCTCCGGCGCGCGCCGCGACAGGCGCAGGTGGATGCCGACGCGGGCCAACAGTTCCGCCGGTTCGCAGCTCTTCAATATGTAGTCGACGGCACCATGGTTGAGGCCTTCGAGGCGCTCCTCGGCACTGGCGGCCGAGGTCAGGAAGAGGATCGGTGTTTCCTGCGCGCGCGGCAGTTCCTGCAGGAGACGGCACAGGGCGAATCCATCCATGCCCGGCATGCGCACATCCAGCAGGATCAGGTCGGGAGCGAGCAGCTGGGTTCGCCGGTAGCCCTGCTCCGCCGTGGTGGCGAGGGTGATCCGCCACGGCTGGGCCCGGAGGGCCACCAGCAGTTCGCGGATGTCTTCCGGCGCATCGTCGATCACCAGAATGTGGGCATTCTGAGCGGACATGAATTCGGACCCCCTGCGGTCGCGACGTGCCCTTGACGGGATCGACGCGTTTTCGGCTGCATTATAGGTTTTCCGCTCCGGCAAAGGAATTGGCCGTACAGCCAAAAGACGCCCTCACCGCCTGACCATAGACTGGCCCCAGGCAGGGCGACGGATTCCAACGAAGCAACCCATGGATCGAATCAACAATCTCGGCGACCTGTATCTCTTCGTGCAGGTCATCGAAGCAGGCGGTTTTTCCGCCGCCGCCACACGCATGGGCACGACGCGTTCGCTGCTGAGCCGTCGCCTCATCGCCCTGGAGCAACGCCTGGGCGCGCGGCTGCTCCATCGCAATGCGCGACAATTCGCGCTCACCGCCACGGGCGAGCGCGTGTACCGGCACGCGTCGGCCATGTGCGAGGCCGCCATCGCGGCCGAGCAGGCGGCGATATCGCAGGATCCTACCCGCGGGCTCGTGCGCATCGAGGCCGAAGGCCTGGTCTCGCCGATGGTGGCCGAGCTGGCGCCCGGCTTCGCCGCCACCCACCCGCGCATCCGCCTGGCGGTGAGTACCGGCGGCCACGACCTGGATGCCTTGTTGCGCCAGCAGGCCGACGTGATCCTCAGCCTGCGCGAAACGCTGCCCGACAGCGGCGACATCGTGGCCCGCTCCCTCGGCACCGTCCGCATGGTGACGGTGGGTAGCCCCGATCTGGTGCGTCGCATCGGCACCCCGAAACACCCCGGTGCACTCGATGACGAACACTGCCTGAGCTATGCCAACGGCACATCGGGGTACTGGACGTTCCACGGGATGGCACCCCACCGCCGCAACGGCCGCATGGCGTCGGCGGACCTCGGCGCCCTGCTTTCGGCAGCGCGCGCCGGCGTGGGCTTCGCGCAACTGCCGCTCTACATGGTGGCCGACGACCTCGGCTCCGGCCGCCTGCGCACGATCCTGGAAAACTTCGAGCAGCTGCCACGCACGCTGCACGCCCTCACGCTGTCCAGCCGCGCGGTAAGCGAGGTGACGGTGAACTTCGTGCGCTTCCTGCAGAAGGGCATGACGGCCATGGCGGAGCGATGGGAGCAGCAGGTGGCTGCCACGTCGCTTACGGAGACGTCCGCTCCGTCCGCCTGACCCGCCCGCACGGTGGGAGAAGCGATACCAAAAAGGCATGGACCCATGGAAAACAGGCATTGGTGACAGGGGCCGTTCCGGGGCGAAGCTTGTTCGCACCGAACGCCGCGGGCCGCGAGGACGACCTCCGCGCCTGCCGCCATCCCCACCCCTCACGGAGCCTCATCGTGAATCACCTGCTTCGGATCGCCACCATCCTGGGCTTGACGGCCGTTTCGGCCGGCGCCTTCGCCGCCGAACCGATGTGTCGTTCGCCCCACACCATGGGCATCCAGCTGCTCGGTTCGGGAGGCCCCATTTCCGACGACGCCCGCGCATCCTCGGGCGAGGTGATATGGATCGACGGCAAGTCGCGCCTGCTCATCGATGCCGGCGGCGGCACCTACCTGCGCTTCGGCCAGGCCGGCGCCCGCCTGGAAGACCTCCACTTCATCGGCATCTCGCATTTCCACACCGACCATAGCGCCGATCTTCCCGCGATCCTGAAGGGCGCGTACTTCATGGCTTCCGACAACAAGGTCACCCTCGCCGGCCCCGATGGCTCGGACGCGTTCCCGAGCATGACCGCGTTCTTCAAGGACATGTTCGGCGGCAAGACCGGATCCTTCGCCTACCTGGAAGGGCTACGCGACGGCAGCGACGGCCTGCACCTGACGGTCAGTCCGATCGTCGACGTCGATCGCCACGCCGAGAAGCCGTCGCTCGTGTACCAGGACGCCGAGGTCAAGGTTTATGCCTACGGCATCCCGCATGGCGACGTACCCACGCTCGCTTTCCGCATCGAGAGCAAGTATGGAACGATCGTGGTGTCCGCCGACCAGAACGGCACGCGCCAGGGCTTCGTCGATTTCGCCAAGGGCGCGGATATCCTGGTGATGCCCGCGGCGATCGACGACGATGCCGACGCGGCCTCCAAATTCCTCCACGCGCCGCCCACGGTCGTCGGCAAGCTCGCCGCCGCGATCCATCCCAAGGTGCTCGTCCTGAATCACTTCATGGGCAAGTCGCTGAGGAACAAGGACGCCAACGTCAAGATCATCCAGCAGTACTACCACGGTCAGGTCTACGAAGGCCGCGACCTTTCCTGCTTCGAGATGCCTGACGGCAAGTGACGCCGCATCCAGGGAGAAGACCATGCACGTCCAAGGCCGGGGCCTCGGCTTGCGCCGGGAATTCGCCTCCACGCTCGCCCATGAACCACCGCGGACGGACTTCGATTTCCTCGAAGTCGTGCCGGACAACTGGATGCGCGTGGGCGGCGAAAGCGCACGAATCATCGATGCCCTGGCGGAGCGATACCCGATGGTGGCGCACAGCCTCAGCCTGTCCATCGGCGATGCGCAACCGCTGGACAGGGATTACCTCGATCGCATCAAGGCGTTCCTCGACCGCTTCGGCATCACCGTGTACGGCGACCACGTCAGCCTGTCCAGGGACAGCCGGGGGTATCTGTACGAGCTGATCCCCATGCCCCGTACCGAGGCGAGCCTGGGCTTCCTCGTCGCGAAGATCCGCGCGGTGCAGGATCACCTGGAGCGACGCATCGCGCTGGAAAACATCTCCTACTACCACGAGGAGCCCGGCCAGATGCCCGAGGCCGAGTTCCTCGCGCGCATGATCGAAGGCGCCGGCTGCGCCTTGCTGCTGGACGTCAACAACGTCTACGTCAATGCCCGCAACCACGGTTGGGATGCGCAGGCCTTCCTGGATGCGCTACCGGCGGATGCGGTGGCCTATTACCACGTGGCCGGGCATCTGGATGCCGGTCCCGGCGAGCGCGTACTGGATACGCATGGCACGGACGTCGCCGAAGCGGTGATGTCGCTGGGCGCCTATGCGGTCCGGCGATTCGGCCACCGCCCGGTGGTGCTGGAGCGGGACAACAACGTGCCCGGCCTGGCGACGCTTTGCGCGGAGTTGAACGTCGTCTACCAGGCGCTCGTCCCACCGAAGGACGATACGCCATGATGCAGGCACCCGCCGACGTCATCGAGGCGGCCGAACGCCGGTGCCGGGCGGTTCGCGACGACGAACTGCTCCCCTACGGCCCGCTGATCCGCGCCGGTGCCCATGAACTGGTGTCGATGATGTTTCCGCGCTTCGTGGCGCGTCGCGGCCACGATGCGCTCGTGCGGGACATCGACACCTTCTTTCGCGAGTTCGGCGCCGGCCGTGCCGAATACATCCAGTTGGGCACCGAGTTCGTACGCTTCATGCTCCCGCGGTTGCCCGGCGGCACCGAGCGCGTGCTGCTGGAGTACGAATGGATGCTGTTCGACGTGGAAATCGACGAGGCCGTGGTGCCGGAGGTCCGCGACGACCGGTTACCGGCGTCGTGCCGAATCAATCCGACCGTACGCTGGCTGGCCGCATCCTTCGACCTGCTGTCCGATGCCGAACCGGATGACGCGCTTCCACCGGGTCACTCCCGGTACGCCTACGCCATCTACCGCAGCGCCGATGATCGGGTGTCGACGCACCCCCTGGGAGCGCGCGACATCGCGGAGCTGGCCCGCTTCGAGGCCGGCACGCACCACGCATCCCCGACGGACGACACGTCATGGCTGGTCGATGCGCTGCAGCGCGGACTCATCGTGGACAGCACCGCGACCTGAACGGTCGTGGCGGCCATCGACCTCATCCCTCGATCAAGGCAAGCAGCGCGCGCTCGGCCGGGCCGTCGGGCGCGGCGGCTCGGCGCACGATGGTCAGGGGCCGACGGATCGTCAGCCGTGGACTCGGAAGCGGAATGAGCACGTCGTTGGCCAACTCGTCCGTGATGCTCACCGCGGGCAGCCAGGCGATGCCGCCGCCGTGGATCGCCGCCTGCTTGATCGCCTCGGTGTTGCCGAACTCCATGACCGGCCCCATCCGTACGCCCAGGTCGTCGAGGATGGCGGCGATGAGCTCGCGCGTTCCGGAGCCGGACTCACGCATCAGCAAAGGCTCGTCGTTCAAATCGTCGGGCCCCAGGGCGTGCAGGTCGGCCAGCCGATGCCAGGCCGTGACGACGGGAACCAGTTCATCCTCTCGGAACTTCGTGGCCGTGAGGCCTTCGACGTGGAGCGGGCCTTCGATGAAGCCCAGCGAGTAGCGCATGTCCGCCACCGCCTGCGAGACCTGCGCGGTGTTGCCCACGTAGAGCGACACGCGCACATCGGGATGGTCGATGCGAAAGCGCGCCAGCACGCGCGGCAGGATGTAGGTACCGATGGTGTTGCTCGCCGCGATCGACAGATGGCCGATGCGTGCGCTGGCCAACTCCTTCATCGCCAGGTCCGCGCTGCGGGCGATGTCGAACAGACGCGTGGCGTACTCGGCCAGCACCTCGCCGGCACCGGTCAGGCGCATGCCGCGGGGCAGTCGTTCGAAGAGCGACAATCCGAAACTGTCCTCCAGCTCGCGCAGCTCTCGCGAGAGAGCGGGCTGCGAAATATGCAACGCCCTTGAGCAGGCGGTGATGCTGCCCGTCTTGGCGATGGTGTGGAATACGAGCAGGTGGTGAAGGTTCATCCTCGGGAAGGCCGTTATCGCATGGGCTGGCGGGAATGCCGTGCCCGAATGGTATGGGATAAATCCCGGACCCGGCATACCGAAAACGCATGGGATGCATCGGAAACAAGCATTGGTGACCGCGCCCGATCGCTGCGACGCTTTGCCTCACGAAGCGGATGCAGCTCGCCAGCGTTCCGGGACGCATCCGGTTACCCACACCCGGTAGGAATCGCCATGAACCATACCTTCGCTCTTTCGATCGCCGTCACGTCCCTCGCAGCCTTCGGCGCCGTCGCCCAACCCGCTTACGCCGACACCACGACGCCGCCCGCCGCCGCCACGCCGACCGCGTCCCACGGTGGCAAATGCGCCAGCGGCAAATGCGGTACGGAAAAGATCTACAGCAAGGCCAGCATCCAACAGGACCCGCAGGACCGCCTCGTCCGCGCCCGCGACGGCAAGTGCGGCCTCACGGCCCAGGGCCACGACGCCGAGACGAGTTCGGCCAAGAAGCTGGCCGAGGGCGTCTGCGGCCAATAAAGCCGCTCTCTCCGATACGCCGCCCCCGATGTGCGAGGGGCGGTCCCTTCCTCCGCCCGTTTTCATCGACGCGTTCCGCGAGTGAACGTGCGGACGCCTTATTGCCCGGTTTTTGTCGCTGCCCCCCGGCGCAAACCGACTGCACCAGGAGCTTCCCATGGCCAAGCCACTCGCCCTCATCCAACGCGCCCTCGACCAGTCCAGGCGACTGGACTTCATCGCCCTGCTTTCCATTCGTCTTTATCTGCTGCCCACCCTGTACGAGGGCGCGCACGCCAAGGTGACCGGCTTCAGCGGCGTGGTGGAATGGTTCGGCAATCCGGTGTCGCAAGGCGGCCTTGGCCTTCCGATGCCGACCGTCATGGCCACGCTGGCGACCGGCACCGAGGTGGCGGGCGTGATCTGCATCGCCCTCGGCCTCGCCACTCGGATCATCACGGTACCGCTGATGATCCTGATGACCGTGGCAGGCCTGTCCGTCCACTGGTCGCACGGCTGGGCCGCCATCGCCGGCAAGACCACCGAAGCCAGCATGCGCCTGGACGGGCTCATGGCATGGTTGGCGCACTCGTTCCCGGGTCGCTTCAACTACGTCACGGAACTGGGCGATCCGGTGATCCTCAACAACGGCATCGAATTCACCGTGACCTACGCCATCCTCTTCGCCGTGCTGTTCTTCTACGGCGCCGGTCGTTACGTCAGCGCCGACCACTGGCTGGCCAGGTTCTTCCCCCGCTGGCCGACCTGATCGCGCGCGGTCCGCCGCACCATGCATTCAAACGACAAAGGCCGGGCTCATGCCCGGCCTTCGTCGTCTGGTGCGGCGGATAAGCGGAATCGCCCGGACCATGATGACGTTCATGCCGCGCGCAGACCGCTATGCGCAAATGGTATCGAACGAATGCCATACATGTATTGGGCGCACTCGAACGGTTTGCCTAGCCTATGTCCACACCGTTTCAGCACGTCCCACTACCGAGCCAACCCATGAACACCGTCATCGCCAAACCGCTTCTTCGTACCGTCGCGCTTGCCTGCATCGCGGGCGCCGCCGGATGCAACGGTACGCTCCATACCCGTTGGGTCCAGGACGGCGACACCCACAGCCTGTGGTCATCGCGCATGACCGAATTGCCCATCCGCCTCCACCAGCCCGGCAAGGATGCGATCGTGCAAACGCGCGATGGCCACCCGTGGACGACCCAAGGCGTCATGGCGATGCCACGCGTGGAGCTGTACGTCGGCGGCACGCAGGCGCCCACCTACGAATCCGCATGCACCGCCACCACGACCCTGCGCGCCGACACGATCACGAAACCCGGCACGCTGGTGTTCGCCGCGCTGTGCGACGGCCCCCGGCTGGTCGTCGTGGCGGAAGACCACCTCAAGCCCGCGCAAGCCACGCCGGCGCTTCCGCTCTTTCGCAAGATGGAAGACCGGCTCCTGCGGGCCATCCGCATCAGCACGGCGCAGACCTATATTCCGCAGTACGGTTGATACGCCCCGCGGGTCGCCGTGCAGGTTGCCCTACCTGATCGGCGGGACGGCGTGACCGGGTTCCGAAACACCCTGACGAACCTCGCCGCATCCTTCGACGGGGCCATACCGAAGGATCCATCGGATCGCGGCATGCAAGCGAGCCAGCGTCGAGTCGGGCGTCGCGATGTCGCACAGCAAGCCACCATGTGGACCTTGCAACACACGAAACTGGATTTCACCCTCGTACGCCGGCGACCGAGCCGGCGAGGAGGCGTATCCACGGGGCGGCCGCGGCCATGGACATCACTCGATGTTCTGAACCTGCTCGCGCATCTGCTCGATCAGCACCTTCAGCTCCACGGCCGCGTTGGTCGTGCGCGAGTCCACCGACTTCGAGCCCAGCGTGTTCGCCTCGCGGTTGAATTCCTGCATCAGGAAGTCGAGGCGGCGGCCCACCGGCTCCTTCAGCGCAAGCACGCGGCGGGCTTCGGCGATGTGGGTGGCGAGACGGTCGAGCTCCTCGTCGACGTCGATGCGGGTGATCTGGAGCACGAGTTCCTGTTCCAGGCGACCCGGCTCCACCGGCTGGCGGATGTCGGCCAGGCGCGATTCAAGGCGGGCGCGCAGCGCGGCGCGGATCTCCGGCAGCCAGCCGCGCACGTCGCCCACGATGGCTTCGATGCCGTCCAGGCGATCGCGCAGGATCTCGCCGAGCTTGGCGCCTTCGCGGCCGCGCGTATCGGCCAATGCGTCGAGCGCGCGGTCGAGCACGTCGAGGAGGGATGCCTGCAGGGTCTCGGTGTCGGCTTCGGGCTGCTGCAGCACGCCGGGGAAGCGCAGCAGCTCGGTGAACTCGATGGACATGCGGGGGAAGCGCTGCTCGAGGTCGAGCGCCAGCTCGGAAAGGCGCGAAAGCATGCTTCCGTTGACGCGCAGGCCGTCGGCCGTGCCGTTTTCGCTCCGCAGGCGTACCGTCACGTCGACCTTGCCGCGCGACAGCCGCGTCGCGATGCGCTCGCGCAGGAGGCCTTCCGCGTTGCGCAGGTCGTCCGGCATGCGCGGGCTGATCTCGAGGTAACGGTGGTTGACGGTGCGCAGCTCGCAGGTGAGCGTGCCGAAGGGGCCCGCGCTCTCGGCGGAGGCATAGGCGGTCATGCTGCGGATCATGGGAGGCATCGCTCGCGCGGAAACAAGGGGGGCAATGGTAAACTGACCCACCGCCCGCGCCCAAATCAGGCCTGCCCATGTCTTTCTCCCGTCCGAGCGGCCGTGCCGCCGACCAGTTGCGCACCGTCAGCATCGAACGCCATTACACCCGCCACGCCGAGGGCTCCGTCCTGGTGAGCTTCGGCGATACCCGCGTGCTCTGCACCGCCTCGGTCGAAGAGCGCGTGCCGCCGTGGCTGCGCGGCAAGGGCGAGGGCTGGGTCACGGCCGAATACGGCATGCTGCCCCGCGCCACCAGCGATCGCACCCAGCGCGAGGCGGCGCGCGGCGGCCAGGGTGGCCGCACGATGGAAATCCAGCGCCTCATCGGCCGCTCGCTGCGCGCCTGCGTCGATCGCGCCGCCCTGGGCGAGCGCGTGATCACCCTCGACTGCGACGTGATCCAGGCCGACGGCGGCACGCGCACGGCCGCCATCACCGGCGCCTACGTGGCGCTGGTCGATGCCGTGGCCACCCTCACCGAACGCAAGCTGGTCAAGCGCAATCCCATCCTCGGCGCGGTGGCCGCGGTATCGGTGGGCGTCTACAAGGGCGTGCCGGTGCTCGACCTCGACTATGCCGAGGATTCGAACTGCGACACCGACATGAACGTGGTGATGAACGACGGCGGCGGCTTCATCGAAGTGCAGGGTACGGCCGAGGGCCACGCCTTCCGCCGCGACGAGATGAACGCCATGCTCGAACTCGCCGCCAAGGGCATCGACGAACTCGTGGCCGCGCAGCGCGCCTCCTTGGGTATCGGCGCATGAGCGACGTACGCGCCGCCACCGCGGACGACCTCGACGCCATCGTCGCCGTCCACGAAGCCGCCTTCGGCCGCCCGGCGGAAGGCGGCCTGGTGCGGCGGCTGGTCGAGGCGGGCAAGGCCAGCGTGTCGCTGGTGGCGGTGGACGAGGACGACGCGGTGATCGGCCACGTGCTGTTTTCGCCCGTGACCATCGAGCAGGGCGACGACGGCAAGGCGCTGGGCCTCGCGCCGGTCGCCGTGCATCCCGACCACCAGCGCCGGGGCGTCGGCCACGAGCTCATCGAAGAAGGCATCGGCGCCTGCTTCGTCGCCGACGCGCGCGCCGTGTTCGTGCTGGGGTCGCCGGCCTACTACGCCGGCTTCGGTTTCCAGAAGGCGTCGGCTCACGATCTCCGCGACGCGTTCGAAGGCGGCAACGCCTTCCAGGTGCTGCCGCTGACCATCGACGGACTCGCCGGCTATCGCGGCCGCGTCGACTACGCGCCGGAATTCTCGGAGGGCGCGTGATGCGCATCGTCCTGGCCTCGGGCAACGCCGGCAAGGTGGCCGAACTGAGGCAACTGCTGGCCGGCAGCGACATCGAACTGGTGCCGCAGACGGCGTTGGGCGTGGGCGACGCCGACGAGACCGGCCTCACCTTCGTCGAGAACGCCCTCATCAAGGCGCGCCACGCCGCGCGTGCCACCGGCCTGCCCGCGCTGGCCGACGATTCGGGCATCTGCGTCGATGCGCTCGGCGGTGCGCCGGGCCTGTACGCCGCGCGCTACGCGGGCGTGCACGGCGATAACGCCGCCAACAACGCGAAGCTGCTGCGCGAACTCGACGGCGTGCCGGCGGAGAAACGCACGGCTTATTTCATCGCGGTGCTCGTATGGCTACGCCATGCCGACGATCCGGCGCCGCTGATCGCCGAAGGGCGCTGGCAAGGCCGCATCCTCGAGGCGCCGCGTGGCACGGGCGGCTTCGGTTACGACCCGCTGTTCCTGCCCGACGGCTCCGAGCTCGGCGCGGGCGAACTCGACGCCGAACTGAAAAACCGCCTGAGCCATCGCGGCCAGGCGCTGGCCGTGCTGAAGGCGCGCCTGTCCGAACTGGCATGAGCCTGGTCCCGCCGCCGCTGTCGCTGTACGTGCACATGCCCTGGTGCGTGCGCAAATGCCCGTACTGCGACTTCAACTCGCATGGCGTGCGCGGCACGCCCGACTACGCGGCCTATGTGGATGCCTTGCTCGCCGACCTCGACGGCGACCTTCGGGATTTCAGCGAGGCGATCCATGGCCGCGCCATCCGCAGCGTGTTCTTCGGCGGCGGCACGCCGAGCCTGTTCTCGCCCGAACTCGTCGGCCGCTTCCTCGACGGCGCGCGCGAACGGCTGCCTTTCCAAAGCGGTGCGGAAATCACGCTGGAAACCAATCCGGGCACGGTCGAACACGGCCGTTTCGACGGCTACCTCGCCGCCGGGGTCAATCGCATCTCCTTCGGCGTGCAGAGCTTCGACAACGACAAGCTGCACCGGCTGGGCCGCATCCATTCCGCGCACGAGGCGGCCGATGCCGTACGCCAGGCGCAGGACGCCGGCATCGACAACATCAACATCGACCTGATGTACGCGCTGCCCACGCAGACGCTCGAGGGCGCCATCGCCGATGTCGAGCAGGCCGTGGCGCTCGCACCGACGCACGTATCGCATTACCAGCTCACCCTGGAACCGAACACGGCGTTCGCGGCCAATCCGCCGCCGCTGCCCGACGACGACTCGGCCTGGGCCATCCAGGAAGCCTGCCAGGCGCGGCTGGCCGAGGCCGGTTACGGACAATACGAGGTATCGGCGTACGCGCTGGCCGGCCGGCGCTGCGAACACAACCTCAATTACTGGCGTTTCGGCGACTACCTGGGCATCGGCGCGGGTGCCCACGGGAAGATCAGCGACGCCGACGGCGTACGGCGGCGCTGGAAGACGCGCCTGCCGGCCGCGTTCCTGGCCCAGGCGGGCCAGTCGTCGCGCATCGGCGGCGACAGTCGCATCGAGGCGGCCGACCTGCCGTTCGAGTACATGCTGAATGCGCTGCGGTTGATCGACGGCGTGCCGATGGGGGATTTCACCGAGCGGACGGGGTTGGGGCTGGAGCGTATCGCGCCCGCCATGACCGCCTGCATCGCCAAGGGATGGGTGGTGGACGATCCGGCGACGCTGCGCACGACGGAACGGGGACAGCGTTTCCTGAACGACGTCATCGAAGCCTTCATGGATTAGCTCCGTCGGTTTCGCGGACAGGGTCCGCTCCTACCCTCCGGTAGCAAGCCCTCCTAACCGGAGGGTGGGAGCGGACCCTGTCCACGATGGCCATCGCGGCAAGCCCCGCCTAGGCCATTCGCCCTAGCCGAAATCCCACCGTCCGGCGGCTGGCGGGGCACACGCGGCGCCTCCTACACTCGATCCGGGGTTAGGGGAGGACCCATCATCGATGAATCCAGGCACGCCGCCGTCGCAAGGCCGGATGGGTACGCATCCCGTCCCCCTCTCGCCGCGTGCCGAACGCGAAGCGCAGCAAGGGCTGTCGCTGTGCCTCACTTGGCTCGACGCGCCGCTGCGCCATGCCTTGCGCGATCTCGACGGCCGCCTGTTCGCCGCCGCCGAAAGCAGTCGCAACCCGCTCGAGCAACAGGCGTGCTTCGATGGCCGCGCCATCGCCGAGCGCGAAGGCGCCGGTTTTCGCCATCGTTTCGCCGCCTTCCTCACCCAGCGTTTTCGCCATTTCGGCGAATCGCTCCCACGCGAGCCGTCCGACGGCGGCCATGCGGCCCTGAGCCTGGTCGATCCGGGCGAACAGGAGCGCACGGACGCATTGGCGAGCATGGCCGCCCGCGCGGAATCGCGCAGTGCCGCCAACCTCTTCGAGCTGGGTTACCGCATGGCGGTGTTGGCCGGCAGCGCGCCGCTGGAAGCCGACGTCCTGCCGGTGGGCCCGCGCGTGCTCGCCGCCGCGCTGGAAGACGCCGCGCGACCGATATCGCTGGAGCCGGCGCACGTGCTCCTCCTCTTCAAGGCGGTGGATGCGCACGTCTTCGCGCCGGTGGATACCTTCTACACCGCGCTCAACGATCATTACCGCACGCACGGCATCCTCCCGGGGTTTCGCGTGTTTCCCAACGTGCGGCTGAGCCATCCGGTCACGCCGCGCGAACCGGCCGCGTCGCCGGACACGCGCACCACCGAAGGCCATATCGGCGTGCTCGAAGGCCTGCGCGCGTTGCTCGCCGGACGCGCGGGACACGTCCGCGGCACGGGCCCGGCACCACGGCTGGCGAGCGACCAGGAATTGCAGACCGCGCTGCACGCCTTGCAAGGCCACGTCGCCGACGTGACCGATGCCGCCCGGCGAGAGATCCGCAGCGCCCATGCGTTACGCGAAGAACTGGTGGCGCAACTCGAGCGTGGCCGTCCGCGCGGCTCGCCGCCGGCGGAACTCACGGCCGAACAGGACGACACGGTCACCCTCACCGCCATGCTCTTCGAAAGCCTGGCCGGCGAACTCGGCGCGGTCGGCCGGGGACGATCGCTGCTGGGCGGGCTGCAATGGCCGATGCTGCGCGCGGCGATGAACGATCGCGGTTTCTTCGACGAGCCATCGCATCCCGCCCGCGCGCTGCTGGAAACCGTCGGCGAGGCTGCCCGTACGTGGTTGGATCCCGCCGACGGAGAACCTGACGCGGCCCTGCTCGACCACCTCGAGCGCGTCGTGCTCGAGGCGAGCCAGGCCCAGGTGGTGGACCCGGCGTGGCGTGCCGGCATCGAGCGGCAGATCGCCCATCTCGCCCGCAAGGCGCACGTGGCGGAGCGCCGCCAGATCGAGGCGATGGACGGCCGCGACAAGCTCGAGCGCGCACGCCGACGCGCCGCCGAACTCATGAACGAGCGACTGGTCGGCCAGCCCGCCACGCGCGGGGTGCTGCGCATCCTGCTCGAGCGCACCTGGGCCGACGTGCTCGCCCTGCACATCCTGCGCGGCGGCGAGAACGGCGAGGCGTTCCTGCAGTGCCTCGGCGTCACCGATCAACTGCTCGGCCGCCGTCCGGTCGGCGACATGGCCAAGTTGCGCCAGGACATCGAGCGCGGTCTCGAACACCTCGGCATGCACCCGGTCGAAGCCTCCCAGGTGGCGGCAGGCGTGTTCGACGGACCGGAAAGCGACGCCGCGCCGACGGCCACCGACGTGGCATTGCGCCTCAAGCAGCGTCCGCGATTGGGCGAAGGCACCGCCCACGGCGAACCCCGTCCGACGGTCGAACCGACGCCCCTGGATCCCGCGGCACGGGCCATCCATGCGGGATTCGCGCAATTGCGGTTCGGCACGTGGTTCGAATTCCGCAAGGCGGACGGCGGCACGGCGCGACGCAAGCTGGCCTGGTTCTCGCCCGCCACGGGCCATTGCCTGTTCGTGACGGCACGCGGCACCCGCATCGAGGACATCGACCTGACCCGCCTCGCCGGCCTCATCGCCGCGGGTGAGGCCTGGGAATGGAAAGAGCAACGCCTGTCGATGATCGATCGCGCCTGGCGCGCGGTTACCCGCAACCTGCGCCGCGATCGCGGCACCGACGACGGCGGACGCCAGGCGGGGCACGGATGACCACGCCCAACGAACAACGCCGCGCCCCACGCAAGCGCGCCACCTTGCCCATCCCCGTCATGGACGTGTTCCGTGACCAGGTCGTGGGGCAGTTGGGCAACCTGTCGGTGGGCGGTCTGATGCTGATCGGCGCAGGCGCGCCGCTCGCCGGCCTCGTCCGCCAGGTGGTTTTCACCCTGCCCGATACGGCCGGCCACGAGCGCCGGATCGAGATCGGCATCCAGGAGCAATGGCATGAGCCGGCGGCTCTCGCGGGCCAGTTCTGGAGCGGTTACCGCCTCGTGGCGGCGAGCGACGACGACATCCACCTCATCGACCAGTGGGTCGGACCGCATCCGGACTGAACGGAGACCATCGAACATGCTTTACGACCTGCCGCACCGAGGATCACCATCCGTCCTCATGAGCGACGCCACCACGATCCTGGTCGATTCCCGCCTCGAGCGCGACGACGCCGCTGCCGCCGCCACGGCCCTCTACCTGCGCCTGGTCGGCGACGGCACCATCGGCCCGCACGCGCACGGCGCCGAGGCACGCTTCCGCGTGACCGACGAACAGCTGCGCCACGACACCGGCGTCCTCGCCATCGGGCTGCACGCCAGCGGGCACCGCTGGGTCGATGGCCCCGACGGCTCGCATCTGGTGGAAGGCGGCCCCGAGAACGGCATCTTCAGTCGCTACGACCGCGGCTTCACCATCCGCTGCCCCGATTGCCGCGCCGAGCTCTCGCCCGGCGAAGAAGGCAGCGACGCCCTCGAGGAAGCGCTGGCGATCTGGTCCGACGGCTCGGATTCGGCTTACGTGGCCTGTCCCTCCTGCGCGAACTGGACACCCCTGGTGCAGTGGCGCTCGCCGAACCACGATTTCGCGGTGGGGCATTTCGCCATCACGTTGTATGGCGCGCACATGCTCAGCCTGACCGGCAGGGACGACCACCGGGCCACGCTGTTGCGCCATCGGCTGGGCGATCTCGCGGCGGATTACATGGTCGTCTTCGCAAGGGCCTGACCCTCGCGGCCTTTCGGCGGGCGGCTCGACCGGGGTTGGCGAAGGCCACGCATGGGCGCACCATTGGCGTTTCCCCGCACACCCCGATCCCGGAGAACACCGATGAACGACGCGCTGGCCGCGCTCTATCCCCAGCATCTCGCCACCCTGCGCGAGCGCACCGACACCGCGCTGGCGCGTGGCGGTTTCGACCATCTCGTGGTGCCGGCCGGCCGCCCGATCACGAAGTTCCTCGACGACCAGGATTACCCGTTCGTCGTGAACCCCCATTTCAAGCACTGGCTGCCGCTGACCGATGCCCCGGGGAGCTGGCTGGTGTACACGCCGGGCGAGAAGCCCAAGCTGGTATTCCTGCAGCCGCGCGATTACTGGCACGTGGTGCCCGAGGCGCCCACCGGCTACTGGGTGGATCACTTCGACATCGTGGTGGTGCGCAAGCCCGACGACGCCATCGCCGAGCTCCCCGCCATGCTCTCGCGCTGCGCCATCATCGGCGACGCCCACTGCGGCCTGAAGGACGTCTGCTCCAACAATCCGCCGGCGGTGGTCGACCACCTGCACTACCACCGCGCTTACAAGACGCCCTACGAGCTGGAACTGATGCGCGAGGCCAGCCGGCGCGGCACGCGCGGCCATCGCGCGGCCGAGAAGGCGTTCCGCGAGGGCGCGAGCGAGCTGGGCATCCACCAGGCCTACCTCGCCGCCGTCGGCCAGACCGACGCCGAGCTGCCGTACGCCAGCATCGTCTGCACGAACGAGCATGGCGCGGTGTTGCACTACACGAACTTCGACCGCGTCGCCCCGGCCGAGAGTCGTTCGTTCCTGATCGACGCGGGGGCCAGCGCCTCGGGCTACGCCAGCGACATCACGCGTACCTACGCGGGCAAGGACGCCGCCGAATTCCAGGCCCTGATCGACAGCGTGGATGCCGCCGAGCGTTCGTTCGTGGCGAAGGTGCGTGCGGGCCAGAGCTATCCGGAACTGCACGTGCACGCCCACCACGCGCTGGCCGGCGTGCTTCGCGAGCACGGCTTCATCCGCATGAGCCCCGAGAGCGCGGTGGAATCGGGCGTGTCGTCGGCATTCTTCCCGCACGGCCTGGGCCACGGCATCGGCATGCAGGTGCACGACGTCGCCGGTTTCCAGGCGTCGGAAACCGGCGGCACCATTCCCAAGCCCGAAGGCCACCCGTACCTGCGCCTCACCCGCACGCTGGAGCCGGGCATGGTGGTCACCATCGAGCCGGGCATCTATTTCATCGACATGCTGCTGGCCGAGCTGAAGGACAAGCCGTTCGCGGGCGATATCGACTGGGCCAGGGTGGACCGCTTCCGCAAGTACGGCGGCATCCGCATCGAGGACGACGTGGTGTGCACCACGGGCGAGCCGGAGAACCTGACGCGGGATGCGTTTGCGTTGTTGGGGTGAGAAAAGCCCAAAGCCGCTGGGTTCCTGCCTGCGAAGGAACGGCGAGCTGCCAGATGTGCGTGTTACGCGGTTCTTGACTCACGTCGTCCCTGCGCAGGCAGGGACCCAGCGCCTTGTGCCACGGACTGGCAGGCGAATCACCCGATCCACGGCGGTCGCCGAAACCGAGGTCAGACGCATTCACGCGGCGACCCGCTGAGCGTATGCTCGGCTGCGTCAGGGGAAAACCAAAGCATACGCGGTCAGCCCGTTGCGACAATCGGTCATGCCAGCCCCCGGGAAGGCAGAGCGTACGATGGCGACGGATTTTTCGGACTTGCCGGAATCGCACGTATGACGGACGTCGTCGCTTCACCCAAACGCCGCTGGCGCGACAAGCCGCTCAAGAGGCTCGCGGTCGAGCTCTCCTTCATCGTCGTCGCCAAGCTCGCCCTGCTCATGCTCATCTGGTACGTGGCCATCCGGCCGCTCCCGCGCGCGGACGTTTCGCCCGCGGGCGTCGACCGGATGCTCGCGCCCGCTTCCGCCTCCACCCAGGGAACCTCGCCATGATCGTCGACCCCGATGTCGTCGGCCTCTCGCGCCTGCAGTTCGCGCTGACCGCGCTCTATCACTTCCTGTTCGTCCCGCTCACGCTCGGCCTCGCCTTCATGCTCGCCATCATGGAAAGCGTGTACGTGATGACGCGGCGCGAGATATGGAAGCGCATGACCCAGTTCTGGGGCGTGCTGTTCGGCATCAACTTCGCCATGGGCGTCGCCACCGGCGTCACCATGGAATTCCAGTTCGGCACCAACTGGGCCTATTACTCGCACTACGTGGGCGACATCTTCGGCGCCCCGCTGGCCATCGAGGGGATGATGGCGTTCTTCCTCGAGGCCACGCTCGTGGGCGTGTTCTTCTTCGGCTGGGAACGCATCTCGCCGCTGAAGCACATGATCGCCACCTGGTTCCTCGCGCTGGCCACCAGCCTCTCGGCCCTTTGGATCCTCATCGCCAACGCATGGATGCAGAACCCCGTCGGCGCCGCGTTCAACGCGCAGACGATGCGCATGGAGGTCACCTCCTTCAGCGACGTGATCTTCAATCCCGTGGCGCAGTCGAAGTTCGTGCACACGGTGAGCGCCGGCTACACGATGGGTGCGATGTTCGTGCTCTCGATCAGTGCGTGGTACCTGCTGCGCGGGCGCAACATCGACTTCGCCAAGCGCTCGATGACGGTGGCCGCCAGCTTCGGCCTGGCCGCGTCGCTCTCGGTCGTGGTGCTCGGCGACGAGTCGGGTTACACCGTCTCGGAAAACCAGAAAATGAAGATGGCTTCGATCGAGGCGATGTGGGAGACCGAACCGGCGCCGGCCTCGTTCACGCTGTTCGGCCTTCCGGACGTGAAGAGCCACTCCACGCACGCGGCCGTGAAGATTCCCTGGGTCATGGGCCTGATGGGCACGCGCTCCATCGACCAGCCCATCCTCGGCATCGCCGACCTCGTCGACGAGGCGAAGGTGCGCATCGCCGACGGCATCAAGGCCTACGATGCGATGCTGGTGTTGCGTGAGAACCGCGACGACGCCCAGGCAAAGGCCATCCTCGCCACCCACGACAAGGACATGGGCTACGCGTTGCTGCTCAAGCGCTTCATCGACGATCCGCGCAAGGCCACCCCCGAGGACATCCAGAAGGCGGCCGACAGCACCATACCCAACGTGCCCGTGCTGTTCTGGTCGTTTCGCCTCATGGTCGCCTGCGGACTGTGGTTCATCGGCCTGTTCGCTTATGCGTTCTGGCGCGCCAGCAAGCGACGCCTCGAAGGACGCCGCTTCCTCAAGATGGCCCTGTGGAGCCTGCCGCTGCCCTGGGTGGCCGCGGAACTGGGCTGGATCGTCGCCGAATACGGCCGCCAGCCCTGGGCCATCGAGGGCGTGCTACCGACGGCCCTGGGAGCGTCTTCGCTTACCCCGGGCCAGGTATGGATATCGCTCGGCGGCTTCGTGCTGTTCTACACCGCGCTGGCGGTGGTCGACGGTTATCTGATGGTGAAGTTCGCGCGCAAGGGACCGGACGGCCTGGGCATGTGGCCGTCCCGCCCCGATGCGATTCCCGCCACGGCGCAGACGGCCTGAAGGAGCACGTCATGTTCGATTACGAAACCCTTCGCATCATCTGGTGGGCTCTCATCGGCGTACTGCTCTGCGGCTTCGCCATCATGGACGGCTTCGACTTCGGCGTGGCGGCCCTGCTCCGCGTGCTGGGTCGCGACGACCACGAACGCGTGGTGCTGCTGGAAACCATCGAACCCACCTGGGAAGGCAACCAGGTCTGGTTCGTACTCGGCGGCGGCGCGGTGTTCGCCGCGTGGCCGCTGCTCTACGCCGCGTCGTTCTCCGGGCTGTACGTGGCGATGTTCGTGCTGCTGGTGGCCTTCATCCTCCGCCCCGTGGGTTTCAACTTCCGCGAGAAGGTGCACGATGCGCGCTGGAAGACCGTGTGGGACTACGCGTTGGTGGCGTCGGGCCTCATCGTGATGCTGGTCTGCGGCGTGGCTTTCGGCAATCTCTTCCTCGGCCTGCCGTTCCGCTACGACGGCGACCTGCGGATGGCCTGGGAAGGTACTTTCTTCGGCCTGTTCCGGCCGTTCGCCCTGCTCTGTGGACTGGTGAGCCTCAGCATGCTGCTCACCCATGGCGCGTCGTGGGCGGCGATGAAGGCCGACCATGTCATCGCCGAGCGCGCGGTGCGCATCGCCCGCGTCGCCTCCCTCGCCTATCTCGTGCTGTTCGTGCTCGCGGGCATCTGGCTGGCCTACGGCATCCCCGGTTATGCGGTGGTCGGTCCCGTGGTGGCCGACGGCATCTCCAATCCCCTGGCCAAGCAGGTGGCGATCGGCAGCTCGTGGTTCGCGGGGTATCTGACCCACCCCGGATTCTGGCTGGCACCCGTGGTGGCCTTCGCCGGTGCGCTGGGCCTGCAGGCCACCATCGGACGGCGGGGTTTCGCCGGGTTCTTCTTCAGCTGCCTGACGGTGGCGGGGACGATCGTGTCGGCGGGCTTCGCGCTGTTTCCGTTCCTGATGCCCTCGTCGGCCGACCCCGCGTCGAGCCTGACGGTGTGGGACGCCTCGTCGAGCAAGGGCACCCTGCTGCTCATGCTCGGCGTCACCGTGTTCTTCATGCCGATCATCATCCTCTACACCGGCTGGGTCTACCGCGTGATGCGCGGCCGGGTCACCCTCGAACACGTGCGCAAATCGCACGGCATGTACTGAAGGAGCGCTGCCATGTGGTATTTCGCGTGGATTCTGGGTTTGGGGCTGGCGTGCAGCTTCGCGGTGCTCAATGCGATGTGGTACGAGGTGCATTCGGACGACGAGGCGCATCGGGCGAAGGACGACGTGACCTGATTGGTCGCGCTTCACGGGAATCGCGGACAGGGTCCGCTCCCACACTCCGGTAGCAAGCCTCCTACCGAAGGGTGGGAGCGGACCCTGTCCGCGATGTTCTAGCGCTCCAGCGCCGCGATGCTCTTGGGCACCACCGCCGTCATCACCTCCGGCGCTCCCTTGGTCACCGCCACATCGTCCTCGATGCGGATGCCGATGCCGCGCCAGCGCTCGTACACGCCGCGGTCGCCCGGCGGCACGTAGATGCCCGGCTCCACGGTGAGCACCATGCCTTCCTCCAGCACGCGCGGCTCGCCGTCGATGCGGTAGTCGCCCACGTCGTGCACGTCGAGCCCGAGCCAATGGCCGGTCTTGCTGGGGAAATACGCTTTGTACGCGCCATCGGCGATGGCCCGTTCCACGCCGCCGCCGATGAGGCCCAGCGCGCACAGGCCCGTGGCGATGACGCGCACCGCCGCGTCGTGCGCGTCGGCGAACGAGCGGCCCGGACGCACCGCGTCGATGGCGGCGAGCTGCGCCTCGAGCACGATGTCGTAGAGCGCGCGCTGCTCGTTCGTGAACCGACCGCCCACCGGGTACGTGCGGGTGATGTCGGAGGCGTAGCAATCGACCTCCGCGCCCGCGTCGACCAGCAGCAGTTCGCCGTCCTTGAGCGTGGCGCGGTTCCGCTGGTAATGCATGATGCAGGCGTTGGTGCCGGCGGCGACCGTCGGGGGGAACGCCGGCACCGCGCCACGGCCACGGATCGTGCGCAGGATTTCTCCCTCGATCTCGTACTCGGCCACGCCGGGCCGTGCCATGTGCATCGCGGCGAGATGCGCGGCACCGGCCACGTCGGCGGCCTGGCGCATCAGCACGAGTTCGTCGCGCGACTTGAACAGGCGCAGGTCGTGCAGCAGGTGGCCGAGGGCGACCAGGTCCTTCGGCACCACGCCGCCACCGCGCGCCGTGCGCAGGCGCCGCATCCAGCCGAGCAGGCGGGCGTCGAAATCGGGCTCCTGGCCGAAATGGCAGTACACCCGCGCGCGGCCCTCGATCATGCCGGGCAGGATGTCGTCGATGTCGTCGATGGGAAACGCGTCGTCGAGTTTCAGTTCGCGCACGGCGCGGTCGGTGCCCATGCGCTCGCCATCCCAGCGCTCGCGCTCGGCATCGCGTTCACGGCAGAACAACACCGTCTCACCGTGCGCGCGACCGGGTAACAGCGCAAGCACCGCCTCGGGCTCGTCGAAGCCGGTGAGATAGTGGAAATCGGAATCCTGGCGGTAAGGCCAGGGCGCGTCGGCGTTTCGCATCCGCTCGGGCGCGGCGGCGAGGATCAGCACGGCGTCCTCGCCGGCCATGCGCATCAGCTCACGGCGGCGGCGGCCGTATTCGGCGGGCGCGATCAATGCAGGGTGTCGCCGGCCGGTTCCTGGCGCTTCGCCATTTCGGCATGCAGGGTGAGGGCGCCCACGCGTACGTATTCTTCCAGTTCGGTCAGCGACGCCTCGTCGCCCTCGACGTCTTCGTCGAGTTCGGCTTCGGTCGAGGCGATGGTGGCCATGTCGCGCAGGATCTCGCGCGCGTCGGCGCTGAGGGCCTTGGCCGTTTCCGCGCTGCCGCCGAGACCGAAGCCACCGAGGAAGCCTCGCGTCCAGTCGGCCAGCCCCTCCACGCGCTCGTGAAGCGGGGCCTCCTCGTCGGGCACCCAGGGCATGAAGCTCAGCTCGGTATCGGCCAGCCAGGTTTCCGTCTGGTGACGCAGCCGCGTCAGCATGCCCTGCTCGTCGGCGTTGGGCGCCGGATCGGGTTCCAACTTGAGCGCATCGAGCACCGAATCGCCGGGAAACGAACCGCCCGCGCTGATGTAGCCCACGAGCGAGCCATGGAACTCGCTGACGCTGGTGGCGAGCTTGCACCGGCCGATGAGTTCGGCGATGTCTTCCGGATCGACGGTGGTGTTGGCCGGCATGACGCATACTCCTGGGGAATCGTCGGGATTCTAATGCACCCTGACGCCAAGTCCCCTGTTATAGTCCGCCCCATGACGACCCCGGACGCCTTCAAGAACGAACTGGAAGCCTTGAGCGCCACGCTCGACCGGCTCGTCGATACCGTTCGTCGCCTCACCGAGGAAAACCGCAGCCTGCGGCACAGCCAGGAGCAACTGGCCAACGAACGGGCAGGACTCATGGCCCGCAACGAACAGGCGCGTAGCCGTGTGGAAGCGATGATCCAGCGCCTGAAGGCGCTCGAGAACACGGGCTGAAACCTTTTTCATGAACGCCACGACCAGCGAACCGGTGTCCCTGCGCCTGCTCGATCGCGAGTTCCACATCGCCTGCGCGCCGGAGGAGCGGGCCGGCCTCGTGGCCGCGGCCCAGTTCCTCGACGGCAAGATGCGTGAACTGAAGTCGAACGCCAAGGTGCCGGGCTTCGACCGCATCGCGGTGCTCGCCGCCGTCAGCATCGCCCACGAGCTGCTCACCTTACGCAAGGATCAGGCCAGTCAGGAACAGGTGCTGACCGACGGACTGGCCGCCCTGCGCAGGAAGCTTGATGGTCTCGTCGACGCCTCGGTAAAATAGCGCCGGGCGTTCTCTGCGCTGTTCGCCAGCGCACTTTACATTTGCCTTGTTCCTACATACGACCCCGGGTCGACCTTACGTGACGGTTGCGCATGTCCGCCAAGTGCGGAAAGCCTTGAAGTCATGTGGTTCTCCCACCTGATCCTTTGGATCAAGGTCGTTTGGTGCGCAGCGGCAGTGCGGAGGACGTCTCTCCTTTTTCTGGCCGGCCGGTGACAGACCGGTCAGCGTTGGTCCCGCGGCACCGGGGGCAGCGGCTTGCCGGCGACCCTACCCGCCCGTGCCGCCCGGCAGAACGATCCCATGACCAAGCTCCCCGAGAGACGTGAACTGCGCGCCGACCTCGTCCAGCGCCGCCGTGAACTGAAACCCGCCGAGCGGGTCGCCGCGGCGCAGGGCCTCCGGACCTCGCTCGAACAGCTTCCCGAATTCCTCACCGACACCCACGTGGCCGGTTACTGGGCCACGGGCGGCGAGCTGCCGCTGAACCTCGCCATCGCCCCCCTGGCCGAGCGCGGCCAGACCTTCTACCTGCCCATCGTCACCAAGTCGGGCGGCAAGCGCCGGCTCACCTTCGCCCCGTGGACCACGGGTGAAGACGTGGAAAGCAACGAGCTGGGCATCCCCGAGCCCAAGGCCGCCCAGCGCATCGTCGAGGCCGACAAGCTCGACCTGGTGCTGGTGCCCCTGCTCGGCTTCGACCGCCGCGGCAACCGCCTCGGCTTCGGCGGCGGCTACTACGACCGCAGCTTCGAGTTCCTGCGCGGGCGCGAGCGCCCGGCCACGCCCCTGCTCGTGGGCGTGGGCTATGCCTTCCAGGAGATCGACGCGATCGAGACCGCCGAATGGGACATCCCGCTCGATTACGTCGCCACGGAGAAGGAGCTCATCGACTGCACGGGCGTGAAGGCGTGAAGTACTGGCTCATGAAATCCGAACCGGACGCCTTCTCCATCGACGACCTCGAACGCAAGGGCGTCGAACCGTGGGACGGCGTGCGCAACTACCAGGCGCGCAACTTCATGCGCGACGGCATGAAGGTCGGCGATAGGATTTTCTTCTACCACTCGAACACCGAGGTGCCCGGCATCGTGGGCATCGCCTCGGTGGCCTCGCCGGCCTATCCCGACGAGAGCCAGTTCAATCCGAAGTCGAAGTACTACGACGAGAAGAGCAGGCGCGAAGAACCGCGCTGGATGCTGGTCGACGTGAAATTCGAGCGCAAGCTCAAGCGCACCATCTCGCTCGACGAACTCAAGGGCCACGACGAACTGGCCGACATGCCGCTGGTGCGCAAGGGCAACCGTCTCTCCGTCATGCCGGTCGCCAAGGGCGACTGGGATTACATCCTGAAGCTGGAGAAAGTATGAGCCAGGACAACGAGAAGCGGCTTGCCGCCGAAACCGCCGCCTTCAAATACGTGGGCAACGGCAGCTTCAAGGGCGGCATCATCGGCGTGGGTACGGGCTCGACGGTGAATTTCTTCATCGACGAACTGCCGCAGTACCGCGACCGCATCAAGGCCTGCGTCTCCAGTTCCGAAGCCTCCAGCGAACGGCTGCGCAAGCTCGGCTTCGACGTCATGGACCTCAACGCGGCGGGTCGCCTCGACCTCTACGTCGACGGCGCCGACGAGTGCGATCCGAACAAGTGCCTGATCAAGGGCGGCGGCGCGGCGCTCACGCGCGAGAAGATCGTGGCCGCGGCGTCCGACACGTTCGTGTGCATCATCGACGCCACCAAGCAGGTACCGGTGCTGGGCACGTTTCCGCTGCCCATCGAGGTCATTCCGATGGCCCGCAGCCTCGTGGCGCGCGAGATCACGGCCATGGGCGGAACGCCCGTGTGGCGCGACGGCGTCGTCACCGACAACGGCAACTGGATCATCGACGTGCACGGCTGGCGCATCACCGACCCGGTGGCCCTCGAGGCCCAGCTCAACCAGATCGTGGGCATCGTCTGCGTGGGCTTGTTCGCCAAGCGCCGGGCGGATGTCGTGATCGTGGGCAATCGCGAGATCTGAGACATCGGGCGGCGAGATTGGCGTTCGCCGCGACCTGAATCGCGGACCCTGTCCGCGATAACCGGTTGCCTCGTGGCAACGGAACCGCTGACACTCCCCCCATGACCCTCGACACCCTTCTCCTCATCGCCCTGCTCGTGCTCGCCCTGGCCAGCGTGGGCCTGCTCCTGGCCCTGCTGGCCCGCGGCAAGCGCGACGACGGCAGCGCCGCCCGTCTCGACGCCCTGCGCGACGACTCCCGCCGCCTCGAAACCATGCTGCGCGAGGAACACCGTGCCGGGCGCGGCGAGCTGGGCGAGAGCTTCGGCCAGTTCCGCGGCCACGTGCAGGAACAGCTCCAGGCCGCTTCCGAGCGCCAGCAGGAGCGCATCGAAGGCTTCGCCCGCCGCCTCGACCAGCTCACCGAACGCACGGACAACGGCCTGCAATCGCTGCGCCAGGGCCTGGCCGACGACTCGCGCAAGACACGCGAGGAATCCGCCCTCACCCTCAAGCACTTCGGCGAACGGATCGACCAGCGCCTGGCCACCCTCACCGCCGACAACGAGAAGCGACTGGCCGATGTGCGCGGCACGCTGGAAACCCGCCTCGCCGCCATCCAGCAGGACAACGCCGCCAAGCTCGAGCAGATGCGCGCCACCGTGGACGAAAAGCTCCAGTCCACGCTGGAGACCCGCCTGGGCCAGTCGTTCCAGCTGGTGTCCGAGCGCCTGGAGGCCGTGCAGCGCGGCCTCGGCGAAATGCAGGCGCTGGCCGCCGGCGTGGGCGACCTGAAGCGCGTGCTGACCAACGTCAAGACCCGCGGCACCTTCGGCGAGGTGCAACTGGGCGCCCTGCTCGAACAGATCCTCATCGCCGAGCAGTACGCGTCCAACGTCGCCACCGTCCCCGGTTCGGCCGAGCGCGTGGAGTTCGCCATCCGCCTGCCCGGCACCGACGACGGCGAGCCGGTGTGGCTGCCGATCGACGCCAAGTATCCCGTCGAGGACTACCAGCGCCTGCTCGACGCCCAGGACGCAGCCGACGCCGAGGGCGTACTCGCCGCCGGCAAGGCCCTGGAGCTGCGCGTGCGCGAGGAAGCCAAGCGCATTCGCGGCAAATACGTGGCACCGCCGCACACCACCGATTTCGCCATCCTCTTCCTGCCCACCGAGGGCCTGTACGCCGAGGTGATCCGCCGGCCGGGCCTGTCCGACCAGCTCCAGCGCGAGCATCGCGTGACCGTGGCGGGTCCGACCACCCTCACCGCCCTGCTCAACAGCCTGCAGATGGGTTTCCGCACGCTGGCCATCGAGAAGCGCTCGTCGGAGGTCTGGCAGGTGCTGGGCGCGGTGAAGAACGAATTCGGCAAGTTCGGCACCGTGCTGGAAAAGACGCGCAAGCAGCTGGATACCGTGCGCAACAGCATCGACAGCGCCGGCGTGCGCACGCGGGCCATCGAGCGGCGCTTGCGCGGGGTCGAGACGCTGGGTGGGGAGGAGACGCAGCAGTTGCTGGAGCTGGGGGCCGAAGAAGGGGAACCCGAGGGCGAACCCGAGGACTGAGGCCGAAAGGCACTGGGCTCCTGCCTACGCAGGAGCGACGAGCGGCACCTTGAAACGGCCGTCGTTCCTGCGAAGGCAGGAGCCCAGCGTCTTTCGCCCCGCCCCACCGCCCCGCCCCCGCGTTACAATGCCCGTTTGCACCACTTCGAGGATTTGCGCCCCATGAGCGACGCCGACAAGCCCCGCCCGGTCACCCGCGAGCAGGCCGAGGAGGCCGTGCGCACCCTGCTGTTGTGGGCGGGCGAGGATCCGAAGCGCGAAGGTTTGCTCGACACCCCCAAGCGCGTGGTCAAGGCCTATTCCGACTGGTTCAAGGGATACGACGAGGATCCGGCCGAGTACCTGCGCCGCACCTTCGAGGAAGTGGCCGGCTACGACGAGATGATCGTGCTGCGCGACATCGAGTTCGAGAGCCATTGCGAACACCACATGGCGCCGATCATCGGTCGCGCCCACGTGGGCTACGTGCCCACCGACCGCGTCGTCGGCATCAGCAAGCTCGCCCGCGTGGTCGACGGTTTCGCCCGTCGCTTCCAGGTGCAGGAAAAGCTCACGGCGCAGATCGCGCATTGCATCGAAGATACCCTGCGCCCGCGCGGCGTCGGCGTGGTGATCGACGCCAGCCACGAGTGCATGACCACCCGTGGCGTGCACAAGCGCGGCGTGTCGATGATCACCAGCCAGATGCTCGGCAGCTTCCGCGAAGACCCGCGCACGCGCGGCGAATTCCTCCGCTTCGTCGGCGTCGACCGGCGTTGACGTTGAGCGGCCCGAACGACACTTCCTTCCACGACGAGCGCCTGCAGGATGTTTTCCGCGACGGCGTCGTCGCGGAAGACTTACCTTCGCTTTTTCCGCTGCTGCGCGGGCGCGGCCTGTTGCGCGCGTTTTCCGCCCTCTTCCACGGTAGCGAAACGCAGGTGCTCCTTCGCCTGCTGGTGCTTCGTACCATCGGCGCGCGCTCGCACGCCACGGAGTGGACGCCGCAGGAAATCCGCGACCAGCTCGCTTTCGTCGATCCGGTCAAGCTCGAAACCGTCGTCCAGCGCCTCAAGGATCACGACATCCTCGTCTACGACGGCGAAACCATGCGCTATCGCATCGGTCCCGTCGGTCGGAAGGCCCTGGGTGCGTTAGCCGCGATGCTGGAATTCGAGCGTGACGACGACGACGGCCTGGGCTACCTCACCGCCCAGCTCGCCGCCGGGCAGGCCGTGGGCCGCGTATCGGTGGACGAACTGGGCCACCTGCTCTCGCGCCTGACGGAACTGAAGGAAGACTTCGACCGCGCCGTACTCTCCGGCTCCGAGCATCGCATCCGTCGTGCCGCCGAACGTCTCGAGTCGGTGTGGACATGGGTGGAAAAAGGTACCGAGGTGGTCGCGTCCATCACCCGCCAGGAAGAACTCGAGCCCGCCGCCCATCGTCTCGCCCAGGCGGTAGGCCGTGCGCAAAGCTCGCTGCTGCGCCAGGCGGGCGTGTTCCAGCGCGAACTCAACAAGATCGACCAACATCGCGTGCATCTGGGCCGCACCGGCTTGTCCTCTTCCGACCTCGTCGGCTGGCTGCGCGCGCAGGACATCGACACGCTGTCCGCCTTCGAAGACGGACAGCTGCTGCTGCCCCTGCCCGCCCCCTTCCTGCACGACCAGATCGCCCTGGACGTGGCCGAATACGAACTGCTCGAACGCGAACGCCTCGCCGCCGAGGTCACCACCCTGCCCAACGCGGAGGCGCCGCCGGAAACCGCGGAACTGCCCACCAGCGAGGAAGACCTTCGCTACCTGGAGGAGTGGCACGCGGAACTGGCCGCCCTCGTGGCCCCTCGCGAACTGTCCGAGACGCTCATCGGCGACGACTACGCGCTGTCTGCGTATCGCCTTTCGCTACTCGGACTCCTCGGCGACCCCGAATCCGCGGCGCTGGAAGGCGGCACCGCCGACCTCGCCCGACTGCCGCTCGCGCTCGAGATCGAGCCGCTGTTGATCGACCCCGACCTGCCCCACATCGCGCTCGTCAGCGCCGGACGCCTGCGTCCTCGCGATGGCGCGAAGGACACCACCGATGCATGACGATACCGCCAGCCTGGTCACCCGCCTGCTCGCCCAGCGATGGCTGCCGCGCGACGACGTGCAGGCGCGCAAGGCGCTGCTCGACGAAAGCTACCGCGAAGAACTCGATCGCCGCCTCGAAGCCGTGGGCCTTGAACTGCGAGAGCATCCCTACGCCGCCTATATCGGCCTGGCCGTATCGCGAAAGAGCGAACGCGCCGTCTTCGGCGGCAGCGACAGCTGGATTTCCAACACGATGCAGCTGGACCGCGACGGCGTGGCCCTGCTGGTGGTGATCTGGGCCCTGATCGTATTGCCCAAGCGCCAGCGGCAGGTGGAGCGCCAAGAGCTGGAAGCCGCCGCCTCGCAGACCCAGATGTTCGCCGAGGAAAAACCCATTCCCCGCGACCCCGCGATGGCGCCGGTCATCGCCGAGCGCACGCTGCTGGCCGATTTCGGCGAGAAACTCGGCGGGAAGATGCGCATCAACATCCTCTTGGGCACCTTGAGCCGCCTGGGATTCATCATCCGCAAGCGCGGCGACGGGCCGGACAGCCGCCTGATCGCCGAAGGCCCCCTGCTGGACCTCGCCTTCGATTACGAACGCACGGCCAGGCGCGTGCTCGACGGCGCGCTGGGCGACCTGCTGACCGAAGCGTCGGCGCGCGCGGCGAACGCACCCGCCGGCGAAGCCGGCGACGAGCTGATCGACGACACCGAGGTCGAGGACAACGACGATGTTTGATTTCCGCAGCCTCGAGGTCGTCCACTGGGACTACTGGCAGCGTTTCAGCCTGCCGCTGGACACCAACATCGTCACCGTCGTGGGCCCGAACGGTTCGGGCAAGACCACGCTGCTCGACGCCTTGCGCACGCTGCTCACCATCGATTGCGCAGGCAACCGCGACTACAAAAGCTACCTTCGCCACAACGGCCAGCCGTTCGCCTGGTTGCGTGCGCGAGTGGGCAACCTGCCGGGCCCGAACGGCGAACGCCCGTTCTTTCCCATCATGGATCGCGAGGTCACCCTCGCCTGCCGCATCCAGAAGAAGGGTGGCGAGTGGACGCGCCAGTATGCCGTGCTGGGTGGCGACGTCAGCGTCGAAGACATCGCCGAGCGCAACGACTTCCTCGGCTTGCGCGAATATCGCGTTCGCCTGGAGGGCGCCGGCCTGTCGCAAGCGATTCGCCGCGTGCTCACGCTCGAACAGGGCGCGACCGACAAGCTCTGCCAGTTGCCTCCCAAGCAGCTGCTCGACCTGGTCTTCGACGTGTTCGGCGACAAGACGGTCCTGGACGACTACCAGCGCGCGCGTAATGAGCAGACCGAAGCCGACCGCGAACTGCACGGATTGGAACAGCAACTCTCGCTGATCGGCATCAGCCTGCAGGAGGCCGAGGCGCGATCGCGCTCGTACCAGGAATGGGCCGCGCTCAAGGAAGAACGCGTATCGCTCGTGGCGGATATCCAGCCACGCATCGAACTGGCCGAAATCGCGGCCAGCATCCGCGGCGCGCGTCCGGCGCTCAACGGTTTCAAGCGCCGCGTGGCGGAACTGAAGCGTCAGGACGCGGACATCACCCTGCAGTTGCAGACGCTCGACGCCACGGGCGAGCAGCTGCGCATCGAACAGAACGACGCCGACGCCGCGCGCCAGACCACGCAGAAAAGCCTCGATGCCGCACGCGCCGCGCTCGCCCAGAACGACCTGATCATCAACCAGGAAAACCGCCTCCGCCAAACCGTGGCGGCGCAGGACGGCGCCGACCACGAGCAACTCGCCACCATCGCGCGCGACGCTCGCGCGCGGTTGCGCGTCCTGCAGGACGAGGAAGGCACGCTTCGCCAGGAGCTGGGCACGCTCACCAGCAAGCTGTCCGCGTGGCGCAGCGGCCGCCGCTACACGCCCGACTTCGAGGCCGCTTTCCGTCGCGCATTGGACGACGCGGGCATTCGCCACGGCATGCTCAGCGAAACCGTCGAAATCACCCAGCCACGCTGGCAGGCGGCCGTCGAAGCCGTGCTCGCGGGCTATCGCCACGTAGTGCTGCTCGACGACCCGCGCGACCGCGAAAAAGCGTGGAAGCTCGGCGAATCGATGCGCTACAAGCACTTCGTGGTCGCCGACCGCGAGCCTGCCGGCAGGCCGACGCCCGGCTCGCTCCTTGAAGTGGTCGAGTTCTCCTCCGCCGCCCCCGACTGGCTGCTGCGCAACCTCGACCGCATCCGACGCGTGGACGACATCGCCGAAGGATCGAAGCTCGGCCGCGACCAGGACTGGATCACCCCGCAGGGTTATTTCCGCGAACGTCGCGGTGGCCGTCATCTCGGCGTGGACGACATGTATTTCGGCGCGGCGGCCCGCGAACGCCAGTTGCGCGACGGCGAAGCGCGCCTGCGCGATATCGAGGAGCGCCTTCGCGCCCTTGCCGATGAGCGCAAGACCGCGTCGGCCCAGGCCAGCGACGCCGAGAGCATCCTGCGCGGCGCCAACGCCAGCAGCCAGTTGGCCGACCGTGCGGACGAATTCAACGAAGCGCGCGAGCAGCAGGCCCGATTGCAGGAGGACGTGCAGCGCACTGCCGACAGCCACGTCGCCGCCGAGCAACACTACGAGAGCGTGCGCGAGAAACGGACCAAGACCTCCAACGCCCGCGACCATGCCGCGCGTGAACAGGTCACCGTACGTCGCCAGCAGGTGGAGGCCGAACGACAGCATCACCACACCAGCGGTGAACAGCTGGAGCGCCTCAAGGCCTTCCGTGCCAAGCGGGTCCACGTGCCCCTGGCGAAACGTACGCGCGCCGCCATGGCCGCCTTGCGCGAGGATTTCCAGTCGTCGTCGGAGGTGCGCCGCGCCATCGAGCGAAACGAACGGCGCCTCGAGGAAGGCCATTGGGAAACCGATGCCAGCGTGCTGTCGCTTCGCGACAAGCTGGGCGCCGACCACGAGGGCCTGAAGGGCGATCTCGACAAGCGACGGATACACCTGGAACGCGCGAGTCGCATCACGCATGAAGCCCGCGGCGCGTACATCCAGGTATTGCGCAATACCGTGCGCCGCTACGCCAAGAACCTCAAGATCCTGGCCGAATTGGCGGGCATCGGCGTCGACGTCGACCTGCCCGAGCTGACCAACGACGATCTCGCGCTGGCCTCGGCCGCTCTCCACGTGCGTTTTGAATTCGACAAGAAGGGCTGGATCGGGATGGACGACGGCGAGGCGTCGGGCGGACAGCAGGTGATGAAGTCGCTCTTGCTGCTCGTGGCGTTGATGCGCGACGAGGATCGCCCGGGCGGTTTCGTCTTCATCGACGAACCGTTCGCCCACCTGGACATCTTCAACATCGATAAGGTCGGCGCGTTCCTCAAATCCACCCGCGCGCAGTACATCCTTACCACCCCCGCCACGCACAACGTGAACGTGTTCCAGCCGTCGGATCTCACCCTGGTGACCAGCAAGCGGCGGCCCGGTGCCCAGTGGGCGCAACCCCTGGCCGTCCTGCGGCGTAAGGCCGAGGTGGCGTGATGGCGAAGGCGGCCGACCGAATATGGGGGCCGCCCGACGCCGACGGCATCCGCGCCAGCTACGACTCCCCGAGCCGCCTCGGGCGTCTGCGGCGCGCAGCGGCCGGTGACCTACGTGTCGACACGCTGCTCGGTGAACATCGCGCGCTGGTGGTCGACCTGCTGCGCGTCGGTGGCGATACCGTCAAGGGCAGGACGTTATTCGCCAAGGCGGGGAATGCGCGCCATGTCGCCATCGCCGCCGCTGAATACCTTCTGGTCCATGGCTGGATCGAACTGCGCGAAAAACGCAGGGGCAGCGTGTGGGAGATCACCGCCTTACGCTGGTTTCAAGCCGACGAACTGCGTGGCGCATTGAACCTGCCGCGTCGCGATGCCGAGGCTGGCCGACGCGCCGATGCCATGGCGACCGCACCGCGCGACGAAAGGCTTCGTACCCTGCATGACAGCCTGCGCACGCTCGCCATGCGTACCCTGCTCCGTCGCGCGACACTCGTGGCGCAGCTTGATCGATGGTGTGCGGAACAGCGCGTCGGCAGCCGCAACGCCTTTGCGCAGTTCGCCCTGGACGATACCCACGGCATGACCTCCGCCGACTGGCATTGGTTGGACCGCCACGTCGACCTGGAAGCGCTGGGCGTTTCCCCGCATACCCCGGGGCTGCTGCTTCGGGCGCCGCTGCGTCTGATCGTCGACGGAGGCGGCCAGTTCGACCTGGCCGCCATTCCCGACATGATCGCCCTTAGCCCACTGACGCTGGCCCGCATGTGTGGCGCCGAAGGCTCTCCCATCGCCTGGTTGCTCGTGGAAAACCGGACGAGCTTCGAAGACGTCGCCAGGAAAGTCGGCGACCGATACGCGGTCGTCTGGATGCCTGGTTACGTACCCGAATGGTGGCTCGACGCCATGCGGCACCTGGTATCGCTCGTGCCGCTACCCGCGCTCATCGCGGCGGACCCCGATCCGGCCGGCATCGAGATCGCCCTGCGCGCTTCGATACCGTGGGGATCGGACTGGAAGCCGCTCGCGATGTCACCCCAAGCCCTGGCGGCGACAGGGCGGGGCAAGGGCATGACCGATCACGACCATGCGATCCTGGCCCGCCTGTCACGCCTCGAACTGGATGCGACACTTGCGTCGCTGGCCGAGGCGCTTTCCCGGCGAGGACGCAAGGGAGAGCAGGAGGCCCTCGACCTGACCGACTGGCTGGATCAGTAGAGGCCGGTTTCGCCGGGCACCACCGCCTCGTCGTTGGCGGCGGCAGGTTCGTGGTGGAACGGATCATGTTCATCACGCTGCGGCGCTGGCTCCGGACGGCGACGCACCAGCAGCCAGGTGGCGGTAATCGCCGCGACGCCGAGGCCGACCGCCAACGCCGTGCGCGGATGGCGTTTCACCTGTCGGCCGGCGCGCAGCGCGGCCATGCCGGCGTCGCCGACATATTGACGAGCCGCACCGGTGAATTCACGGGTGCGGTCGTGGGTCATCGCGCCGGTCATGCGCTGCGAGCGACCGGCGATCTGATGGGTGAGGCTTTTTCGAAAAAGGGTCATGATCGGTCTCCTCGGACACTGGAGGACACCGTGACGCGTGGCGCGTGACGGGAATGCGTGGGAGTCGTTCCCTTGTCGTCATCGCCCTGCAGGATTCGCTTCCACCCTCCGGTGAAAAGGCTGCTACCGATGGGTGGGAGCGGACCCTGTCCGCGATGGGTGCTCGCCTCAGCCCAGCGTCGCCAGCCACTCGTCGTCCGATCCCTCGTTCACCCCCTCGAACAGGAAGGTCGACAGGTACCGTTCGCCCGTGTCGGGCAACATCGCCAGGATCACGCTGCCCTGCTCCGCCGTCTTGGCGTAGTCGAGCGCGGCGGCGACCGTGGCGCCCGCCGAGACACCCACGAAGAGGCCTTCCTCGGCGGCCAGGCGGCGAGCGGTGTCGCGGGCGGTCACGTCGTCGACGGGCAGGTCCACGTCGAACACCTTGCGGTCGAGCACCTCGGGCACGAAATCGGGCGTCCAGCCCTGGATCTTGTGCGGCGTCCATTCCTTGCCCTCGAGCAGGGAGGCCACGGCAGGCTCGGCCACCACGATCTTCACTTCCGGGCGCGCCACCTTCAATACCTGGCCCACGCCGGTCAGCGTGCCACCGGTGCCCCAGCCCGTCACGAAGGCGTCGAGGCGACGACCGGCGAAGTCCTGGAGGATCTCGGCCGCCGTGGTGCTGCGGTGATAGGCCGGATTGGCCGGATTCCTGAACTGCTGCGGCAGGAACCAGCCGTGCTTTTTCGCCAGTTCCTCGGCGCGCCGGACCATGCCCGAGCCGCGCTCGGCGGCGGGCGTGAGGATCACCTTGGCGCCGTAGGCGCGCATGAGCTTGCGCCGCTCCACCGAGAAGGTTTCGGCCATCACCGCGACGAACGGGTACCCCTTGGCGGCGCAGACCATGGCCAGCGCCACGCCGGTATTGCCCGAGGTGGCCTCGACCACCGTGTCGCCGGGCTTGAGCAAGCCGCGTCGCTCGGCATCCAGGATGACGGCGATGGCGAGGCGGTCTTTCACCGAACCGCCGGGGTTGAACGATTCCACCTTCGCATAGAGCGACACGTGCGCGGGCGCGACGCGATTCAGGCGAACGATGGGCGTGCGGCCGATCGTTTCGAGGATGTTTTCATGGATCATGGGAGAGTCCCGTGGTCGACTGAAGAAACGGCTTCAAAGGTACTCCCACCCGTGCGCACACCACAAACCCCCGATGGACGTCCATACGCCATGCTGCTGTGTCTCATGGCCGTTACACCCGCCATCGCCCAGGATCTGCCGCGCACCCCGTCGGCGTACCTGGCTCGCTTCGATGCGAACGGCGACGGTCGCGTCGACGAAGCCGAGTACGTCCGTTACATGAGCCAGGGTTTCCTGCGCATGGACGTCAACGGCGACGGCGTGCTCGACGCCAACGACGGCCCGATGCGGCCGGGGCAGCATGCGGTGAAGCTGGAGACGTTCCAGCGTGACCTCATCGGGCAGTTCCATCGACTGGACGCGAACCACGACGGGTACCTGAGCGCGAAGGAACTGGCGCAACCGCCGCGGTGACGCGACTCGCTTCGCGGGAATCGCCGACCTGCTACCCTTCCGCCTTCCCTGGGGAGGGTCTCGATGAGCACGACGGAACTGTTCCTGATCGCGATGACGATCATCCTTTGCGTGCCGTACGCGATCTGGCGCGTGTTCCGCACCGATTACTGGGCGCCGCTGGTCGTGGTGCAGATCCTCACCGGCATCATGCTCGGCCCGGGCGTGCTCGGCAAGGCGTTTCCGGACTACTACGCGACGGTGTTCTCGCCACCGGTGATCGCCGCGCTCAACGGCATCGCCTGGTGGGCCGTGATGGTATTCGTCTGGATCGCGGGCATCGAACTCGACCTGTCCGAGGTATGGAAGCAGCGAAAGGAATGCGGCACCACCGCCGCCTTCGCGCTCGGCGTTCCCCTGATGGCCGGCTGCGCGGCCGCGCTGGTCATGCTGGCCTGGCGCGACGGTTGGATAGGGCCCCGCGCCACGCCATGGCAATTCGTGCTCGGCATCGGCATGGCCTGCGCGGTGACGGCGCTGCCCATCCTCATCCTGCTGATGGAAAAACTCGGCATCCTGCGCGAACCGCTCGGCCAGCGCGTGTTGCGCTACGCCAGCCTCGACGACGTGGCGATCTGGGCCGTACTCGCGATCATCCTGCTCGACTGGCAGCGCGTGGGACACCAGGCGGCCTTCCTCGTCCTCTTCGCCCTGGCGGCCTGGGCATTTCGCCGGCTCATGGCACGCCTGAAGGAAGGCGACCGCTATATCCTCGGCCTCGTCTGGCTCGCCGCTTGCGGCTACGGCGCCGACTGGTGCGGCCTGCACTTCATGGTGGGCGCCTTCCTCGCCGGGGCGGCGATGGAGCGCGCGTGGTTCCGCATCGAGGGCCTCGACGCCCTTCGCCACAACGTGCTCCTGACCATCATGCCGGTGTTCTTCCTGTCCACCGGGCTGCGCACCAACTGGCAGCTCGGCGGCGTGGCGGTGTTCGGCGCGGCCGCACTGCTCCTGGTCGCCTCGGTCTCCGGCAAGCTCGCCGGCGTGGGAATCGCCGGGCGCCTGCTCGGCTGGAAGCGCGGCGACGCCTGGACCGTCGGCTGGCTGCTGCAGACCAAGGCGCTGATCATGATCATCTTCGTCAACGTGTTGCTCGACCGCGGGCTCGTCACCAGCGAGACCTTCACCGCCCTCCTGCTGATGGCCGTGGCCAGTACCATGCTTACCATGCCCATGGTCGCGCCCCGACTCGGGTACGCCGGAGGGCGGGCCGACCGGGACCCGCGGGAGGTGGGGACCGGCACCGGGGCCACCCTGGGCGATGCGGATCGCGGTGTAAAACTCTAAGCCACGGCTGCTCGAACGGGCGTAAGATGAGCCCTATTTAGGCACTCTGCGCGACGGTAGAAACGTGCGTCTGGACAACGAGCTCTGGGAAGGCAAATACCACGAAGCCGTGGAGAGGCTCTCTCGCGAAGAGGCCCAGTGGCGCGATGCCGAGTCCCTGCTCCGCCAGTTGGTCGCCTGCCTGTCGCGGGCGGTGCATGGCGCGCACGACCAGCTCGATTCGCACATCGAACGCCTCACCGGCGCCCTCGACGGACCGTTGAGCGCCACTGAGCTCACCGACGTGGTGCATGGGCTGAGCGAGGCGATCGACAACCTCGGTGCACGGCCGCACCCTTCCGAGCAGCGCGCCATTCCCATCGTGCGCCAGCGAACCGAGCACGGCTCGTCGGTGCAGTCGGCGCTGAGCCGGCTGGTCGATCGCATCATCGTATTGCCGAAGCTGGCCGACCGCGCCAACGACCTTCGCCACGACGTGGCCGATGCGGGCGACCTCGTGGCACTGGCCGCCTGCGGCGATCGCCTGGCCGACCTGATCAACGAACAGCGCATCGGCCTGCAGCGCGAGATCGACGCCTTGCAGGCGGTGCTGCGCCATGTCACCGGCCGTCTCGACGAGATGACCCAATACATGTCGCGCGAGCTTACCGACCAGTCCACCGGGGAAGCCAACGGCCAGGCGCTGGACGCCTCGGTGGCGCACGAAATGCGCCTGCTCGGCGAGGCCGCCCTCGAACTCGACGACGTACACGACCTGCGCGAACGGGTGAACGCAAGCCTGGAAACCATCGCCGGATGCTTCCGCGAATTCCGCGATCGGGAAGGCGCGCGCCTGACCGCCTATCGCGATCGCGCCGAGAAGATGCGCCTTCGCATCGAACAGCTCGAAACCGAGCGTAACGCCTTGCAGCGATCGCTCGAACGCGAACACGAGTTGTCGCAGACCGACACCATGATCGGCATGCCCAATCGCCTCGCCTACGAGAAACGCGTGGAATCCGCGTACGAGGGATGGCTGGTCACGCAACGGCCGCTGGGCATCGCCGCGATCGACATCGACCACTTCAAGAGCATCAACGACACCTACGGCCACACGGCCGGCGATGCCGTGCTGCGCGTCATCGGCCAGGCCCTGCTCAAGCACGTGCGCCCCGTCGACTTCGTCGCCCGCTACGGCGGCGAGGAATTCATCATCGTCTTCGAGGGCACCGAGCCGGCCGAATCGTTGCAGGTGTGCGAACGCCTCCGCGGAAAGATCCAGCACCTCAACTTCCACGCCGCGCGCCAGCTCGTGCGGGTGACGGCATCGATCGGCCTGGCCCATTTCCAGCCCGGCGACACCCCTGCCTCGGTGTTCGAGCGCGCGGACCTCGCCCTCTACACCGCCAAAAACGGCGGCCGCAATCGCTGCGTGGTGGGCTGACTTCGCAAGATCCGGCGGCACGTCGACGTGCCGCGACGGACTGCGCACAATACGCGACCCGGCGGCCATTCCGGCCGCCCCAGCCGAGAGTCGCGCCATGTCCCTTTCGATGTACCAGGCTTCCGTCCCCGTCCTCGTCCGCGCGCTGAAAGCGCTGTCGGGCGTGCTGCAGAAGGGCGCGGATTTCGCCAGGGAACGCAACATCGCTCCCGACGTGCTGCTCAACACGCGCGTCATCGCCGACATGTTCCCGCTGGCCCGCCAGGTGCAGATCGCCACCGACATGGCCAAGGGCGCGGCCTATCGCCTCGCCGGCCAGGACGTGCCGTCGATGGCGGACGACGAGACCACCTTCGAGCAGCTCCAGGAGCGCATCGCCAAGGTCATCGGCATGATCGAAGGCATCGAGCCCGGGCGGATCGACGGCAGCGAAGCGCGCGAGATCGTGCTCAAGATGCGCAGCGGCGAGCGTCGCTTCGCCGGCCAGGAGTATTTGTTCGGCTACGTGCTGCCGAACGTGTATTTCCATGCCACCACGACCTACGCGATCCTGCGCGGCGAGGGCGTGCCGCTGGGCAAGGCCGATTTCATCGGCTGATCCGCGTCGTGGGAGCCGACGAAGCCGGCTCCCACGAACACCCGTCATGGGTCCGCGTCACGCTCCACGCGATCTTCCAGCCGCGCCACCAGCCAGCCGACGACGAGGGCACAGAACGTGCCCAGCACCACCTCGGCCAGGCGATAGGCCGCTACCTCCCACCGCGGCCCGGTGGCGGGCACGAGCATCACGATGGCGGTGGTGATGCCGCCGACGCGCGCGGCCGCGCCGTCGCTGACCGTCCACGACGCCACGGTCACCATGAACAAAGCCACCGCGAAGGCGACGAACTCGCCGCTGCCGCCGATCCACAGTCCCAGCAGCCCGGCCATGGCGCCGAAGGCGGTACCCAGGACCCGGTCGCGGCCCGCGCCGCGCGTGTCGCCGAAATGCGGCTGGGTGACGGCGATCGCGCTGATCGCGGCCCAGAAGGCCTCCCGCGGATGCACGAACTGCCCCAGGCCATAGGCGACGCAGGCCGAGACCATCGTCTTCGCCGCCATGAAGGCACCGACCCGCGCACGCTTGCCCACGGGCAGCGCGCGGAGCATGCGATCGAGCATCGCCTGCGCTCGACGCAGGCGACGCACGGCCGGATCGTTCGGCGGAACGGGACGTTCGCTCATGCGCCCATCCTATCCCCGGTCAGGCCTTGAGCTTCCACCCCGTGCGGAAGATCCACCACACCGCGGCCAGGCAGACCAGCAGGAACCCCACCGTGGCCGCGGCGCTCACGATCACGTTCACGTCGGCCTGCCCATAGAAGCTCCAGCGGAAGCCGTTCACCAGGTACACCACCGGATTGAACAGCGTGATCTTCTGCCACACCGGCGGCAGCATCGAGATGGAATAGAAGCTGCCGCCGAGGAAGGTGAGCGGCGTGATCACCATCAGCGGCACCACCTGCAGCTTCTGGAAGTCGTCGGCCCACAGGCCGATGATGAAACCGAACAGGCTGAAGGTGACGGCGGTGAGCACCAGGAAGCCGGCCATCCAGAACGGGTGGAGGATCTCGTAGGGCACGAACAGGCGCGCCGTGACGAGGATCAGCAGGCCCAGGATCACCGACTTGGTGGCGGCGGCACCGACGTAGCCGAGCACCACTTCCACGTAGGACACGGGAGCCGACAGCAACTCGTAGATCGTGCCGGCCCACTTGGGCATGTAGATGCCGAACGAGGCGTTGGACACGCTCTCGTTGAGCAGGGACAGCATGATCAGGCCGGGAATGATGAAGGCACCGTAGGTCACGCCGCCCACGTCACCCATGCGCGAGCCGATGGCGGCGCCGAACACCACGAAGTAAAGGGAGGTGGAGAGCACGGGCGAGGCGATGCTCTGCATCAGCGTGCGGCCCGTGCGGGCCATCTCGAAACGGTAGATGGCGCGAATCGCGTGGAGGTTCATGCCCCGTTCCTCAGCAAGCCGACGAAAATCTCCTCGAGCGAACTCTCGCTCGAGTGCAGGTCCTTGAAGTCGATGCCCATGCCGCCGAGCTTGCGCAGCAGCTCGGCGATGCCGGTATCGTCGCCCTGCGTGTCGAAGGTGTAGGTCAGCGTCTGGCCGTCCGCGGAAAGTTCCAGCGGCCAGTGCGACAGTTCGGCCGGCACGGCGGGAAGCGGCGCTTGCAACTGCAGCGACAGCTGCTTCTTGCCCAGCTTGCGCATCAGCGTGTGCTTGTCTTCCACGATCACCAGTTCGCCGTGGTTGATGACGCCGATGCGGTCGGCCATTTCCTCGGCCTCTTCGATGTAATGCGTGGTGAGGATGATGGTGACGCCCGATTCGCGCAGGCGACGTACCATCTGCCACATGTCGTGGCGCAGCTCCACGTCGACGCCCGCAGTGGGCTCGTCGAGGAACAGCACGCGCGGTTCATGCGCCAGCGCCTTGGCGATGAGCACGCGGCGCTTCATGCCGCCGGAGAGCGTCATGATCTTCGCGTCGCGCTTTTCCCACAGCGACAGCTCGCGGAGGATGCGCTCCAGGTAGACCGGATTGGGCGCCTTGCCGAACAGGCCACGGCTGAAGCGCACCGTCGCCCACACGGTTTCGAAGGCGTCGGTGGACAACTCCTGCGGCACGAGGCCGATGAGCGCGCGCGACGCGCGGAAGTCGCGCCGGATGTCGTGGCCGTCGACGATGACGGAGCCCTCGCTGCCGTTGACGATGCCGCAGACGATGCTGATCAACGTGGTCTTGCCCGCACCGTTGGGGCCGAGCAGGGCGAAGATCTCGCCACGGCGGATATCGAGGTCGACGCGCTTCAACGCCTGGAAACCGCTCTTGTACGTCTTGGACAGGCCTCGCACGGCGACGATGGCGTCCGGAGCCGGATCGATGGGGGACATGGGGGTCCGTTCGGTGGCGGGGATGGCGGGTGATGGTAGTGGGTTGGGGCCTTTGGTGCAGCTTCAAGGCGAAAACCGCTTGAACGCCCCGCTCCATCGCCCCACCATCAGCGCAATACCCAAGGAATCCACCATGACCATTACCCTCCACGACGTCACCGTCGCCGCCTACCTTCGCGGATTCCGCGTCCTCGCCGACCTCCTCGCCAAGGGCAAGGTCCATGGCGGCGACGCGCTCGTCGACAAACGCCTCGCCCCGGACATGCTGAACCTCGCCGGCCAGGTGCAGCGCGCCAGCGACACGGCCAAGTTCGCCGTAGCACGCGTCGCCGACGTCGCCCCGCCGTCGTTCGAGGACAACGAAACCACCATCGACCACCTGCTGGCCCGCATCGATGCGACCGTGAAGTGGATCGAATCGGTCCCGGTCGACGCGGTGAACGAGGGCGCCACGCGCAGCATCACCCGCGACTTCCGCGGTAACCCGCGCACGTTCACCGCGCAGGACTACGTGCTGGCCTTCGCCCTGCCCAATTTCTACTTCCACGTGACCACCGCCTACGACATCCTCCGCCATAACGGGGTGGGCGTGGGCAAGCTGGACTTCCTCGGTTTCAACGGCTGAACGGCCCTCCACCCCAATCGCAAATCCTTGTGAGACAAGGGTTAACGGGTTTTTTAGCCGATAAGGCGTAGGTTCGGATCCAGGGGCCGCACAGCGGCCCCGCTTCGTCAGCGCACCCAACCGTCCAGTGAGGGTCCCATGGCTTCGAGTTCCGCCCAACTGTTCATTCCGTACAGCGAATCGACACAGGGACCGTGGATCGTACGCCGCGCTTCACTGCCCCTCGGCCGTTACGCATCGCAGGCGGAAGCCATCGCTGCGGCCGAGCAGATGGCACCCGGCCTGTCCGACCACCTAGGCCGCCCCGTGGAAATCCACGTGCAGCATGCCGACGGCACCTGGGAAGAACACACCTTCGTCGTGGCGGGCCTCGTCGCGGGTGTCCCGCCGGCCGGAATGAACCACCGACACGCGTAAAGGCCGCGAGGTGAGACGGCGATAAGGTAACCTTGCAGGGTTGCCTTGCCTGCCTGTTGCCTCCTCGATGCTCACCGAAGACACCAAAGCCGCGATCCGTGCCGCCTACGCGCGGCTGAAGGATGGCCTCGCGGGTTTTCGCGGCCGTGCGTCGCAGTTGAAGATGATCGCCGAGGTGGCCAAGGCGCTGGCCGAACCCGCCGGCGCGGCGGTGATCGAGGCGCCGACGGGTACCGGCAAGTCGATGGCTTACCTCATCGCGGGGCTGGAAGTGGCCCGCGCGCAGAAGAAGAAGCTGGTGATCGCCACGGCCACCGTGGCCCTGCAGGAGCAGCTCGTCCAGCGCGACATCCCGCAATACCTCAGCCTGTGCGGCGTGGAGGCCAAGGTGGCGCTGGCCAAGGGCCGTGCACGCTACCTGTGCCCGCGCAACCTGCGCATGGCGGGCGCGGAGCCCACCGCGCAGGCCGGTTTCGATTTCGACGCCGAACTGGCCCTGTGGTCGCGGCCACCCGCCGAACGCGACACCAAGGCCATCGAAAAGCTCGGCAAGGCGTTCGAATCGCGCGAGTGGAACGGCGACATCGACAGCAGCCCCGAGCCCCTCTCCGACCTCGTGCGCGGCATGATCACCACCAGCGCGGGCGGTTGCACCGGCCGCAAGTGTGGCGCCTTCGCGGTCTGCCCGTTCTTCGTGGCCCGTCGCGCGATCGGCGAGGCGGACATCGTGGTGGCCAACCAGGACCTGGTACTGGCCGACCTCACCATGCCGCGCGACGAAGACACCTTCGGCGGCGTGATCCTGCCCAAGCCCGAAGACACGCTCTACATCTTCGACGAGGCGCACCACGTGCCGGGCAAGGCCATCGACCGCGGCGCCGCCGACGTGCACCTGGCCTCCACCGTGCGCCGCATCGGCCGCCTGCAGAACCAGATCCACGGGGCCTATTCGCTCACCGACAAGGAAACCATCGGCAATCTCTCGCTCGAGATGGGCGACGAGAAGATGGTGGAGCTGTCCAACGCGCTGGAAGAGATGGAACGCGAGATCCGGCTCGGCTGGACGCCGTCGTCGAGCGAGACCGAGCCCGTGTTCCGCGCCTCGCTGGGCCAACTGCCGGACAACTGGAAGCGCCACGCCGACTATCTCCACCTGCTTACCAAGGACATCCAGCGCTGGCTGCGCACCGTGCGCCGCACCGTGGTGGAGATGGAGGCCGGCGGCCCCACGCAGGAAGCGCTTTCGCGCGAGCTCGGCGTGGCGCTGGAACGCCTCGATCGCCAGGTGCGCACATGGTATGCGTGGTCCACCGACGATCGCGAGAACGGCCCGCCGCTCGCGCGCTGGGTGAGCATGACGCCCGACCAGCAACTCGTCTGCCACGCCTCCGCCGTGTCGGCGGGTGGCCTGCTACGCAGCGTGCTGTGGGACAACGCCTCGGCGGTGGTGATGACCTCCGCCACGCTGAGCGCGGGTGGCAACTTCCGCGGCTTCGCCGATTCGGTGGGCCTGCCGAACGAATCGGTCACCCTCAGCCTGCCCTCCCCGTTCGACCTCGAGAAACAGGCCACGCTCGCCGTGCCCGCGCTGCGCACGCTGCCCGACGACCGCGAGGGTCACGCGCGCGAAGTCTCCGAATGGCTGGCGAAGCACCTGGACTGGGACGCGGGCAACCTCGTGCTGTTCACCTCGCGGGCGAAGCTCGACCGCGTGTTGCAGATCCTGCCCATCGAACACGTGCGCAAGGTGCGCGCGCAGGGCTCGTTGTCGAAGGCACAGCTCATCGCCGAACACTGCGCCGACATCGAGGCCGGCAAGGGCAGCACGCTCTTCGGCCTGGCCTCGTTCGGCGAAGGCCTCGACCTCCCCGGCAAGCTCTGCGAAACCGTGGTGGTGACGCAACTCCCGTTCGCCGTGCCTACCGATCCGGTGGGCGCGACCTATGCGGAATGGCTCGAATCGCGCGGCCGCAATCCCTTCATCGAAGTGAGCGTGCCCGATGCGACGCGCATCCTCACGCAGTATTGCGGCCGCCTCATCCGTACGGAAACCGACACCGGACGCATCGTGCTGCTCGACCGTCGCGTGATCACCAAGCGTTACGGCACCGGCATGCTGCGCGCCCTTCCGCCCTTCGCCCGCGAGATCGAGCGTGTCGCATGACGATCCTTCGTTTCGACGACCTGAAGGCCGTACCGTGGAAGAACGGCCTGGGCATCACGCGTGAGATCGCGGTGTTTCCCAACGGCGCGGGCATGGACGATTTCCTCTGGCGCGCAAGCATCGCCGATGTCGACACGGCCTCGCCGTTTTCCGTGTTTCCGGGCATCGATCGCACCATCGTGCTTCTGGAGGGCGACGGCTTCACGATGACGCTCGACGGCGAGCGCGAACACGCGCTGACCGAGCCATGCGTACCGTTCGCGTTCGCGGGCGAGGCGCGGGTGGAGGTTCGGCTGGCGAATGGGGCGACGCGGGATTTCAACCTGATGGTGAGGCGCGGGGAAGCGGAAGGCGACATTCTCGTCCTGCGCGGACCCGGCACGATCGACCTCGACGCCGATATCGTTCTCGTCTACGTGGCGCACGGGGAAGGCCGTGCGAACGATCGGCCTATCGCATCGGGCGATACGGTCTTCCAGCCGCAGGGGATCGAACTCGGAGAAGGCACGGTCGCCCTCGCGATTCGGCTTCGTCCATCGCGGACAGGGTCCGCTCCCACCCTCCGGTAGCAGGCTTCCTACCGGAGGGTGGGAGCGGACCCTGTCCGCGATTCGAAGCGCGACAAACGCCGTCTTACTCCCTCACCCACAAATCCACCGACGTCAGCTGGTACTTCACCGGCGGAACCGCCGCCTGCCAACCGTCGATGCCGGGAAACACCGACCCGAGCGCGTCGACCAACGCGGCAAACCCCTTGTCATGCTCCGACACGGCCAGCAGGTCGTCGTCGGCATGGAAGAACAGGAACACGGTGTCGTAGGACGCATCGTCCCGATTCCCCGCCTCCACCCGGCGCACCGCCGCCACGGGCAGTTCGCGCACGCTGAGCGGCCCGGATACGTGAACGATCGTCCCTTCCACGGGATCGAAACGCACGCAGGGGCGCGTCGTCAGCCGCTCGCGCAACCGCCCCAGCAAGCCCGGTGGCTCGTTGTTCCCCATGCGTCCGCCCCGCCCCCAACACGGTTCAATCGGGGTTCACCCCTGGCCGGCATCGTAGAAGGTCGTTTCGATGGAATCCAGCCATGCCCCCTATGCCATCCAGCCAGGCCGTCACGGCCGTCGCGGACCTCGACCTGAGCCGCTATGCGGGTACCTGGTATGAGGTCGCCCGGCTGCCGATGTACTTCCAGCGCAAGTGCACGGGCCAGGCGATCGCCGAGTACACCCCCAACCCCGACGAGACGGTGACCGTGCACAACCGTTGCCCAGGACCGGAGGGCAAGGAACTGTCCGCCCTCGGTGTCGCCCGGCGGCCGGAGCCGTATGCGAGGGGCAAGCTCCAGGTCACCTTCGCGCCCCGCTGGTTGCGCTGGCTGCCGGTGGTGTGGGCGGATTACTGGGTGCTCGCGCTGGACGATGAGTATCGCTGGGCCATGGTGGGGGAACCCCGGCGAAGGTACTTGTGGATACTTTCACGGGGCCCGTCGCTTGGACACGCCACGCTCGATGCCCTGAAAGCGCAGGCCATCGCCATGGGCTACGACCTCACGCAACTCATCGAATCGGGCGGCGAGCGTTGATGGCATCCTGTCGCCACCCTCTTTATCGGACGGCTTCATGACCCAGGCACCCTTGGCCTGCCCTTGCGGCAGCGGCGGCAAGCTCGACGACTGTTGCGGACGATGGCACGCCGGCCAGCCCGCTCCGACGGCCGAGGCGTTGATGCGCTCGCGATACAGCGCCTACGTGCTCGGTCTCGACGACTACCTGCTCTCGACGTGGCACACCGACACGCGGCCCGACGCCCTCGATCTGGCATCGCAATCGCCGAAGCCGACGTGGTTGGGCTTGTCGGTAAAGCGCCACGAGAACCCCTCGCCCGACACCGCCATCGTCGAGTTCGTGGCGCGGATGCGCATCGGCGGCGGCAGCGCGCAACGCATGCACGAAGTAAGCCGCTTCGTGCGCGAGGGCGGCCGCTGGTATTACGTGGACGGCGACGTATCGTGAATCGGCACGATGCCGTCGTCTGCCAGGCCATCGACGAGATGCGCCTGCTCCTTGTCGAATACGGCGGTCGTCAGAGACTCGTGCAGCCACACGTTTATGGCGACGACACGCACGGTGATCGCCTGCTCAGCGCCTACCAGGTCGATGGTGGCAGCGCATCGGGCAAATCGGAGGGATGGAAAAGCTTCCGCATGGACCGCGTCGGCGCGATCGAGATCACCGACGAGCGCTTCCCTGCGCCGCGTCCGGAATTCCAGCGGAACGACGGGGCTTTCGTCCGCATCGTCCGCCAGTTGGGCGATTAGACGATCGAACGCGTCACGCCGCCATCGACGCGGATCGCCGCGCCGGTGGTGCCCGAGGCCTGCTCGGAAGCGAGGTACACGCACGCGTTCGCCACTTCGTCGACGCTGAGCAGGCGCTTGATGAGCGAGGTGGGACGGTGCGTGTCGATGAAGTCCTGCTCCACCGCTTCCTGCGTCTTGCCTTGGTCCTTCGCGATCTTGCCGAAGAACTCGCTCACGCCTTCGGACAGCGTCGGCCCCGGGAGCACGGCGTTCACCGTCACGCCGGTGCCGGCGAGCACTTCGGCCAGGCCGCGCGACACGCCGAGCTGGGCCGTCTTGGTGACGCCGTAGTGGACCATCTCCGCCGGGATCTGCACGCCGGACTCGCTGGAGATGAACTGCACGCGCCCCCAGCCGCGATCGGCCATGCCCTTGGCGTAGTGGCGCGAGAGGCGAACGCCCGAGTTGACGTTGATCTCGAAGAAACGGCTCCATTCGGCGTCGTCGATGGCGAAGAAGTCCTTCGGTTCGAAGATGCCGAGATTGTTGATGAGGATATCCGTCTGCGGCACGGCGGCGATGAGCTTCGCGGCGCCTTCCGCGGTGCCGAGGTCGGCTGCTACGCCGGAAACGCGTGCGTCGGGCAGCTGCTTGCGGATCTCGGCGATGGCTTCGTCCACGCGCGCCTGCGTGCGGCCGGTGATGACGACGCTGGCGCCGGCGGCGGCCAGGCCCTTGGCGATGGCCAGGCCGATACCGGCGGTGGAACCGGTGACGATGGCGCTGCGCTTGCCGAGGTCGATGTTCATGGTGTGCTCCGGGAAGGGGAAAGTGATGGCACCATCGTCGGGGTGGAGGCGACGTGGATCAATCGCCGGGCGGGCAAAAGACTTTCGCTCGTGGAGGGAATATCGCGACCTGGATTCGCCGATGCGATCGGCTCCCACCCCTTCGGTCGCAGGTCTCCTACCGAAGGGGTGGGAGCCGATCGCATCGGCGAATCCTACGCAGCGGGCGGCAGGTCGATTCGGGTCTCGCCCGCCGGAACGCCGTTCGGCCCGAACCGCCGCTCGACGATGGTCGTCGCGTCGTCGTAACCCACGAGGATCACCGTGCTCGCCCGGGTGCCGTAGTGTTCCCCCGCGATGAACGCGCTGGACAGAAACCGTTCGCGCTCGACGCCTATCCCCGTATCCGGTAGCAGGTCGTCCGGCCAACGGCCTGGATCGGACAGCATCCCGAACAGCGACGCGATGTCGCCATCCCACTGCCCGAGCTTCGTCGTCAACGCACGCGTCTTCGGCCAAGGCGCGTTGAAGTCGGCGTTGGACAGGCCGTGTATGCCATCGGTGATTTCCTGCCGTCTCGCCTCCGGGTGGTTGCCGAGATAAAAGCCCTTCTCGCCGTCGAAAGTGAGCAGGTTGAACGGGCGGTAGTCCTTCGCGGCCGCCATCAACTCGCCGGCATGCTCGGCCGCGGACACGTTGGAGCCGAGGTAATCGGCCACGAGCAAGCCCCGGGACAAACCGTCGTGGTTCGCTTCGGGATCGCGCACGTTGGTGATGACGCTGACGCGCCCATGCGGCGCCACGCCGGCCCAGGTACCTCCCGCCTCGAGGTCGCGACCCGCCACGACCTGCGGCGCCTCATCCCAGGAGGCGAGGGGCGCGGTGGGCCGAGCGTGGGATTCGTCGCGGTTGCCGACGAGGACGAGACGCCAGCGTGGATGGACGCGCCAGGCGAAGGCGATCAGGCACATGGAAAGTGGGCGCACGGTGGCATGGGTGCATTGTGCTCCTGCCGACGGGCGGAAGACACTGGGCTCCTGCTTTCGCAGGAGCACAGTGTCCTGGCATCGGCCGAAGCTAGGCCGACATCACCGCCTTCACGTTCGCACCCGCCAGCATCCGCACGATCGACCCGGCCGCTTCGCGCCCGTCGTACACGGCGCGCACCACGAGGTCGGCACCCCGCACGTTGTCGCCGCCAGCGAACACCTGCGGATGGCTCGTCTGGTGCGGCAGGTGCCCCTCGGCACCGGTCACGATGCGCCCACTGCGATCACGCTCGATACCGAACGCTTCGCACCAATCCGGAGGACTCGGCTGGAAACCGAAGGCCTGGATCACCACGTCGGCGCGCAGGTCGGTGTCGCTGCCCTCGATGTTACGCGGCCGCGGGCGTCCGTCGCCGTCGTCGAACAGTTCCGTTTCCACCACACGCACGGCCTTCACCCTGCCGCCCTCGCCCACCAGCGCCACCGGCTGACGATGGAAGAGGAAACGCACCCCCTCCTCGCGGCTGTAACCCACCTCACGACGCGAACCGGGCATGCTGGGCTCGTCGCGACGGTAGACGCAGGTGACCGAGGCCGCGCCGAGGCGGATCGCCGTGCGGTTGCAGTCCATGCCCGTATCGCCGCCGCCGAGTACCACCACATGCTTGCCCGCGAGATCGTATTCGGGCGATGGCGACTCGTCGCGCAGCAGGCGCTCGGTGTTGGCGATGAGGAAAGGCAACGCATCGTGCACACCGGCGAGCTCGCGCCCTTCGAGCCGACCGTCGACGTAGGTGTACGCGCCCGTACCGACGAACACGGCGTCGTAGTCGGCGAGCAAGTCGTCGAAGGCGATGTCGCGGCCGATCTCCACACCGAGGTGGAACCTCACGCCCATGCCTTCGAGCACGGCACGACGCGTGAGCACCACGTTCTTGTCGAGCTTGAACGGCGGGATGCCGAAGGTGAGAAGGCCGCCGATCTCGCGCTGACGATCGAACACGTCGGCGGCAATGCCTGCGCGACGGAGCCGATCCGCGCAGGCCAGGCCGGCGGGACCGGCACCGACGATCGCCACGCGCGCGCCGGTCTCCTTCACGCGGGAGAGATCGGGACGCCAGCCCTGGCGGAAGGCTTCGTCGGTGACCCAACGCTCGACGCTGCCGATGGTGACCGCGCCGAAATCGCCCTGTTCCAAGGTGCACGCGCCTTCGCAAAGACGATCCTGCGGACACACGCGGCCGCAGATCTCCGGCAGCGGGTTCGTCTCGTGCATCAACGTGGCCGCTTCGAAGAGACGGCCGTCCTGCACCAGCTTCAACCAGTTCGGGATGTAGTTGTGCACCGGGCAGGCGTGCTCGCAATACGGGTTGCCGCAATCGATGCAACGCCCGGATTGCTGCGATGCCTCGGTGGAGGCGAAGTCGCCGGAAATCTCGCCGTAACCGAGCACGCGCACCGCCACCGGCACCGTGCGTGGCACCTGTCGCGGAAGATCGAGGAAACGGAAGTCCTTCGCGCTCATGCCGCGCTCCTCAATTCTTCGGCCAACGCATCGAGACTGGCCGCCTTGGGTTTCACCAACCAGAAGCGTTGCAGCAACCCGCGGAAATCGCCGAGCACGCGACGCCCCCAGGCGCTTTGCGTAAGTTCGGCATGGCGCTCGATGAGCTGGCGCAGGTGCTGCATGTAGTGCTCCATGCCTTCGTGCGAGATGCGCACGATGTCGACGAGTTCGTGGTTGTAGCAGTCGACGAAGTTGCGCTCGATGTCGAGCACGTAGGCGAAGCCGCCCGTCATGCCCGCACCGAAGTTGAGCCCGGTACGCCCCAGCACGGCGACGACACCGCCGGTCATGTATTCGCAGCAATGGTCGCCCGCGCCCTCCACCACGGCCAGCGCGCCGGAGTTGCGCACGGCGAAGCGCTCACCCGCCTGACCGGCGGCGAAGAGCTCGCCTCCGGTGGCGCCATAGAGGCAGGTGTTGCCGATGATCGAGGCGTCCTGGCTCGCGAAAGGCGAATCTTCCGGCGGCAGGACCACGATGCGCCCCCCGGCCATGCCCTTGCCCACGCCGTCGTTGGCTTCGCCGACCAGCTCGATGTGCACGCCGCCGGCGTTCCACGCGCCCAGGCTCTGGCCCGCCGCGCCGCGCAGGCGCAGCTCGACCGGCCTGCCGCTCATGCCCGCGTCACCCCACCGGCGCGCCACCTCACCGGACAGGCGCGCGCCGATGGCACGGTCGGTATTGGCGATGTCGTAGGCGAACGCGCCACCCGTGCCGTGCGCGACGGCCTCGCGCGTTTCGGCGGAGATGCGGTGGGCAAGCGTGGCGGGGTCGCGCACCGGGTTGCGTGCGAACGTGCAGGCGAAATCCACCTCGGTGCCGAGTCCGTCTTCGCTCACCAGCGGTGCGAGGTCGAGGCGCTCCTGCACCGCGGTGACGCCTTCGCGCCGGTCCAGCAGGGCGCTTCGTCCGATCAGCTCCTCGAGCGAACGCATCCCCATGCGGGCCAGGTGGTGGCGCACGTCTTCCGCCACGAAGCGGAAGTAGTTCATCACCATCTCGGGAAGCCCGATGAAGTGCTTTTCACGCAGCACCGGATGCTGCGTGGCGACGCCCGTGGCGCAATTGTTGAGATGGCAGATGCGCAGGTACTTGCAGCCCAGCGCCACCATCGGCCCGGTACCGAAGCCGAAACTCTCGGCGCCGAGCATCGCCGCCTTGATGACGTCCAGGCCGGTCTTGAGGCCACCGTCGGTTTGCAGGCGAACGCGTCCGCGCAGGTTGTTGAGGCGAAGCGTCTGCTGCGTTTCCGCCAGGCCCAGTTCCCACGGCGTGCCCGCGTACTTGATCGAGGTGAGCGGGCTCGCACCGGTGCCGCCGTCGTGGCCGGATACGGTGATGAGGTCGGCACCCGCCTTGACCACGCCCGCCGCCACCGTGCCCACGCCCGCGTGCGACACGAGCTTGACCGAGACCAGCGCGTCGGGATTGACCTCCTTGAGGTCATGGATGAGCTGCGCGAGGTCTTCGATGGAATAGATGTCGTGGTGCGGCGGCGGCGAAATCAGGCCGATGCCCGGCTTGGCGTAACGCAGCCTCGCGATGGTGGCGTCCACCTTGTGCCCGGGCAGCTGGCCGCCCTCGCCCGGCTTGGCGCCCTGCGCGATCTTGATCTGCAGCACCTCGGCGTTGACGAGGTAGGCCGGCGTGACGCCGAAACGCCCGGAGGCCACCTGCTTGATCTTCGATGCGCGCTCGGTGCCGTAGCGCACGGGATCTTCGCCGCCCTCGCCCGAGTTGCTCCGCGCGCCCAGGCGATTCATCGCGATGGCGAGCGCCTCGTGCGCCTCGGGCGACAACGCGCCCAGCGACATGCCCGCCGAATCGAACCGGCGCAGGATGGACTCCACCGGCTCCACCTCGTCGAGCGGCACCGGCGTGCCCACTCGCGGCACGAGCAGGTCGCGCAGGGCCGACGGCGGCCGCGTGTCGACGTGATGCGCATAGGTCTGGTAGTCGCGCCAAAGACCCGTGCGCACCGCCACCTGGAGGCTGGCGATGACGTCGGGGCCATACATGTGGAACTCGCCGCCGTGCACGTATTTGTAGAGACCGCCCGCGCGCAACGCCAGGGCTTCGTCCCAGGCTTCGGCGGCGAGGATGCGCTGCTCCTGCTCGAGATCGGCGAAGGTCGAACCGCCGATGCGTGACGGCGTGCCGGGGAAGCAGAGCTTCACCACGTCGGGCGACAGTCCCACGATCTCGAAAAGCTGCGCGCCGCGATACCCGGCGACCGTCGAGATGCCCATCTTGGAGAGGATCTTCAGCAGGCCCTTGCGAATGCCGCGACGGTAGTTGCGACCGATTTCGCGCGGCGCGCCCTCGCCCTTGCGCAGGTGGCCGCTGCGGCCGAGGTCGAACAGGCTCTGGTAGGCCAGCCAGGGATAGATGGCCGTGGCGCCGAAACCGAGCAGGCAGGCGAAATGGTGCGGATCGCGCGGCGTGGCCGTCTCCACCATGATGTTGCACTGACATCGCAGGCCCGTGTCCACCAGGCGCGCATGCACCGCACCCGTGGCGAGCAACGAATGGATCGGCAACAGGTCGCGGCGTGGATAGCGGTCGCTCAGGAACACGATCGTCGTGCCGCCGCGCACGGCGGCTTCCACGTCGTCGCAGAGGCGCACGAGGGCCTGCTCGAGCGTTTCGCCGTCGCCGTACATGAGATCGAAGCGCGGCGTATCGGCGTAGTCGGGATGGGCAAGGATCTGGCGCAGCTTGCGCTGCGAGAGGATCGGCGAGTTGAGCAGGATCTGCTTCGCGTTCTCCGGACCGAGGTCGAAGATGTTCCGCTCCTGGCCGATCTGCGTCACCAGCGACATCACCAGCCGCTCGCGCAGCGGATCGATGGGCGGATTGGTGACCTGCGCGAAGCCCTGGCGAAAGCGATCGAACAGCGGTCGCACCTGCCGGGAGAGCACGGCCATGGGCGTGTCGTCGCCCATCGAGCCGGTGGCTTCCGCCTCGGTTTCGGCGAGCACCTTGAGCACCGATTCGCATTCCTCGCGCGACAGGCCGTAGAGCTTCTGGTAACGGCGCAGTTCGTCCGACGGCAGGGGTTCGGCCGCGAGGCTGGGATCGATCAGGTCGGATTCGAGATAGGTGACGCCGTCGCGCAACCAGTCGCGGAACGGGGCCCGCGCGCGATTGATCGCATCGATGTCCGCGTCGCGCAGCAACCGGTGCTCGCGGAAATCCACGGCGATCATCTCGCCCGGCGCGAGGCGCCCCTTGGCGACGATGCGCGCTGAAGGAACGTCCCAGAGGCCGGCTTCCGAGGCGACGATCAGGTGATTGTCGTCGGACAGCGCCCAGCGCGCGGGGCGCAAGCCGTTGCGATCGAGCGTGCATGCCGCGTAACGACCGTCGCACATCACCAGGCCGGCGGGACCGTCCCATGGTTCGCTGTGCAGCGCGTAGTACTCGTAGAACGCGGCGAGGTCTTCGTCGATGTCCTCGCGCGCGGCGTACGCCGGTGGCACGAGGACGCGCATGGCCGTGAGCAGGTCCATGCCGCCCATGAGCAGCACTTCGAGCGCGTTGTCGAGGCTTTCCGAATCGGAACCGTCCTGCCGCACCAACGGACCGATGCCGGTGAGGTCGACCTTGTCCGAGCGCAGCACGGAACCGCGCGCCTGCATCCAGCGGCGGTTGGCGCGAATGGTATTGATTTCGCCGTTGTGCGCGAGGAAGCGGAACGGCTGGGCCAGGCGCCAGCGTGGCGAGGTGTTGGTGGAGAAGCGCTGGTGGAATACCACGGCGTCGGCGACCAGGGCCGGGTGGCGCAGGTCGGCGTAGACGTCGCGCAACTTGCCGGGCGCCGCCATGGCCTTGTAGCCGATGATCTCGCCGGACAGGGACACCACGTAGAACTGCGGATCGTCGGCGAGCCGCTGCTCGGTGCGGCGGCGCGCGCGAAACAGTGCCGCTTCGAACGCGGCCGGTGCGAGATCGGCCTGCGCCTCGACGAATACCTGGCGCACGAGCGGCATGGAGGCCGCGGCGAGCGGACCGCACGCCTCGGCGTCGATGGCCACGTCACGCCAGCCCGCCACGCGCAGGTTCACCTGGGCAAGTTCTTCGGCCAGCACGTCGGCCGATGCTTTCGCATGTAACCGATCGAAGAAGACCAGGCCCGCCGCGAAATGCGTGGCGAGCGAAATACCCGCTTCGGAAGCGAGCGCGCGCAACCATTCCACCGGCCGGCGGATGAGCACGCCGCAGCCGTCGCCGCTGACACCGTCGGCGTTCACGCCGCCGCGGTGGGAAAGTTTCGCGAGGGCCGCGAATGCCGTGTCGACGAGCGCCGCGCTCGCGTGGCCGTCGACCTGAGCGACGAGACCGAAGCCGCAGCTGTCGTGTTCGAACGCCTCATCGTAGAGGCGCGGAATGCCTTGCTCCACCATCCGCCTCCTCGTGGCATTGGTTTGTGCTGGGGAATGCAACGCCGGGGAGGGTTGCGCCTCACTGTAATCGCATTTGCCGCGTTGCGTCAAAGCCACTTAGACGTCCAAATGAAAATTGAACGGAATTCCTAAGAATTCCTGACCTCGCCGCGCCCTATCGCGGACAGGGTCCGCTCCCACCCTTCGGTAGGCTCGCCTGCTACCGGAGGGTGGCAGCGGACCCTGTCCGCGATAAGGCGGAGCGGCACCGCCGCCCTTGGCGAATCGGTGATAATCGGCCCATGCGCCCATTCCGTCCCCTGCCCCTCGCCCTCGCCCTCCTCCTGACCGCCCTCGCCCCCTCCGCCCACCCGGCGCAGGACGGCAAGGCCCGCGCCGAACAGGACCAGGCCCGGCAGAAGCTCGACGACGTGCGCAAGCAGATCGACCAGCTCTCGAAAGACCAGCGGGACACCGCCAACGCCCGCGACAGCGCCAACGCGGCCCTGGCGCGCCAGGCCGAGCAGGTCTCGGCCGCGGCCCGGGCCGTGCGCGACACCGACGCCGAGCTGGAGCAGCGCAAGCGCGACCTCGAGCAGCTCGGCGAGCAGAAGAACGGCATCCAGCAGGGCCTGGACCGCCAGAAGGGCGCCCTGGGCGACCTCCTGCGCGCCACCTACACGCTGGGCCGGGGTTCCGACCTCCAATTGCTCCTCGGCGACGAGGACGTCAACCGGATCTCACGTGCCCTGACCTACTCGCGCTATTTCCAGCAAAACCGCGTGGAGCGGATCAAGGGCCTGCTGGCGGATCTTTCCCGCCTCCAGGAGGTCGAAGCCGCGATCTCCGCCGAACAGCAGAAGCTGGAGGCGACCCGCGCCGAGCGCGAGAAGCGCGCCGCCGACCTGGAAAAACAACGTGTGGAACAGCAGAAGCTCGTGGCCCAGGCCGATTCGAAATACAAGGACCAGGCCTCGCGCATCGCCGCGCTCAAGCAGAACGAGACGGACATGAACGCCCTGGTCGCCCGCCTGCAGAAGGTGATCGACGAGGCCGCGAAGGCCGCCGAACCGGCGCCTTCGCCGAAGGGCGCGCCCACCGCTCCGCTGGGCAACCTGCGCGGCAACCTGCCCTGGCCCGCCAGCGGCGCGGTACATGCCTACGGCAACGGCGTGATCATCGTCGCGCCGCGCGGCAGCGAGGTGAAGGCGGTGGCACGCGGCCGCGTGGTGTTCGCGAACTTCCTCCGCGGCTACGGCATGATGATCATCGTCAACCACGGCAACGGTTTCATGAGCATGTACGGCAACAACGAAACGCTGCTGCACGGCGTGGGCGACATGGTGGAGGCCGGTGAAGCCGTCGGCACCGCCGCGGCGCCGGCCGGCGACAGCGGCGCGTATTTCGAGCTGCGCCAGGGCGGCAAGCCCATCGACGCGCGCGGCTGGCTCGGCAAACGGCATTGATCCTGGAGAAAGGCATGCGGCAGCACCCCCTTCGACTCGCCCTCGCGCTGGCCCTCGCTGCCGCGCTGGCGGTTCCCGCCCACGCGCAGAAACACGATGCCAAGCCCGCCATCAAGCAACCCGACGCGCCCGCCGCGTCGTCCACCACGGCGGCGAAGGTGGCTTCGGCGGCCGACGACGACGTCGATCTCGACGACATCCGCAATTTCACGCGCGTGTACCACATCATCCAGCAGGCCTACGTCGAGAAACTCGACAACAAGACCATCATGAAAGCCGCCATCTCCGGCATGCTGGAAAACCTCGACCCGCACAGCGAATACCTCGACAAGGACGGTCTCGCCGAGCTGGACGAGGACACCACCGGCCAGTACGGCGGGCTCGGCATCGAGGTGCTCCAGGTCGACGGCATGCTGAAGATCGTCTCGCCCATCGACGATACGCCGGCGTCACGCGCCGGCATCAAGGCCGGCGACACCATCCTGAAGGTCGACGGCCTGGTGGTCGACGGCCAGAACATCGACGACGCGTTCAAGAAACTGCGCGGCGACCCGGGTTCGAAGATCACCCTCACCATCCTCCACGAGAAATCCGACAAGCCCATCGACATGCCGCTGGTGCGCGAGCGCATCAACGTCACCAGCGTGAAGGTGCGCGCGCTCGAGCCCGGCTACGTCTACATCCGCCTGAGCCAGTTCCAGGAGGACACCGCGTCCGATCTGGAGAAGAAACTGGGTGACTACATCAAGAAGAACGGCGCGCCCAAGGGCGCCGTGCTCGACCTCCGCTCGAATCCCGGCGGCCTGCTGACCACGGCGGTGGGCGTGGCCGACACCTTCCTCGACAGCGGCGGCATCGTCAGCACCAAGGGACGCCTGCCGGACGCCAACCTCAACTTCGATGCGCACCCGGGCGACATGCTCAACGGCGCGCCGATGGTGCTGCTGGTCGACAACGGCACCGCATCCGCCGCCGAGATCGTGTCCGGCGCGCTGAAGGACAACCATCGCGCGCTCATCATGGGCCGGCGCACGTTCGGCAAGGGCGTGGTGCAGACCGTGCTGCCGCTCGACCAGGACCACGCGGTGAAGATCACCACCGCGCGTTACTACACGCCCAACGGCACGTCGATCCAGGCCGAGGGCATCAAGCCGGACATCGCGCTGGCCGACCTGGCCGTGAACAAGAGCGATACGCCGCCGCAGCTGATCGGCTCGGAGGCGGACCTGCCGAACCACCTGGTGAACGAAAAGGGCGCCGCCGACGACAAGGGCTCGGCGGACGACGACGGGAAGCTGGCGATCGAGGACTATGCGTTGTCGCAGGCATTGAATGTGTTGAAGGGATTGGCGCTCGGCCGGAGGTAACCGCTTCACCGCTTCGTTGGCTTTTCGCGGACAGGGTCCGCTCCCACCTTCCAGTAGCAAGCTCTCCTACCGAAGGGTGGGAGCGGCCCCTGTCCGCGAATGGAATTACCAGAACCTCCACCATGGCCGCGCCGAACGCGCCATGCGCCGCCGCAAGCGCCGCGATGCCGCCCGGGGAATCACCTCCTCCCCCATCTTCCACCCGTCGAAAGCCGGCAACCCATACGCCGCCGCCCCGAAGTCGTATTCGAAGCCCGTGACCATCTCGGCCAGTTCCACCGGCAGGGCGACGAAGCAATCGACGTCGCGTCCGTCGTCGTCGGCGAGGTCCTGCTCGGATTCGAAGCGGGCGTGCAGCACGTCGAAGCCCGGCGGCAGGCTGCCGCTGGTGACCAGCACGCGGATCTCGTCGTCGGCCTGGGCGGCGTGCTCCACGTGCCAGCGCACCGCGCCGTTCTCGTAGCAGGTGGCCACGCTGTAGGCCGTGGCGTCGTATTGCACGCTCACCACCGTGCATCCCCTGGACAAGGGCAGCACGGCATCTTCCACGAGAAGCGGCGATCCCGAGCGCGCCACCACCACGAACCAGCCCGACGGCAGGGTCAGGCAAAAACCGCGCTTCGCGCGCGGGGAGGTCTCGCCGTTCCGGGCGAGATCCAGCTCGGCGAACACCGCCGTCTCGTCCTTACCCTTTACCGCCAGCCAGCCGAGGGTCGCGGCCATGGCGCCTACTCCCGTTGTTCGGGGGATTTCAGCAGGAATCGTACCGAAAGCACGCCCAGCTCGTAGAGCAGGCACATGGGCACCGCCAGCATCACCATCGACAGCAGGTCGGGCGGCGTGATGAAGGCCGAAATGGCGAACGCACCGACGATGGCGTAGCCGCGCCCCTTGCTGAGCTTTTCGGCATCGACCACGCCGATGGCCGCCAGGATCACCACCGCCACCGGCACCTCGAAGCACAGGCCGAAGGCGAAGAACATCAGCATCACGAAATCGAGGTAGTGCGTGATGTCGGTCATCATCGCCACCCCGTCGGGCGTCACCGCGTTCAGGAATTTGAAGGCGGCGGGCATCACGACGAAATAGGCAAAGGCGCAGCCGGAGTAGAACAGCACCAGCGCGGCCACCAGCAAGGGTTTGGCCAGCCGCTTCTCGTGCTTGTAGAGGCCGGGACTGACGAAGGCCCAGAGCTGGTAGAGGATCATCGGCATGCTGATGAACAGCGCCACGAAGAAGGCCAGCTTGAGCGGGGTGACGAACGGGCTGGCGACCTCGGTGGCGATGAGGTGCGCACCCTGCGGCATGCGGTCGACCAGCGGCTTGGCCAGCTCCGCGTAGAGGTGGTTGGCGACCGGCACCAGCGCCAGCAGCACCAGCAGCAGCACCACGATGGCGCGCATCAGGCGCGCGCGCAGTTCGATCAGGTGGGAAAACAGGCCCGCTTCGAGACCGTCCTCGGCGGACGGATCGGGCTCACGTGCGGTCATGCGGTTCGTTCCTGGGCGGTGGCACCGGCTCGGCCGTGACCGGCGTCGGCGTCTCGTCCGCCGTCACGCGGGCGGCCTGGGTCTCGGTGAAGGTATCGCGCACCTGGTGGCCGGTGCGGCGCATCTCCTCGCCGGTGGCACGCAAGTCGTCACGCACGCCATCGTGGGCGGAGCGCGCCTGCTCCGCCGTCTCACGCAGGGTGCGACGGATTTCCTCGGCCTGGATCTCGCGCTCCACCTCGGAACGCACGCTGTCCCAGCCGTTGCGTACGCGGCGCAGGAGCGCACCGGCGGTACGCGCGGCGTGGGGCAGGCGTTCCGGCCCGAGGACGATGAGCGCCACCAGCGCGAGCAGCAGCAGTTTGCCGAAGCTGATCTCGATCATGGCGGCGCCGCGATCACGGGTTGCGGTCGTGCGACTCGGCGTTCTCGCGCTGGGCGGTGGACGCCGAGGCGGACGGCGGCGGATCGGCGCGGAGCTTCTCTTCGCGCAGACGCTCCTCGCGACGGGTCTCTTCGTCGCCTTCCATGCCCTTCTTGAAGTCGCGCATGGCACCGCCCAGGTCCGAGCCGATGTTACGCAGCTTCTTCGTGCCGAAGATCAGCACGACGACGAGCAGCAGGAGGACGATATGGGTAATGCTCATGAAAAACCTCGAGGGCCCTCAAAGGGCCGGTGGGACGGATGGCACCCCCCGGGCGCCGTCACTTCTGAGTGTACTCCTCAAGTTTATCCCGGAAATTGACTACTTCGCTGGGGACATTCGTCACACCGCCTTCAAAAATGCGGCGGGGAGTGATGCCCGGGCCGTAGATTTCCTTGTTGGAGTCGTCGTCGATGCTGAAATGCGTACCGTCCAGCGCCACGCCCGCGAACAGGCCCTTCGCGCGGGAATAGGTGTAGATCTCCGCCTTGAGCTGGCCGTCGGTCGCCGCGGTGGCCGAGCGGCCCACCGGGCCCGCGGCGGCGGAGGCGTTGGCGCCGAGGGTGAATTTTCCGTCGATGATGCTCTGCACGCCACGATCGGTACGGAACACCAGGATGACGTCGGTCGACTGGATGCCGGCCTGGAAACCGACGCCCGCGCCGGCCATCGAGATGAAATTGGGATTGGACCAGGTGCCGTCGGGACTCTTGATCGAGATGAGGCCCTCGCCCTTGGCGCCGGAGAAGACGAAACCGCCCTTGACCATGTCCGGCAGCACCGCGATCGCCCTGGCGTTCTTGAGCAGGTCGGTGGGAATCGACTTGTCGGGCGCGTCGTTGATCATCTCGTCGAGGACCCGGACGGCGTTTCGAGCCTGCTCGCGCGGCGGATCGGCGGCCTGCGCGGCCATGGACGGCACGAATGCCAGGAGGCCGAGGGCGAGCAGACGATAATGGCGTGAGGACATCGAGGAAGCTCCTTTGCGTGCGGAAGGCATCGGGTGCGACGTTCGGGGACGAGCCCGCCGCGCCGCGCTGTGGCAGACTGCGGCGATCCCCGCGAAAGCCGACGCCGATGCCAGGTACGCCAAACTATACCGGCCTTGCCGGCCATTCCCATGACCTTCCCGCCCGTGCCGGCATCCTGCTGGTTAACCTCGGTACACCCGAAGCGCCCACGGCGGCGGCGTTGCGCCCCTATCTTGCGGAATTTCTGGGCGACCCCCGGGTCATCGAGTATCCCCGACTGCTGTGGAAAGCCATCCTCCATGGGGTGATCCTGCGCGTGCGTCCCAAGCGCTCGGCGCACGCCTACGCCCGTATCTGGACCGAACAGGGCTCGCCCCTGCGCGTGGGCAGCGAAGCCCTGGCCGCGGCCTTGCAGGCCGAACTGGCGCAGCGCCGCCCCGGCCCGATCCGCGTCGAACTGGCCATGCGCTACGGCCGACCCGCGGTGGCCGAGACCATCGCGCGCATGCAGCGCGAAGGCGTGCGCCGCCTGCTGGTGCTGCCGCTCTATCCGCAGTATTCGGCCACGTCCACCGGCAGCGTCTTCGACGCCGTGGCCGACACGATCAAAGACCTGCGCTGGCCGCCCGAACTGCGACAGGTCAACGACTACCACGACGACCCGGCCTACATCGCCGCGCTGGCCGCCAGCGTGCGTTCCCACTGGGAACGCCACGGCCGCGGCGACAAGCTGCTGATGAGCTTCCACGGCATCCCCGAGCGCTACCTGCGCGCCGGCGATCCTTATTTCTGCCAGTGCCATGCCACGGCGCGGCTGCTGCGCGACGCCCTGGGCCTTTCGGAAAACGAGGCGCCGCTGGCGTTCCAGTCGCGCGTGGGCCGCGAACGCTGGCTGCATCCGTATACCGACGAAACCGTGCGCACGCTGGGCCGCGAAGGCGTCGAACGCCTCGACGTCGTCAGCCCCGGCTTCGCCGTGGACTGCCTGGAAACGCTCGAGGAAATCGCCATGCAGAACGCGGAATTCTTCCGCGAGGCGGGCGGCGGCGAACTGAGCTATATCCCTTGCCTCAACGCCGACGGTGCCCACGTCGATGCGCTGGCCGGACTCGTGCTGCGACATACGCAAGGCTGGCCGGAATTCGCTCCCGACTACGACGCCGCGGCGGCGGCGACGGCGCTGGCCGCCTCGCGCGAACGCGCCCGCAGGGTGAGCGCGGATGCGTGAACTGCGCTTCGACATTCCCGGCCTGGAACTCTCCGCCCTCGCCTGGGGTGAACCCGATGCGCCGCCGCTCGTGGCGATCCACGGCTGGCTCGACAACGCGGCCAGCTTCGCCCTTCTCGCGCCGCGCCTGGCCGAACGCTTCCACGTCATCGCCGTCGACCTGCCGGGTCACGGTCATTCGCAACACCTGCCGCCGAGCACGATCTACCAGCACGCCGATTACGTGCGTGCCGTGCTGGCCTCGGTCGAGGCGTTGGCCCTGCCACGATTCCACCTGCTCGGCCACTCGCTCGGCGCCGGCGTCGCGACGATGCTCGCCATCGCGGCGCCCGAGCGCGTCCGTCATCTCGCGCTCATCGAGGGACTGGGGCCGCTCGGCGACGACGGCTCGCGCACGCTCGAGCGGTATCGCGAGGCGATGGTCTCGGGCCGGGAGAACGGCCGTCCGCTGCGCGTGTTCGGCGGCATCGACGAGGCCGTGCAGGTGCGCGCGGCGGTGAGCGGCCTGGATGCGGCACTCGCGCGCCCGATCGTCGAACGCGGCCTGCGCGAGGTGGTCGGGGGCTACAGCTGGCGCAGCGATCCGCGATTGTCGAAGCCGACGGCGATCCGTCTGGCCGAAACGCAGGTGATGTCGCTGCTGCTGGGCCTGGCGGCGCCGACGTCGTTGTTGCTGGCGCGGCCGCACGCGCCCTACCTGGAGCCGGAGGCGTTGCAGGTGCGGATCGATTGCGTGGCGGATATTTCGGTGACGCACATGGAAGGCGGCCATCACCTGCACCTCGAGCACCCGACCCGTGTCGCCGACTGGTTGCTCGCTGCGCTGTAGGCAGCGCGGACAGGGTCCGCGATTGATTTGCCTCAGACCACCGGCGCGAAGCGGATCGCCGGATGCACCATCGGCTCCACGAGCCAATGGTCGGCGAGCAGGAAGGCGAACAGCACCATCAGGTACACGATGGAATAGTTGAACACCTTCATCGCGAAGAGTTCGTCCGGCGGGTTGAACAGCTTCACCGCGTACCAGAGGAATCCCGCCCCCAGTACCACCGCGCCCAGCAGGTAGATCAGGCCGCTCATGCCCGTGAGGAACGGCAGCAGGGTAACCAGGAACAGCAGCACGGTGTAGAAGAAGATGTGCCAGCGCGTGTAGCGCACGCCGTGCGTCACCGGCAGCATCGGCACCTGCGCGCGCGAATAGTCGTCGACGCGGAAGATCGCCAGCGCCCAGAAGTGCGGCGGCGTCCACACGAAGATGATGAGCAGCAGTTGCAGGGCGTAAGGGTGCAGCGAACCGGTGACCGCCGTCCAGCCCAGCACCGGCGGCGCCGCCCCCGCGATGCCGCCGATCACGATGTTCTGCGGCGTGGCGCGCTTGAGGTAGGCGGTGTAGACCACCGCATAACCGATGAGCGAGAGGAACGTCAGCACGGCGGTGAGCGTGTTCACCAGCAGCACGAGGATCGCCATCGACACCAGTCCCAGCGCGGTGGCGAAGACGAACACCTGCATCGGCGTGAGCTGGCCGGTGGCCAGCGGGCGATGCGACGTGCGCGCCATCAAGCGGTCGATGCGCTGGTCGATGAGATGGTTGTACGCCGCCGCCGAGGCCGAGGCGAGCCAGATGCCCAGCGTGCCGAAGACCACCGCATGCCAGCCCGGCAGCATGCGCTCGCCGTTCTCGTCCACGGCGAGGAACATGCCGATGACGGCACAGAACACCAGCAACGCGACCACGCGTGGCTTGGTCAGTTCGAGGTACTGGCGAAAGGTGTTCAAAGGATGTCTCTCGTTGCGGGCAGCCGCTGCGTGCGGGCCAGGGCCGCGAGCAGGGTGAACAGGAGCAGCGCGGCCACGCCATTGTGCGCCGTGGCGACCGGCAGCGGCAGGCCCAGGTGGACGTTGCCGATACCCAGCAACACCTGGGCCACCAGCACCACGCCGATGGCGATGCCGGCGCGGCGCAGGCCGGCGCGAGCCAGCCGGTGGGCGAGCCAGGCAAGATAACAGAATGTGACCAGCGCGCCGATGCGATGGGCGATCTGGATGGCGCTGCGGGCGGCCATGTCGAGCACGCCGCCTTCGTAGTTCACGCCGATGCCGCGCCAGAGCACGAAACCCTGGTGGAAATCGGTGGCCGGCCACCACTGGCCCAGACACTTGGGAAAGTCGACGCCGCAGGCGAGCGCGGCGTAGTTGGAGCTGGTCCATCCGCCCAGCGTGATCTGGCAGACGAGCACCACGATGCCGATCGCCACGGGTCCGCGCAATGCGGCGTAGCGATCGTCGACCGTGCCGACCCGCCACCAGCGCAGCGCGGCCCAGGCCAGCAATGCGAACGTGGCCAGGCCGCCCAGGAGATGGCCGGTGACGACGATGGGTTTGACCAGCAGCGTCACCGTCCACATGCCCAGCATGGCCTGGAAGATGATCACCGCGAGCGTGGCGACACCGATGCGCCATGCGCCGGGCCGGTCCAGCGTGGCCGCGGCGAGCAGCGGCAGCGCGATGGCGAGCGCGGACAGCACGGACGACACCGTATGCTCGCCGCGTGTGTAAAGCACCACGCCTGCCGCCGCGAACACGGCCGAGGCGATCACCGCGACGACGGCCAGCGTACGTCGCCATGCCGCGATCAGCGCGATCGCCAGCACCATCACGCCGAGGCTGCCGGCGAGGAAGCGGTGTACCTGCTCGCGCCAGGCCTTGTGCGTTTCGTAAGGACGGTCGGGAAACGCCTGGTTGGCCTGCGCGATGTCCTGCGCATGGCCGGGCCAGGTGACCTTGCCGTAGCAGGTGGGCCAGTCCGGGCACGACAGGCCGGCATTGGACAGGCGCACGAAGGCGCCGAACATCACGACGCAGAAGGCGAACAGCGCGGCCAGCAGCGCGAGCCTGCGCAGGGCTTTCACGGCACGTGGGGACATCAGCGGATCACCTTCTGCAGGTCTTTGCGCAGGCCGTTCGGATCGAAACCCGCCGGATACCACGCGAGCGCGGTGGCGTTGGATTCGACCAGCACCGCGGACACGGTGTCGGGTTCGGTCGGGCGAAACTCGTCGAACGCACCGCTCCGGTCGTCGCCCGACGCATAGTCGGCCATCACGTCCGCGGCGTCCCGCGGTGGGGTACCCAGGTAGAGCAGGCGCAGGCGATCGGCGTTGCGGTTGAGCACGATGCGCGCGTTGCGCATCAGCCCGAGCGTGGCCACGCAACGCGCCGCGCACCCGGGGCCCGGCAGCGCCACGAGGGTGAGCCGCGGTTCGCTGTCGCGCCACGCCCACGGCGTGCCGTTCACGTCGACGCGCACGCCGGCCAGGCTGCGCTGCGGCACGATCGGCTGGCCGTTGCCGTGGCCCTGGGGCTGCCAGTCGCTGAGCGTGAGGATGCCCGCCGCCACGATGGGCGCGAGGAAGACGAGCATGATCAGCACCAGCTTGAGGCGGCCGTTGCCGGGACGTACGGAGTTGGCGTTGGATTCGGTCATCGGTCCGTCGGTGGGCGTCGTTTGCGGTGGAGGACGAGGAAGATCACCACGGCGGCGAGCGCGAAGGTGAACCACTGGAAAGCATAGGCGCGGTGGCGTGCCGGCGGCATCACGGCGGGCGTCCAGTCGCGTGCGTAGAGCGCGCCCGGATCGGCGTCGAGCAGCAGCACACGCGGATACAGCAGGCGCCCCAGGTCGACGCCGATCTCCTTGAGGTCGACGTAGACCATCGTCTTCTCGGCGCCCCGCTGCTCCGGCAGGCGATCGCCGCCCAGCCGCATGCCGACACCCGGCGGCGGCACATAGAGTCCGCGCAGCACGGTGTCGCCGGTGGGCAGCGGCGGCAGGTGGGGATTGGCACCGGCTTCCTTGGGCAGGAAACCCAGGCCCACCAGCACGAGGCGGTCGCTCTTGCGCGGCGCGAAGGGCACGTAGACCTGCACGCCGACCTGGCCACCGTGCGACTGGTCGTCGAGCAGGTAGGCGTGCCCGGGCACGTAGCGGCCGTGCAGCTCCAGCCTGGGATACCGGTCGACGGGAGGCGATTCCGGGATGTCGCCGAAGGTCTCCACGCCCGCGGCGGCGGCTGTGGCATAGCGCCGCAGGAGATCCTCCTTTTCGTTCGCGCGATCGAGCTGCCAGACGCCCAGGCGCACGAAAGCCAGCACGCCCGCCACGGTCAGTGCGACAGCGAACCACGTGGGCCGGCGCAAAAAGCTCATGCAATGAGCCTCGTACCCGCCGCTATACTCGGATTGTCGCAATGGGGCGGAACGATCACGTGGAAACCATCTACAAATACGCGCTGGTGATCCTGCTGTTGGTGGTGCTTTTCAACCTCGGGCAGGCCCTGTTCTTCATGATGACCGACAAAGGCCAGAGCAAGCGCACCGTCTGGGCACTCACCCGTCGCATCGGCCTGTCCCTGCTGCTCATCGCCATGGTGGCGCTGGGCATCTTCATGGGCTGGCTGCATCCCCACGGCGTCGGACAATTCTAGCGCGCCACCGCCGGGGGCCAAGGCGCGGTGCGGCAATCGGTGCCATGAACGACGAAACCCGCCTCGCGGCGGGTTTCGTCGTTCATGGACCGGCGTTATTCGAAAAGGCGCTCCGTCACCGGCGACGCGTTGCCCGCGTCATCCCAGCCACGCGCGCAGAAACGCCAGGGCCTCTCGGCGACGGGAAGGGTCTCCCAGAACGACTTGGGCGCGAAATAGCCCTCCGCCGCCCCGCAGTCCGTGGCGTCGCGCGGACCGTACTTGATCTCCAGGCGGGTAGTCTCGTAGGAGCGGTTTTTTCCGTAGACGAGCCACGAATCGCCGGTTTCACCGTACTGCACGATCATCGGGCCCACCGCCGGCGCGGTGTCGTCGATCTGGCGAAGGATGCGGGTGGCATGCTCGGCGCGTTGCCACGCCGAGCCGGCGTCGCGCCGTCCCAGCACGCACATCGCGTAGACGCCTTCCGACGAGGGCACCGCCAACCCGTCGAGCGGCTGCGCGGCGGCGTCCATCGCGGGGCCGTAGCCTTCGGCGGCATCGCAATCCAGCGTGGACGCCGGCCCGGTCTTGTAGCGTATCCAGCGGCTGCCGTCGGCGATGCGGATGCCCCAGCGTGCGGGCACCCTGCGTTCGCCTTCGCTCACCTGGCTGGCCGATATCCAGCGCACCGAACGCTCGATCGCCACGCCGTCGCCCTTGTCGAGCTGGCTGCCGTCCCATCCACCGTCCGACCGCAGGGCATTCGCGATGACGGTGAGCGGATGGAAATAGTTCGCCCCCTCGCGGCTGAAGGCCGGGCCGTCCGTGGCTTCGCAGGGACGATTCAGGCCGCAGCCCATGAGCGACGGATCGACCTGGGTGCCCATCACGCCCAGGACGCCGGCCGTGCCGGAGAGCAGCACCGGCGCGCCCGAGCTCCCACCGGCCACGCCGGCGCAACGCGTCATCGATGCCGTGGGCCAGTACCACGGCCGGTTGCCTTCGAAGATCGGGATCCTGCCGCCCGCCATGCAACGCGACAGGCGCAGGAATCGCTCGTCGTCGGCGACATCGTTCACCGGCACGTGAACCAGCTCCACGGGCAGGCCTTCACTCTGCGCACGCGTGAGCAGCGTCAGCGGACGCACGCCCATCGCGGCCAGTTCGCCGTAGGTGGCCTTCAGTCGCAGCACGGCGACGTCGACGCCCTTCATCGTGGCGTAGAGCACGCGATCGACGGCGACGTCGCGATGCTCGACCTGGTTGTCCCTGAAGTACGCGGGCGTGAAACGCCAGCCTTCGCGCGCGGCCTGATCCACACGCACCTCGTTCGCGTCGAAGCCGTCGCTGACGCAATGTCCGGCGGTGAGCAGCAACGCGGCGGCCGTGGACGGCGGCGCGACCGAGCCCGCGACCAGGGTGGCGGTGCATGAGGAGGCGGCCTGGAGCTTGCCGACGGCGCGGTACTTGGCCGCCGTCAGGGAGGGTAATAGCGACGCGTCACCGGCGGCCTGCGATGTCGATGCGGACGCCGCGAAGGAACACAGGCCGGTGACGGCCACGAGGGGAATGAGCCAGCTTGGCTTGGGCATGGGAGCGCTCTCCGTGATTGGGGGGCGGAGAAGGATGCTCGGTTGGGGCTTACGCGGTCAGCGGCGGAACGCCGCATGAGTGTGACGGTAGCCGCCGTCACGGGTCATGCGACGGCGACCGACCGTTGCCGGTGCTTGTCCGATGGACGCGAGGGTGCCGGATGCGTAGGGAGCGTGATCGCCTGCTCCGGCGCAAGGCGCTGGGTTCCTGCCCGCGCAGGAACGACGAGCTACGAGATTCACCGTTGCCTCGAACACAACCTCACGTCGTTCCTGCGCAGGCAGGAACCCAGCGCCTTGCGTCCGGTTTTCGCGATCCCGTCGATGCCGCTCTTCGCCCCAGACGAAAAACCCGCCTTCCGGCGGGTCGATTCGAATCAGAGCACGTACACGAAAAGAAACAACGCCAGCCACACCACGTCGACGAAGTGCCAGTACCAGGCCACGGCCTCGAAGCCGAAATGGTTGTCCTTGGTGAAGTGCCCTTGCGCGCAACGCACCCAGATGATCGCCAGCATGATCGTGCCCAGCGTCACGTGCATGCCGTGGAAGCCGGTGAGCATGAAGAACGTGGCGCCGTAGACGCCGCTGCCCAGCGTGAGGTTGAAGTGCTCGTAGGCTTCGGCGTATTCGTGCGCCTGGCAGAACAGGAACGTGCAGCCCAGCAATACCGTGGCGCCCAGGCCGATGAGCAGCGCCTTGCGATGGCCCGCCTTGAGCGCATGGTGGGCGATGGTGATGGTGACGCCCGAGGACAGCAGGATCAGCGTGTTGAGCAGCGGCAGGCCCCAGGCTTCGATGGTCTGGAACGACCCGCCGATCTTCTCCGGACCGCCGCCCCCCGAGGCACCCCACGCGGCGCTGTAGTTTTCCCAGATGAACTGGTGGGTGAGCACGCCGTGGCCCTCGCCGCCCAGCCAGGGCACCGAGAAGATGCGGGCGTAGAAGAGCGCGCCGAAGAAGGCGCCGAAGAACATCACCTCGGAGAAGATGAACCACATCATGCCCATGCGGAACGAGCGGTCCACCTGGTCGTTGTAGCTGCCGGCGAGCGATTCCTTGATGACCGAGCGGAACCAGCCGAAGAACATGCCCAGGATGGCGGCGACGCCGATCCAGAACAGGGTCTTGCCGAAGCCGGCATCGCCGGGCTCGGCGTTGAGCCAGTGCGCCGCGCCGAACACCGTGATGAACATCGAGACGGCGGCGACGATCGGCCACTGGCTCTTGCTCGGTACGAAGTAAGCGTCTTGTTGCTGGTGACCCATGGTGTGTTCCCGTGGATGAGCGCGTTTTTAGATCTTCAGCATCTGCACGATCGACAGCACGAACACCGCCACCGCGAATCCGCCCGCGATGAGGGCCGTGCGGCGGGCGCGCCGGCGGCGCGCCTCGACCTCGTCGTGCGTCGCGTCGGACATCGGTCAGTGTTCCGTGTTGCCGTGGGCGAGCTCGTCGTCGTGGATGACCGGCGGCACGTCGAAGGTGTGGTGCGGCGCCGGCGAGGGCACCGTCCATTCCAGGCCCTTGGCGCCTTCCCACGAGCGGTCGGCCGCTTTCTTCTTGGAGAAGAACACGCCGTGGATCACCACGCCCAGGAAGATCAGCTGCGAGGCGCCGAACCAGAAGCCGCCGATCGAACTGATCATGTTGAAGTTGGCGAAGGCCACGTTGTAGTCGGGGATGCGGCGCGGCATGCCGGCCAGGCCCAGGAAGTGCTGCGGGAAGAACAGCACGTTGACCGAGATCACGCTCGACCAGAAGTGGATCTTGCCCCAGGTTTCCGAATACATGCGGCCCGACCACTTCGGCAGCCAGTAGTACACGGCGGCCATGATCGAGAACGCGGCGCCGGTCACCAGCACGTAGTGGAAGTGGGCCACCACGAAGTACGTATCGTGGTATTGGAAGTCGGCCGGGGCCAGGGCGAGCATCAGGCCCGAGAAACCACCGATGGTGAAGAGGATCACGAAGGCGATCGAGAACAGCATCGGCGTCTCGAAGGTCATCGAGCCGCCCCACATCGTCGACACCCAGTTGAACACCTTCACGCCCGTGGGCACCGCGATGAGCATCGTGGCGTACATGAAGAAGATCTCGGCGCCCATCGGCAGGCCCACGGCGAACATGTGGTGCGCCCAGACGATGAACGAGAGGAAGGCGATCGAGGCGATGGCGAACACCATCGCGCGGTAGCCGAAGATCGGCTTGCGGGCGAAGGTGGGGATGATCTCCGAGATGATCCCGAACGCCGGCAGGATCATGATGTAGACCTCCGGATGCCCGAAGAACCAGAAGATGTGCTGGAACAGCACCGGGTCGCCGCCGCCGGCGGCATTGAAGAAATTGGTGTGGAAGTACTTGTCGGTGAGCAGCATCGTCACCGCACCGGCCAGCACCGGCATCACGGCGATCAGCAGGAAGGCGGTGATCAGCCAGCTCCACACGAACACCGGCATCTTGAGCAGGTCCATGCCCGGCGCGCGCATGTTGAGGATGGTGGCGATGATGTTGATCGCGCCCATGATCGAGCTGATGCCCATCAGGTGCACCGCGAAGATCGTGTAGGCGATCGATTCGCCCTGCAGCGACAGCGGCGGATACATGGTCCAGCCGCCGGCCGGGCCGCCGCCGGGCATGAACAGCGTGGACAGCAGCAGGATGAACGCGAACGGCATGATCCAGAACGACAGGTTGTTCATGCGCGGCAACGCCATGTCCGGCGCGCCGACCATGAGCGGGATCATCCAGTTCGCCAAGCCCACGAAGGAGGGCATGATCGCGCCGAAGATCATCACCAGCGCGTGCATCGTCGTCATTTCATTGAAGAAATACGGCTGCACCAGCTGCATGCCCGGCTTGAACAGCTCGGCGCGGATCACCATCGCGAACGCGCCGCCGATGAAGAACATCGTCAGCGAGAAGATGAGGTAAAGCGTGCCGATGTCCTTGTGGTTCGTGGACATCACCCAGCGCTGGAAGAATCCCTGCGGGGCGTGGTGATGATCGTGGTGGTCGTGGGTGGCTTCGTGCGCCATGGCCTTGCACCTCTACCTAAGACGAATGCGTGTTCGATTAACCCTGGGGGGCCGGGGCGGGAGCGTTCGGGGTGGCCGGGGCGGCGGCGGGAGGCGCGGCCTTGGCCTTCGCCTCGTCCTCCTGGGACGCGAGCCATTGCTCGAATTCCGCCTTGGGCAGCGCCTTGACCACGATCGGCATGAAGCCGTGGTCCTGGCCGCAGAGCTCGGCGCACTGGCCGCGATAGACGCCCGGTTCCTTGATCTTGGTCCACGCCGTATTGGCGATGCCGGGGATGGCGTCCATCTTCCAGCCGAGGGCGGGCACCCACCACGAGTGGATGACGTCGCCGCCGATGATCACGAAGCGGATCTTGGTGCCGACCGGCACGACGAGGGGCTTGTCCACGTCGAGCAGGTAGGTCTTGTAGCCGTCGACCTGGACCTTGTCCGGATCGAGGTTGGAACGAAGCTGGCGGGTGCGGTCGGACGACTCTTCCAGCTTGGACATGAAGCCCACCTGGTTCACGCCCTTGCCCTTGTAGTCGACGTAGTCGTAGCGCCACTTCCACTGGTAGCCGGTGACCTTGACGGTCATCTCCGAACCGGTGGTGTCGGCGAAGGTCACCAGGCCGCCGGTGGCGAGGTGGGCCAGGAAGATGAGGATGATGACGGGGATGACCGTCCAGACCACTTCGAGCTTGGTGCTGTGCGACCACTTCTCGGCGACGGCGCCGCGCGACTTGCGGAAGCGGAACATGGCGATGAACATCGCGCCGAAGACCACCACGCCGATGACCACGCAGACCCACAGGGCCACCATGTGCATCGCGTAGGGCGACCACTCGCTCACGCCCTTGGTCATGTTCAGCTGATTCGGCTCGGGATTGGCCATCGCCAGCCCACTCGCCAAGGCCCCCATGCCTCCCAACACCCATGCCGAAACCGATCGTCCGATGCCACCAGATGTCATGTCTGCACCTTTGTTGAACCTACCTGCGCGTCTGGCCAAGCGTTTCGGACAGCAGCACCATGAGTTTCTTAGACGCTTCGGCCCTTTCCTCTTCCCCAAGGAAGGCGCCGATCTCCAGCTCGTTGCCATGCGATTTGAGTAGCAGGCGCTGACGCCCGTTCCCCTGCACCAACCCTACCCTGACCCAATACGTCTGGAAACGCGAGACCCGTCGACCGGGCACGACGCGAACCTCCAGCGTATCCGGCCCGACGGCGATGCGCTCGCCCCTGTCGCCGGCCCGCCAGGCCGCGCCAAGCGCGAATCCCACCACGAAAGCCTCGACCAGCGCGAACACGGGGGCGAACACGTTCCCCTGCCATGCGCCGAACGCCGCCGTCGCCAGGGCGACCGCCGCCAGACCGAGGATCAGTCGACGCAGACCGCGCTTGTCCAGCGCACGGTTGGGCCTGAGCCACAACACGCGCGGCTGACCCGCGGCGGTCGGTCGAAGCACGATCATGGAAGTCCGGCGTGCCTGGAACATCCGGATGATAGGGCTGTAGTCAGGATGCGGCAAGGTTGCCAGGCGGCGGATTGTCGCAGGCAGGCGCATGCCGCAAGGCAACACGCACGAACTCGCGCCCTCCCCTACAATGCGCGGTCTCCCCCGTCCCTCGATCCCACCCAGTGAACCCGTCCATTCTCCGTCCCGAACTCCCGACCGGCGCCGAGCCGGCGCGCGCGCGCATCACCGCCGCCTGGCTGCGCGACGAAACCGAGGCCGTGAACGACCTGCTCGCGCAGGCCAGCCTGCCGCCCACCGAGCGCGAGCACGTCATCGACGTGGCCGCCGGCCTGGTCACGCGCGTTCGCGCGCGGGCCAAGGACCAGAGCGCCGTCGAGTCGTTCATGCGCCAGTACGACCTCTCCTCCGAAGAAGGCGTGCTGCTGATGTGCGTGGCCGAGGCCCTGCTGCGCATTCCCGACAAGGCCACCGCCGACAAGCTCATCCGCGACAAGCTCGGCGAGGCGGACTGGAAGAAGCACCTCGGCCAGAGCGAGTCGGTGTTCGTCAACGCCTCCACCTGGGGCCTGATGCTCACCGGCCACCTGGTGAACCTCGCCGAGGAAACCCGCAAGGATTTCACCTCCGCCCTGCGCCGCCTCGTCGGCCGCGCGGGCGAGCCGGTGGTGCGCCTGGCCGTGCGCCAGGCCATGCGGATCATGGGCCACCAGTTCGTGATGGGACGCACGATCAAGGAAGCCCTCGACCGCTCCGCCGAGAAGGAACACGCGGTCTACCGCTACTCGTACGACATGCTCGGCGAGTCGGCGCTCACCCAGGCCACGGCCGAGCGCTACCAGCAGGACTACCGCGACGCCATCAACGCCCTCGGCGGTCGCGGCCCGTTCGCAAATAATCTCGATGCGCCCTCGATCTCGGTGAAGCTCTCGGCGCTGCATCCTCGCTACGAGGTGGCCAACCGCGAGCGCGCCCGCGCCGAGCTGGGCGCCAAGCTGCTCGAACTCTCTCAGCTGGCCTACAAGAACGGCATCGCGCTCTCCGTGGACGCCGAGGAAACCGATCGCCTCGAGCTCTCGCTCGACATCATCGGCGACGTCTTCGCGCACCCCTCGCTCGAAGGCTGGAACGGCCTGGGCATCGTCATCCAGGCCTATCAGAAGCGCGCGCCCTTCGTCATCGACTGGGTGACCGAAAAGGCCCGCGCCACCGGCCGTCGCTGGTTCGTGCGCCTGGTGAAGGGTGCCTACTGGGACGCCGAGATCAAGCGCGCCCAGGAAAACGGCATGTCCGGCTACCCGGTGTACACGCGCAAGCCCAACACCGACGTGAGCTACCTCGCCTGCGCGCACCGCCTGTTCGCCGCCGGCAGCGACCTCATCTACCCGCAGTTCGCCACGCACAACGCGCACACCATCGCGGCCATCCACCACATCGCGAAGGGTCGACCGTACGAGAACCAGCGCCTGCACGGCATGGGCGCCGACCTCTACGCCGAGGTGATCGGCAAGGACAAGCTCAACGTGCCCTGCCGCGTGTACGCCCCGGTGGGCAGCCATGAAGACCTCCTGCCCTACCTCGTGCGCCGCCTGCTCGAGAACGGCGCCAACACCAGCTTCGTCAACCGCGTGGTCGACGAATCGGTGCCGGTGCGCGACCTCGTGGCCGATCCGTGCGAAACGGTGCGTGCCTTCGCCTCCATCCCCCACCCCCGCATTCCCCTGCCGGTCAATCTCTACGGCGAACTCCGGAAGAACTCCATGGGCATGAACTTCGCAAACGACAACGAGCTCAACGAGCTGGCCGACGCCGTCAACCGCCACAGCGGCCCGTGGAGCGCCACGCCGCTGGTCGCCGGCGTCACTCCCTCCGGCACCCGAGCCGAGGTCACCGATCCGTCCGACCGCCGCCGCATCATCGGGACGGTGGAAAACGCCGACGCCTCGCTGGTCGATCACGCGCTCACGGCCGCCGTCGCCGCCCAGCCGGGCTGGGACCGCCTGCCGGCCGCCAGCCGCGCCGCCATCCTCGAACACGCCGCCGAGCAGTTGGAACACAACCGCGCCGAGTTCATCGCACTGTGCGTTCGCGAAGCCGGCAAGAGCCTGCCCGACGCCATCGCCGAGGTGCGCGAAGCGGCCGACTTCCTGCGTTACTACGCCACCATGGCGCGCCGCCTGTTCGGCCAGCCCGAGCAGCTGCCCGGCCCCACCGGCGAGAGCAACCAGCTCTTCCTCAACGGCCGCGGCGTGTTCGTCTGCATCAGCCCGTGGAACTTCCCGCTGGCGATCTTCCTGGGCCAGGTCTCGGCCGCGCTGGCCGCCGGCAACGCGGTGATCGCCAAGCCCGCCGAGCAGACGTCGCTCATCGGCTACGCCGCGGTGAAGCTGCTGCACGCCGCCGGCATCCCGGCCGACGTGCTGCAATACCTGCCCGGCGACGGCGCCACCGTCGGCGCCGCGCTGACCCGCGACCCGCGCGTGGCCGGCGTGGCCTTCACCGGCTCCACCGAAACCGCCTGGGCGATCAACCGCGCCCTCGCCGCGCGCAACGCGCCCATCGCCGCGCTGGTGGCCGAAACCGGCGGCCAGAACGCGATGATCGCCGACTCCTCGGCGCTGCCCGAGCAGATCGTCAAGGACGTGATCGCCTCGGCCTTCCAGTCGGCGGGCCAGCGCTGCTCCGCGGCGCGCGTGCTGTTCGTGCAGGAAGACATCGCCGACAAGGTCACGTCGATGCTCGCCGGTGCCATGGCCGAGCTGAAGGTGGGCGACCCGGGCCTGCTCTCCACCGACGTGGGCCCCGTGATCGACGAAGACGCGCGCCAGATCCTCGTCGACCATGCCGCGCGCATGGATCGCGAGGCGAAGAAGATCGCCGAAGTACCGCTGCCCGAGGGCACCGCGAACGGCACGTACTTCGCGCCCCGCGCCTACGAGATTCCTTCGCTCGCCACGCTCACCCGCGAAGTGTTCGGCCCGGTGCTGCACGTGATCCGCTGGAAGGCGTCCGAGCTGGCGCAGGTGGTCGAGCAGATCAACGCCACCGGCTACGGCCTCACCCTGGGCATCCATAGCCGCATCGACGACACCGTCGACTACATCGCCAGCCACGCCCGCGTCGGCAACTGCTACGTCAACCGAAACCAGATCGGCGCGGTGGTCGGCGTGCAGCCCTTCGGCGGCGAGGCCCTGTCCGGCACGGGCCCGAAAGCCGGTGGTCCGCACTACCTGCTGCGCTTCGCCGGCGAGCGCACGCTCACCGTCAACACCACCGCGGCGGGCGGCAACGCCTCGCTGCTGACGATCGGCGAATAACAAACGCCACGCCGTTCCGGCAAGCAAAACGCCAAGCCCCTTTCCGGTGACGGGAAGGGGCTTTTTTCATGGGCTGGAACACGATACCCGCTGTACTATCCTGATCACCCGGCGTACCAGGACGAGTACGTGTAACGGGAAGACGATTCGACCGGCTATCGGATTCCGTCTCAGGAACGTTCGAAGACGATCGATCCATGAACATGTGCAAGGAGCAGCACCATGACCGAATCTTCAACCACATCCAGTCTCCCATACCCCGGCCGGGATCAGGGAAGGGAAGAACGCCTGGAGAAACTGAAGCTTTGCGCGAAACCCGCTCCGAAACTCGAGACCGTCGTCTATTATCACGACGACCGCCTCGACGTCTCGCTACGCGAAGGATTGATACGACGTCCGACCGAACAGGGGCTGCCGTTCTACCAAGGAACGCTTTCCCTGGGGTGGAACAAGGACTCGGGCGGCATACCGAGTACGCTTGACCTCGCCAGGGAATTCAGGGCCAGGTATCCCGGCGCGACGGCAATGGTGTTCACGTACGGCAGATTCTCGGTGCTTTTCGAAGGAGCCCTGCTCGACGAGGCGCTGAGCGACGTGGCCTACTTCGAATACTGGATGAACTATGCATGGATATCGCTTTACCACGAGTCCATCGATGACAACCACTTCGCGGCCCCGGCCGTCGGCCTGGTTAGGGACATCGACCCGTCCACGCTCTTCTATTGCCTCGTCGGGCCTGGCATGGCGAACACGGCTGAAGAACTCCTCCGGGCCATGCAGCTATACGGATACGTGCTCCTTCACGAAGCCATCGGCGTCGTCGATCCCGGGAACGAGGACAAGGTCCATATGTATACCGGCGGCGGCACCACCCTCGTGGAAACGCAGTTTGGTCCGCTTCTTTCCGGTCTGCAGTACTACGACCTACGCGCCTGGCTTGGCGAAGTCGATGACGACCCCGGGAGTCATCTCCGGACGGTGACCGAACCTTGAGATCGTCGAGGCCGTGCGACGAGCGTCATCCGATGCCCCGCCTGGACGAGGCCACGGTTTGACGTTGCCATCGGTCGACTTCACTGCCCAAGGAAGGGACATGACCAAAACCACCTCGACCGCCCTGTTCGCACTATGCGTCCGCGCAGGTGCCGCCTGGATGCTTCACCCGCTTGGATGAGGCGCGTGCCGTCGCCCCCCTTATAACGAAAGACATATTGCCAACCACGATGGGATCGAGCCCACTGGAGCAACGGAGCGTCGGCCGGTACCCGATGGCTCGTCACAAGGAGAATCGCGACATGACGTCGCTACCGGCCATGCACCACTACAAAAGCCAACTCGCCACCCCCATCGTCGGAAACGGTCGCAAGCCGGACGCATCGCGTTCGCACCTGCGTCAGCGACGGCTCGCCGAAAAACCGTCGATCCTCGGCCATCTCGCGCAGCCCATGGGCATGTTGGGGCGGGAAGAAATCGATATCCGATTCACCGACGCCCACGTGCAGACCATCGAGGCCAACTCGGTCACCCAGCTCGGTGAACTGGTGATCGTCACGGGCAAGCACGGCGTCTTCATCGAGCCGGTCGACGGCCCCCATGGCGAAACGTATGCCCTGACCGGCTCGCGCCGCATCGAAAACGACTGCCTTCTGCTCTTTCGCCATGCCTACGGCTCGGTGACCTGCCAATTGGCCATGAACGACCTGGGTGCCGACGCGCATATCGGTTTCCTGAAGCACAGGGATTTCGCCGAAATGCGCACCTTCAGTTTCAACTCCCCTCGTGGCGCGATGCGCTACGAGAAAGCCGGCTTCGAGACCGTCCTGAGTTATCGCGCCACCGAGCTCAACGAATTGCAGGGCATCGTGTGGCGTGGCGGGTTGCTCCGCATCGAGCGGATCAAGCTGACGCCCTAGCGATCCTACCCTTACGACACGACACAAGGAGCACGACATGCACGCAAGGACGCGATGCACTCTTCTCGGCGCCGCCGCGGCCCTTGCCGGCGCATCCATCGGAGCCGCGCTCACCTGGCATGACCACGGCGCGGCGAACACGCGAAGCGGCGTCGCGCCCGCCCACAGCGAATGCTCCTCGTACATCGACGTAGGGCGATCGGGGTGGTTCGTCGATCAGTGGGGCTACGACAGCCTACGCATCGTTCCGACCTCATGCGGTCGGCAGATCGGCTCGGACGGCACGCCCTACATGTTCTACGAAATCGTGAAGAACTTCGGCGACCCGGACCGGTTCGGCTCGGCACCGAGCCCCCGCGACCACTGGAAGAACGCCAGGGGCATGATCAACCAGCTCACCTGCCATCTGCGCATCGCGCGCAACAAACCGGAATGGAACCTCGAGCCGTACCGACCCTGGGTCGGCGACGATGCCACGGAGGATGCCGATTGCAATCCTTACGAACATTGAGCGTCCGGAACAGGCCATGCGAAGAAGGGGCCCATGGGCCCCTTCTTCTTGCTTTCGGGAAAACCCGTCACGACTGGAAGTTCGGCTCGACGTCGAACGTGAGCCGGGATTCCCACGCCAGGCCAAAAAAGCCCTCACCGGCCGTCTGCGTGATCTTCTGGCCGGGAATGAGTGTCGTATCGAACATCCACTCGCGATGCGGGACGCGGTACCAGGAAATCCGCCCCGATCCTTCCTTGCCCGTTACCGTCACCTTCGTGACGTTCGCCGCGAACTGCCCCCTCTTGTCTCCGTTTTTTGCATTCCATTGCCGATCGCTCATGTTGGCACTCCTCGCCGTCGATACCCCCTGCAACTCCACTCTAGGTATCGGGCAAAGCCACCACAAGCATCATCGATATGCGTGATAGGCACACCGCAGGCAACGCACTCAGCCATGCCAGCTTTTGCCGCCGACGGAGAAGGCCCCTCGCGGGGCCCTTCCGGCTCACTTCAAGCCACGATCCTTCAGCATCGGCTCGATCGACGGCTCCTTGCCACGGAAGTCGCGGTAGAGCTTGCCCAGGTCTTCCGTATTGCCGCGAGAGAGAATCTTGTCGCGGAAGATCTGGCCGTTCTCACGAGTCAGGCCACCGTGTTCCTTGAACCACTCGAACGCGTCCGAATCGAGCATCTGCGTCCACAGGTACGCGTAGTAGCCGGCCGCGTAGCCGTTGCCCCAGATGTGCTGGAAATAGCTGGAGCGGTAACGCGGCGGCACCTGCGGAAGGGTGAAGCCGGCCTTCTTCAGCGCATTGGCCTCGAAGGCGTCGACATCCTGCTTCTTTCCGTCGGCAGGCAGCATGTGCCACTGCATGTCGAGTAGCGCGGCCGAGATCAGCTCGCTCATCGCATAGCCCTGGTTGAAGCTCGACGCCTTCTTGATCTTGGCGACGAGGTCGTCCGGCATGGCCGCGCCCGTCTGGTAGTGCTTGGCGTAGTGGGCGAACACCTTCGGATCGGAGGCCCACTGCTCGTTGAACTGCGAGGGGAATTCGACGAAGTCGCGCGCGGTGTTCGCGCCAGACAGCGACGGGTACTGCGTATCGGCGAACATGCCGTGCAACGCGTGGCCGAACTCGTGGAACATCGTGGTCACGTCGTCGAACGACAGCAGGGCCGGCTGCCCAGCCGCCGGCTTGGTGAAGTTGGCCACGTTGTAGACCACCGGCTTCTTGCCGAGCAGCTTCGACTGGTCGACGAAGTTGCTCATCCAGGCGCCGCCGTTCTTGTTGTCGCGCTTGAAGTAGTCGCAATAGAACAGCGCCATCGAGGTGCCGTCCTTGTCGAAGACCTCGAACACGCGCACGTCGGGCTGGTAGACGGGGATGTCCTTGCGTTCCTTGAAGGTCAGGCCGTAGAGCTGGTTGGCCGCATAGAACACGCCGTTCTGCAGCACGTTGTCCAGTTCGAAATACGGGCGGATCTGCGACTCGTCGAGATCGTATTTCGCCTTGCGCACCTTTTCGGCGTAGTGGTCCCAGTCCCAGGCCTGCACCTGGAAGCCGCCTTTCTCCTGGTCGATCACGGCCTGGATGTCCTTGGACTCGGCGGTGGCGCGGGCGATGGCGGCGGGTGCGAGGCGCTCCATGAATGCCTCGGCCGCCTCGGGCGTCTTCGCCATCTGGTCGACGAGGTTCCATGCCGCGTAGTTCGGATAGCCCAGCAGCTTTGCGCGCTCGGCGCGCAACTGGGCGATGCGGGTGATGATCTCGCGCGTGTCGTTCGCGTCGCCGTGCTCGGCGCGCTCCCACGATGCCTTGAACAGTTTCTCGCGCGTGGCGCGGTCGTTCATCCCCTGGAGGGACGGCTGCTGCGTGGTGTTCTGCAGGGTCAGCACGTACTTGCCTTCCAGGCCACGATCCTTCGCCGCTTCGGCCGCCGCCTTGATGTCGGCATCGGACAGGCCGTCGAGCGCCTTGACGTCGTCCACCACCAGGGCGCCGGCCTTGTTGGCGGCGAGCAGCTGGTTGGTGAACTTCGTGCTGAGCGTGGATTCCTCCTTGTTGATGTCCTTGAGCCTGGCCTTGTCGGCTTCGGACAACTGCGCGCCGGCCAGCACGAACGCCTGGTATTTCACTTCGAGCAGGCGCCTGGACTCCGGGTCGAGGTTCAGGGAATCGCGCTTGTCGTAGAGGGTCTTGATGCGCTGGAACAATTTATCGTTCAGGTGGATGGCGTCGCGGTGCGCCGCCAGCTTCGGCGACTCCTCTTCATCCACCTTCTGCAACGCGTCGTTGGTGTTGGCGCCGGTGAGCGCCGAGAACACTTTTTCCGCGCGGTCCAACAGGGCGCCGGACTTCTCCATCGCGACGATGGTGTTGTCGAACGTGGGCGCGTCGGGCGAGTTGGCGATGGCCTCGATCTCGGCCAGTTCCTGCTTCATGCCTTCCTCGATCGCGGGCTGGAAATCGGCGTCGACGATCTTGTCGAAGGGAGGCGCCTCGAAAGGCAATTCGCTCTGGGTCAACAGGGGATTCACGTGGGCAGCCGGTGCGGATGCGGTGGTGGCGGCCGGCGCGGGCGCGGTGCCCGCGTTCGCGGGAGCGGCGCCCTTGTCGGCCTCGTTGTTGGACGAGCAGGCGGCGGTGAGGGCGATCGACGTGGCGATCACGAGCGTACGGACCTTCATGGACGGAGGTGTCCCCTGGCGACTGGCAAAGCCGGGACTCTAGTCACATGAGGCGGTTTTGGACAACCGCCGGAGGTCAGGGGCCTTGCGTGGCCATGATCGTACCGGCGAAGGGACTCACTTGGTGTCGCGCAGTTCCCAGCTGCTGCCGATCAGCAGATTGAGACGATGCTTAACGATGCGCATGGGCAGGCTGGTGGTGAGCGTCACATCGTGCCTGTCACCCGGCGACAGTTCGCCGGTGGCCGAGGCGCCGGGATCCGTGACGCCCAACGAGGGGTCCACCTCGTCCGGTTCAGGCTGTTTGGCGCGCCACCGCTGGAACAGGTCGTCCGAACGCATGGCCTGCACGATGTCGGCGGCCAGCTTGTCCGGCCCGATCCCTTCGAAGGAAAGGTCGGGATCCGGGCCCTTGGCCTTGCTGATGTCCTTGACGGAGAGAAAGTAGGTAGTCATGCCTTCGTGATAAATCGCGACGCGTGAAGCCGCCGTCAGCCCAGGAGGGAGAGGTCGAGGAAAATGGCCGCCTCGGCCGGCGCCACGCGATGCGGCAACGTGCCCAGCAAGGGGGCGTCGATGTGCCGGCGCAGCGTCCGGATGTTTTCGTCGATGAGGTGCATTTCCGGCTCGATGATGTTCGCGATCCACCCGGCGAGCCGGCAGCCGTCGGCCTCGATGGCCCGCGCGGTCAGGCGCGCATGGCTGATGCAGCCCAGCCGGATGCCGACCACCAGCACCACCGGCAGGTGCCAACGCTGGGGGAGTTGCTCCATCGACAGCTCGTCGGACAACGGCACCATCCAGCCGCCCACGCCCTCCACCACCACGCGTTCATGGGTAGCGCCCAATGTCGCGAACGCCTCGTCCAGCGGCTCCCAACGCACGGACACCCCTTCCCTGGCGGCGGCCAGGTGCGGCGACACGGCTTCTTCCAGCGCCAGCGGATTGACCTGCGCGTAGGCGGGCCGGGGATGGCTGGCCGCCTGAAGGTCCAGGGCGTCCTGGTTGCGCAGGCCGTCGGGCGTGCGCGCCGAGCCGCTGGCGACCGGCTTCATGCCGGCCACGCGCTCGCCGGCCTGGCGGAAGGCGTGCACGAGGGTCTGGGCACCGTGGGTCTTGCCGATGCCCGTATCGGTTCCGGCGACGAAAAGATGGCGGGTCATGGAGCGGCCTTGCGCTGGCTGGGACGTGGCACCATACACGGCTTCGACTACCCGCAGACGTCCGGACGCCGCCATGTACGAAGCCAAGGCCATCGACACCGCCGACAAGGCCACCCTCTACGCCGAACTGGCGGAGCAGGCCGCGGGGCTCATGCACGGCGAGCCCAACACGATCGCCAACGCCGCCAACTTCGCGGCCCTTGTGTACGACGTGCTGCCCGACCTCAACTGGGCGGGCTTCTACCTCTACGACGGCACCGAGCTGGTGGTGGGGCCTTTCCAGGGCAAGCCGGCCTGCATCCGCATCGCGCTGGGCCGCGGCGTGTGCGGCACCGCCGCGCAGACGCGGCAGACGCAGCTCGTGCGCGACGTGCACGCGTTCGATGGGCACATCGCCTGCGATGCCGCGTCCAACGCCGAAATCGTGGTGCCGCTGGTGAAGGCCGACGGCAGCCTGTTCGGCGTGTGGGACGTCGACAGCCCGACGGTGGCGCGGTTCGACGAGGAAGATCGCAAGGGCATGGAGTCGCTTTGCCGGGTCTTCATGGAAACGCTCGCGACCTGAATCGCGGACAGGGTCCGCACCCACCCTTCGGTAGCCGGCTTTCCTGCCGAGGGATGGGAGCGGACCCTGTCCTCGATGGGTTTCGCTTCAGAGTTCGTGCGAGCGAGGCGTACGCAGCAGTTCCATGATCTTCGCCCGGGCCTCTTCGACACCGGTCTTCGCCAGCGACGAAAACACCTGCGCCGTGCCCTGCACGCCCTGCTGGCGAAAATCCTTGCGCAGCGCGTCCAGCGCCTTGGCCGCCTGGCCGCGCGAGATCTTGTCGGCCTTGGTCAGCAGCACGTGGCACGGCAGTTCGGTGGCCGCGCAGAACGCCAGCATCGTGCGGTCGAAATCCTTCATCTCGTGGCGAATGTCCACGATGAGCACGATGCCGCGCAGGCTGCGGCGCATCTTGAGGTAGGCGTCGATCTCGCCGCGCCAGTGCGTGCGCATCGCCTCGGGCACCTTCGCATAGCCGTAGCCGGGGAGATCCACCAGGCGCGCGTCGAGCGGCGTGGCGTCCTCGCCCATCTTCAGCGGCGGAAGGTCGAACACCACCATCAGCTGCGTGCGGCCCGGCGTCTTCGACGTGCGCGCCAACGCGTTATGGCCCGTCAACGCATTGAGCGCGCTCGACTTGCCCGCGTTGGAGCGACCGGCGAACGCCACTTCGGCGCCCTGGTCGTAGGGCAACTGGGTGATTTCGTGCGCGGCCAGAACGAAGCGGGCGCCGTTGAGCGGATTGGATGACATGGCGTGTCGGATAAACCGGGCTGCACGAGCAGGGCCCGGCAGTATAGCGGCATGGGTTTGACCGGGCTCTCAAGGCACCGCCATAATCATTCGGTTCAGGCGTGGCAGGGAGCACGCCCGGTCATGAAGTATCCCCTTCCGGAGACACTTATGAAGTTCAGGCACGCCGCCGCTGCCATCGTCACCATGCTCGTCATGAGCGCCGCAGGCGCTCAGTCCGTTGCTCCCGCCAAGCCGTCCAGCGCACCCGCGCCGTCGGGCACGGCCGCCAAGCCCGGCGCCAATGCCGCCACCGATCCGGCCACGCCGGGCATGCCCACGGGCGAGCAGGCCACCGCCGCCACGCCCTCGGGCGAAGCCGGCGCGGCCCTCAAGCCGGGCGACGCCACCGCGGGTCAGGGCAAGGCCGCCGTCTGCGGCGCCTGCCACGGCATGGACGGCAACTCCACCGATCCGCAATACCCGCGCCTCGCCGGCCAGAGCGAACAGTACATCGCCGCGCAACTGGCCGACTTCAAGTCCGGCAAGCGCATGAATCCGGTCATGCAGGGCTTTGCCCAGGCGCTGTCCGAGCAGGACATGCACGACGTCGGCGCCTACTTCGCCACCAAGGCGTCGCTGCCGGGCGTGGCCGACCAGGCCTACGTCGAACAGGGCCAGGGGCTCTATCGCTCCGGCGACGTCGACCGCGGCATTCCCGCCTGCATGGCGTGCCACGGCCCCGATGGCCGCGGCAATCCGGGGGCCCATTACCCGCAGCTCACCAGCCAGCACGCGAAGTACACCGAATCGCGCCTGAAGGCGCTGCGCGAACGCGACCCGGCGCAGGCGGGCCCGCACACGAAGATCATGGTCGAGGTGGCGAAAAAGCTCGACGACAAGGATATCGCCGCCGTCGCCAGCTACATCGAAGGCCTGCACACGAACGAACCCGTGCCGGCCGCCGCCCCAGCGTCGCCCTGAAGGCGTTAAAGTTGGAAGATCGAACGGGCCCGTCGGGCCCGTTCTCATTTCGACGGTAAGAAAAGGACACCACCGATGCGTATGCGCCTTCCTCTCCTCTGCGCCGCCCTGATCGGCCTCGCGGCCTGCGGCTCCGGCAACCAGGAGACCGCTCCCGCCGCTCCGGCGACCGCCTCCACGAGCGCCCCCGCGGCAGCCGCGCCCGCCGCTCCGGCCACGGCCGCCGCCCCCGCGCCCGCCACCAGCAGCGCGCCCGCCGGCACCGGCACGGCCGCGGCCGTCGCACCGGCCCCCGCGCCCAGCGAAGACGACGCCAAGCGTCCCGACGTGAAGCCGTTCGTCGACGACGGCAAGTGGGTGGAAGGCAAGCACTATTTCCGCATCGATCCCGCCCAGCCGACCAGCACCCCGGGCAAGATCGAGGTCACCGAGGTGTTCTCCTACGGCTGCCCGGCCTGCTTCCAGTTCCACGGCATGGTCGACGAACTGGTCAAGAGCCTGCCCAAGGGCACGGTGATGACCTACACCCCCGCCGCGTTCCGCCCGGACGAGAACTGGCCGTTGCTGCAGCGCGCCTACATCACCGCCCAGGCCTTCGGCGTGGACAAGCAGAGCCACGACGCCATGTTCGACGCCGTGTTCAAGAGCGGCGAACTGGGCATCTACGACAAGCAGACGAACAAGCCCAAGCCCGAGTCGGGCTGGCCCACCATCGACGACGTGGCCAAGTTCTACGCCAAGTACGGCGTGAAGCCCGAGGAATTCGTCGCCACCGCGAACTCCTTCACCATCAACACCAAGATGAAACGCGCCGATGAACTGATCCGCGCCTACGAGGTCGATAGCACGCCGACGATCGTCGTGAACGGCAAGTACCGGCTCACCCCGATCACCGCCGGCGGCTATCCGCAGGCCCTCGAACTCACCCAGTGGCTGATCACCAAGGAAGCCGCGGGCAAGTAACCGCTTCCCCTCGCACTTATATGGAGATTTCCATGTTCAAGCGTCTCCCGCTGCTGCTCTTCGCCCTGGCCCTGTCCACGGCGTGCAGCGCCAAGCCCGCCGAAGGCGCGGCCCCCAGCTTCACCGACGGCGCGGAATACGCGTCCATCGCCACGCCGCAGCGCCTGGACCCCAAGGGCAAGGTCGAGGTCGTGGAGGTGTTCTCGTTCGGCTGCATCCACTGCGCGCACTACGAGCCCAAGGTGGAAGAACTCCAGAAGAAGCTGCCCAAGGATGTCGTGTTCCACCGCGTGCCGGCCGCCTTCAACGACGCCTGGCTGCCGTTCGCGCAGGCCTACTACGCCGCGGCGAAGCTCGTTCCCGCCGGCAAGCTCGACGAGTCCACCGACAAGCTGTTCAAGGCCAAGTGGGACCTGCACATGCCGCTGAACGCCCTCGAGGAGATGGCCGACTGGTACAAGCAGAACTACGGCGTCGACAGCGCGAAGTTCGTGCAAGTGGCCCAGGGGCCCGAGGTCAAGGCACAGATCGAACGCGACACGAAACTGGTCCAGGCCTGGGGCGTCGAAGGCACGCCGACGGTGGTCGTGGACGGCAAGTACCGCAGCAACAACATCAAGGACTTCGACCAGCTCAACGACGTGGTCATGTTCCTGGTGAACAAGGAACGCAACGGCGGCAAGTAAGCCGCCGGCCGGCCCATGCCCCCCGTTCACACGGCGGGGGGCATCCTCCGACGCCACGGCCCGACGAGACCTTGCCCTGCCTTGAAGCCATGACCCGCTCAACGCCGTCCTCCCCCAACGCCTCCGAGCGCACCCTGCGCCTGCTGAGTTGCAACATCCTCGCCGGCGCGAGCGTCCAGCGGTACAGCGACTACTTCACGCGCAGCGTCAACGCGGTGCTGCCCGGTCCGTCGAAACTCGCCAACCTCGACTCGCTCGCCGCCCTGCTGCACGAATTCGACGTGGTGGGCCTGCAGGAGGCCGATGCCGGCAGCCTGCGTTCGGGTTTCCTCAACCAGACCCGCTACATCGCCGAAGCCGCCGGCATGCCGTTCTGGAGCCACCAGCCCAACCGGCCCATGGCCCGGGTGGCGCATTCGGCCAACGGCCTGCTGAGCCGTATCGAGCCGACCGAAGTCATCGATTACCCGCTGCCCGGGCGCATCAAGGGGCGTGGCGCGCTGTTCGTCCGCTTCGGCGAGGGCACCGACGCACTGGTGGTGGTGGTGGCCCATCTCTCGTTGGGCGCTGCCGCGCGCATGGGCCAGCTCGCCTTCATCGCCGAGCTGCTGGCGCCCTACCCGCATGCCGTGTTGATGGGCGACCTCAACACCGAGCCGTCGAGCCCCGAGATGCGTCTGCTCTTCGACAAGACCGCCTTGCAGGTGCCGACGAACGCCATGCCCACCTTCCCCAGCTGGAAGCCGCGGCGCGCGCTCGACCACATCCTCACCTCGGCCGATATCACCCTCGAGCGCACGTGGACGTTGCCGCGCGCGTTCTCCGACCACCTGCCGCTCGCGGCCGAAATCCGCCTGCCGCTCGCCATCGCGCAAGCCGCGGGTGCGACGCACATGAGTTCCACGCCATGACCTCCCCGCTCCGCGCCGCCCTGCCCTGGGCCCTCATCGTCCTCGTCGCGATCGGCGCCGTCCTGCTTCGCTACGGTTTCATCGAACCTTCCGACATGGCGCATGCCTGCGACGGCCGCGACGGCCCTTGGTGGTGCGGCACGCGCAACCTGATCGTGCAGGGATTTCTCAACTACACCTACGGCTATGCAGCCGTGGTCGTGGCGCTGGTCGCACTGTTCGTGCGCGGCACGGGCGTGTCCACGCTGGCGGCCTGCCTCGGCGTGATCGCCTTGCAACTGTATTGCTACGAAGGCGGCGCGGTGGCCTTGCTGGTGGGTGCGTTGCGACTGGTGCGGGTTCAATACGACCAGCGGAGCGCGCTCGTCACCGCCTAAGACATTCCCATCGCGGACAGGGTCCGCTCCCGCCCTTCCTACCGGAGGGTGGGTGGGAGCGGACCCTGTCCGCGATACCTACGGAGTGATAACGCGGCGGCGTGCCCGATGCCATGCGCCGAGTACCGGCACCGCCAGCGCGAGATTCAGCACCAGCCAACCCCACGACACCAGGTTGGCCCCGTTCTCCTGCACCACCACGGCGGCACCCAGCAGCACCAACCAGATCGCCAGCAAGCGCTCCTCCACCAGCGGCATGAGCGCTTCCTCGCGGGTGCGCAGCATGGCCAGCAACAGGAAGCCGATAGACGGCAGGGCGAACAGGCCCACCGGGAAATCGCGGTAGCGGCCGTTGAACACCATCAGGATGCCGTAGAGCGTCAGCACGAACATCCAGAAGAACCGCTGCGGCGTGAACACGCCCGACCACGCGATGCCCAGGATGCGCCGCTCGCCGGGACGCGGGGCGACGGCCGCGGGGTTGATCGGCGACGCCAGGCGCGCGGCGATGGTCCGCGACAACGACAACGCCGTGAACAGCGCGACGACGCCGATACCGATGCCCACCGCCCATTCGAGCGTGTTGCGACAGGCGAACGCCAGGAGCCGCGCATGCGCGGCGAGCGCGGTACCCGCGGCGAACCCGGCCAACGCCAGCGACAGCCAACCCGAAAGACCATGCCAGCGACGGCGAACCGTGCCCACCAGCAGGAACAACACGGCACCGGCGCCACCGGCGCCGATCGCCCAGGTCCAGCGCGGCTCCTCGACCACCGGGCCGGTCATGGCGAACTTGGGCTTCGCGTCGACGTCGAAAATGCCCCAGTAGCCGCCGACGGTGCCCTCCAGGTCGCGCTTCCACGGCTGGTCGAAGGCCTCGATCACGTTGTAGGGCATGTCGACCGTGGCGGCGTAGTCGAGGAATTCGCGCAGGTAGCGCGCCTCGTTGACGAGGCTGGCGCTGGCGTCCCGGCGCGTGCGTCCCTGGCTGGGCCAACCGGTTTCGCCGATCATGATGGACTTGCCGGGAAACCGGGCCTTCATCTGCTGGTACACGTCGGCCACGTGGCGTACGGCACGCTCGGGCGCCACCGGCTCGTCTTCCCAATAGGGCAGGATGTGGATCGTGAGGTAGTCGGTGACCTTGGCCAACGCCGGATGCTTGAGCCAGAACTCCCAGACGTCGGCGTACGTCACCGGCACGTCTGTGGCGTCGTTCACCCGCGCGATGTAAGCGGCGAGCGCTTTTTCGGACAACTCGCCGCGCAACATCACCTCGTTGCCCACCACGATGCCGCGCAGGTTGTCGTGGTCGCGGCGCGCGGCCTCGATGCCGAGCTTGATCTCGCGCTCGTTGGCGGCCGGATCGCGGCCCAGCCAGATGCCCATCAGCACTTTCATGCCGTAGCGACCGGCGATGTCGGGCACGGCACCCAGGCCCTGGCTCATCGAGTACGTGCGCACGCAATCGAAGCGCGCCGACAACGCCTTGAGATCGGCGTCGATGCGCTCGGGCGGAATGAACGCGTTGAGGTCGAACGGCGTTTCGCCCTTGAGGCGGAACGGCGCGTACGATACGCAGGCGATCTTGGCCGTGGGCGAATCCGGCAGGTTCACCGGGCGGCCGAGCAGCCACCAGTAACCGGCGCCGAACACGGCGGCGGCGGCGAGGAGGATCCAGGCGAGCGGTCGCGCGAACCGCGCGTAGGAGGTATGGGGCGGCATGCCGTTCCAGTGTGAAGCGAGGATGTCGATCCGGATTAGCTTAACGGGCCGGACGCGACAGGGCGATTCCCTTTCGCCGATGCCGTTCATCCGACCTGCGCGCCGGTTTCTTACAATCATGCGGTACGCACCCGTGAAGGAATACCGATGATCCGCTTCCTGGCCGGCTTTGCCCTCGCCGCCCTCGCGCTCGCCCATGCGCCGTCCGCCTCCGCCGAAGGCACCGATGCGCAACGCGCGCGCTTTCGCGAGGCCTACGCCGTGGCGACCACCCAGGGCGGCGACGCTTGGCGCGCTCAGGCCACGGGGCTGGAGGGGTACAGCCTGTTCCCCTACCTCGAGGCCGCGGCGCTCACCCACGACCTTCGCACGCTGGATCGTGCGCCGGTGCAGGCCTACCTCGACCGCTATCCGGGCCTGATTCCCGCCGCCGACCTGCGTCGCGACTTCCTCGGCGAGCTGGCCCGGCGCAAGGACTGGGCCACGTTCACCGCCATGTACCAGCCCGGCCTGGGCGATTCGCTGGCGTGTTTCGCGCTGCAGGCGAAGCTTTCCCGGAACGAGCCCCTGGTGTTCGAGCGCGACCTGGCCGACCTGTGGAAGAAAGCCAGCCTGCCCAACAGCTGCGATCCCGTGATCGACGCGGCGGCCGGCCAGGGCCTGCTCACCACCGATCGCGTGTGGGCACGCATCCAGGTGGCCGCCGACTCGGGCAAGGGCGGCACGGTGGCGGCGCTGGCCCCACGCCTGCCGCCGTCGGACGCACCCGTGGCCCAGCGTATCGCCCTGGCGCTCAACGATCCCGCCACGGCCCTGCGCCAGGCCACCGATTGGCCCGATACCCCACGCCATCGACAGGCCGTCACCTTCGCCTTGCAACGCATGGCGCGCAAGCAATCGACCGTCGCCGACAGCGCCTGGGCCACGCTCGCACCGCGCTTCGCCCTGAGCGAGCAGCAGAAGGGCGCGATCGAGAACTCGCTGGCGCTGTTCCATGCCACGGATTTCGACGAGTCCGCGCTCGACCGGCTGGCCGCCCTGCCGCCCGGCGCGCAGACCGACGGCACGCGCGAATGGCGCGTGCGCGTCGCGCTGGCCCGGCAGGACTGGAATGCCGCGCTCACCGCCCTGGACGCCCTCGCCCCCTCGCAGAAAGACGACGGCGAATGGCGCTATTTCCGCGCGCTGGTGCTCGCGAAGCTCGGTCGCCACGACGAGGCGCAGGCGATCTATCGACGCGTTTCGCAGGAAGCCACCTATTTCGGCTTCCTTGCCGCCGATCGCATCGACGCCTCGTATGCCATCTGCCCGTCGACCCTGGCCACCGACGAGCGGCGCGAGGCCGCCCTGTTGAACGATCCCGGTCTCGACCGCGCATTCGAGCTCTACGCCGTCGGCCTGCAGAAGCTGGGGCGCCGCGAGTGGAGCGCGGCGTTGGCCGGCCGCGATGCCGACACCCAGCGGCTCGCCGCCGACCTCGCCTTCCGCAAGGGATGGTACGACCGCGCGGTCTTCGGCCTGTCGTCCGGCGACGCGTTGCGCCTGTACGAACAACGCTTTCCGCTGGCGCGACAGGACGGCGTCGTCGAGCAGTCGGGCCAGGCGGGTATCGAAGCGCCGTGGGCCTACGCGATCATCCGCGCCGAGAGCGCCTGGATGAGCGACGCGCGCTCGAGCGCCGACGCCCGCGGCCTGATGCAACTGTTACCGACCACGGCGGCCATCGTCGCCAAGCGCAACGGCTTGTCCTGGAGCGGCGGCGAGAGCCTCTACGACCCGCCCACCAACATCGTGCTCGGCACGCGTTACCTCGCGCAGATGGCGGCGCGCTACAACGGCGCGCCGTGGCTGGCGAGCGCCGCCTACAACGCCGGTCCGAACAAGGTCGATCAATGGGTGGAGGCGCGCGGCACGCTCGATCCCGACCTCTTCGTGGCGAGCATCCCCTACAAGGAAACCCGCGAGTACGTGGCCCGCGTGATGGCCTTCGCGGTGATCTACGACTGGCGCCTCAACGGCAACGCGCTGCCCATCGGTTCGCGCATGACCCGCATCGGCAGCGCCTATGCGTTGCCGCAGGCCGGTGCCGTGCGCCGCGCGGTAACCTGCCCCGCGCCGGCCGTGGCGCAACCCACGCCGCCGAGCGCGCCCGCCGTCGCCGAACCCGCGCCGGCGGAAGCCTCGTCGGCCCCCGCCGCGGAGGAGCCCTCGCGCTGACCCCATGAAAGCCCAACGCATCGTCATCCTCGGCGGCACCGGCTTCGTCGGCAGCCACCTCACCTCGCGACTGGCCGCCGACGGCCACCGTTTGCTGCTGCTGTCGCGCAACCGCCAGGCCCATCGGCAGGCGACCGTGGGGCGCAACGTCAGCGTCGTCTCCGCCGACGTCTATGACGCACCCGAACTGCGTCGGCACATCGCGGGGGCCGATGCGGTGATCAACCTCGTCGGCATCCTCAACGAGGGGCGGCGCGACACGTTCGCCCGCGCGCACGTGGGCCTCACCCGCCTCGTCGTCGATGCCTGCCGGGATACGGGCGTGCATCGGCTGCACCAGATGAGCGCGCTCAACGCGGGGGCCGGCACGTCGGGCTACCTGCGCTCGCGCGGCGAAGCCGAGGCACTGGTGACGGCGTCCACGCTGGACTGGACGATCTACCGGCCGAGTACCATCTTCGGTCCGGGCGACGGCCTGGTCACGCGCTTCGACAAACTGCTCGCCGTCGCGCCGGTCATGCCGCTGCCGCGACCGTCCGCACGGATGGCGCCGGTCTACGTGGGCGACGTGGTGGAAGCCATCGCCCGCGCGGTGGCCGATCCGGCGATCTCGGTACTGCGTACCTTCGAGCTCTACGGTCGCGAGGTCTGGACGCTGCTCGACCTCGTGCGGGCCATCCGCGACGCCCGCGGCCGACATCGTGTCGTGCTGCCGCTGCCCGACGCGCTCGGCCTCGTGCAGGCCCACGTGGCCCGCTTCGCTCCCGGCAAGCCGTTCACGCCCGACAACTTCCGCACGCTGCTGATCGATTCGGTGGGCAAGAGGGACGGCCTGGCCGAACTGGGCATGGAACCGCAGGCGCTTTCCGCCTGGTTGCCGCGATTGCTCGGCCCGTCCGTGCGCCAGCACCGTCTCGACGAAGCACGCCGCAAGCGTCGAAGATAGGCGGCATGGATATCTATCTCGTCGGCGGTGCCGTCCGCGACCAACTGCTCGGCCGCCCCGTCGTCGATCGCGATTGGGTGGTGGTGGGCGCCACGCCCGAGGCCATGCTCGCCGCCGGTTACCGCCCGGTGGGCAAGGATTTCCCGGTTTTCCTGCACGGGGAGACGAAGGAGGAATACGCCCTCGCCCGCACCGAGCGAAAGACCGGGCGCGGGTATCACGGCTTCGCGTTCCACGCCGATCCGTCGGTGACGGTGGAGCAGGACCTCGAGCGCCGCGACCTCACCATCAATGCCATCGCACGCCGCGAGGACGGCACGCTGGTCGATCCCTTCGGCGGGGCGCGCGACATCGAAACGCGCACGCTGCGCCACGTGTCGGCCGCCTTCGTGGAAGATCCGGTTCGCCTGCTGCGCGTGGCACGCTTCGCCGCGCGCTACGCGCCCCTGGGCTTCACCGTGGCCGACGAGACCATGGACCTGATGAAGCGCATGGTCGACGAGGGCGAGGTCGATCACCTCGTGCCCGAACGCGTGTGGACGGAAACGCGCAAGGCGCTGGCCGAGCCGATGCCCCAGGCCTTCGTGCGCGTATTGCGCGAGACCGGCGCGCTGCGCGTGCTGTTTCCCGAAGTGGACGCGCTTTACGGCGTGCCGCAGCGGCCGGAGTTCCACCCGGAGGTGGACACCGGCATCCATGTCGAGCTCGTGCTGCAGGCGGCGGCGAAGCTCGCGCCGGGCGATGCGTTGGTGGGGTGGTGCGCGCTCACCCACGACCTCGGCAAGGCGCTGACGCCCGCCGAGGTGCTGCCTCGCCACATCATGCACGAACAGCGCGGCATCGAGCCGGTGCGCGCGATGTCCGCGCGATTGAAGGTGCCGGCCGAGTACGCCTTCATGGCCGAGATGGTCTGCAAGCACCATCTCAACGCGCACATGGTCTTGCAGCTGAAGCCCGCCACGGTGCTTCGGATGCTCGATGCGTTGGGCGCGTTGCGGCGTCCGGAGCGTCTGGAGACGTTCCTGCTCGCGTGCATGGCGGACAAGCGCGGACGGCTGGGCAGCGAGGAGGCGGCGTATCCGCAGGCGGACTACCTGCGAGCCTGCCGCGCCGCAGCCGCGGGCGTGACGTCGAAGCCGTTCGTGGAGAAGGGACTGGAAGGACCGGCCATCGGCGAGGCGATGAAGAAGGCGCAAGTCGCCGCCATCGCTTCGGTCGTAAAGCCTTCGCAAGATTGATTCGCCGATACGATCGGCTCCCACCCCTTCGGTAAGGAGCTTGCCGAGGCTCGGATGGTTTCGACCGCTTCGGTCGTAAAGCCTTCGCAAGATTGATTCGCCGATACGATCGGCTCCCACCCCTTCGGTAGGGAGCTTGCCGAGGCTCGGATGGTTTCGATCGCTTCGGTCGCGGAACTCTCGCAAGACCGCGCTCGGTTCTCACCCCCCCAGTAGCCACGCTGCTACCGAAGGGGTGGGAGCCGATCGCATCGGCGAATCCTACGAAGCGCTAAAGCCGGCTGCCCTGGTCCGCCGCCAGCACCGCCGCGGGCAATGCCGCCGGATCGATCCCGCGCGCGAACATCATCACCTGGAACCGCTCGCCCATCTGATCGGGCAGGGTCAGCTTCTTCACTTCCTGCGCCAGCCGATAGCGCACCAGCTCGTCGTCGGTCGCGAGGTAATCGTCCTCGAAGAACTCCTGCATGCCCGCGGCAAGCAGGAACTGCGCCTGCGTAAGGTAAGCCGCCACGCCGAAGCCCGCGCTGTTGCCCGCTTCGGCCAGCGCGGTGAAATCCACCGAGGCGGTGAGGTCCTGCAGGCCCGGCAGGAAGAACGCATCGCCATGGGTGCGATGGCGATAGAACGCCCTCAGCGTGCCGTCGTTGCGGTCGGGGTGGTAGAACTCGCCACGCGTGTACCCGTAGTCGGCGAAGATCATCGCGCCCTTGCGCAAGGTGCCCGCCACCGCCTGCATCCAGTACGGCAGCTGCGGCAGGATCTCGGTGCGGTAACCGGCGTCGAACTCGCGACCCAGGTCGCGCTCGACGTGGCGCACGGCACCGTTGACGAGCACGTCGGCGGGACGGTCGGTGCGATGGAAACGCCCCTCGCCGTCGAGCACCACGTATTCCTCGTACACCTCGCCCTCGCGCGTGGTGAACCGCGTGGTCGGCAGCGCGTCGATCACCTCGTTGGCGAACAGCACGCCTTCCCATTCCTCTTCCAGCGGCGCATCGAGCCAGATCACCCGCGAGGCGAGCTCGGGCGGCAGGTTCGCGAGGAGCCGTTCGCGCTGGCGCTGGCGCAGGTCGGCGCTGGGTTCGAGGATCATGAACCGTCGCGGTGCGCGTCCCGCCGCGTCCAGCGCGCCCAGCGCCGCCTCGGCGAAGGCTCCGCTGCCGCCACCCAGTTCGAGGAAGTCGGCATCCGGCCCCAGCGAAGCCAGCACGGGTTCGAAGGCGCGCACCACGCAACGGGCGAACAGCGAGCCCAGCTCGGGCGCGGTGACGAAGTCGCCCTCGGCGCCGAACTTGGTCTTGCCCGCGCTGTAGTAGCCCAGGCCCGGCGTATAGAGGCAGCGCTCCATGAAGCGCGAAAACGGCATCGGCCCGTGGGCCGCGATCTCCTCGCGCAGGAGGCCGGAAAGGTGATCGGAGTGGGCGCGCTCGTCGGCGCCGGGTTCGGGGAGGCGGTCGGTCATGCCGGTGAGGATACCCGATGTGCTTTCGTCGCCCGAATCGCGGACAGGGCCCGCTCCCACCCTCCGGTAGGAGAGCTTGCTACCGGAGGGTGGAGCGGACCCTGTCCGCGATTTGCGGTTTGCCTCAGAAATCCTGCTGCAACGACAGGAACACGCCGCGACGAGGCCCGAACTGCGGCGCACCCACGCCGATGCCCGAGCCGTCACGCAGTTCGTACGTACGATCCAGCGCATTCACAAGGGCCAGCTGCGCATGCGTGGCACCGGCCGACGTGAAGTGGAAATCGCGTCCCACGCTCAGGTTCAGCTGGAAGTAGTCCGGCATCGTATCGCCGTTGGGCACCGCGCCGTCGCGGCGCAGGCCCGAGCCATAGAGGTAGTCCGCGCCCACGCGCGTGGAATCGGCGAAGGTGTAGCCGATACCGCCCGACGAGGTGAATTTCTGATCGTGGTCGAGGTGAATGTAGTTGTTCGCGATGTAGGCGAGGTCGTCCGGATTGAAGTTGTACTGACTGGTGATGACCTTCTTGCCCACCGAGCGGTTGTACGCGAAGTTGAAGTACGCCGTGAGCGCGCCGCCGTCGTAGTTGACGGTGAACTCGGTGCCCTTGACGCGTCCCTGGTCGTAATTGAACGTGGAGTACACCAGCGCGGCGCCGAACTGGCCTTCGTCCTGGATGCGCGACACGCGGCGATAGTAGCTGTCGAGGCCGACCGTCCATGCCGAACCGATCTTCTGCGAAACGCCCACGTCGTAATAGCTGGAGCGCTCCGCCAGCGGCGTGTCGTTGCCGTCGTTCTGCAGGGCGTTGGTGGTGCCGTCGAACTTCGCGATCGAGGTCGGCGCGATCATCTCGCTGGCCGGCGGGGTGAAGTAGCGCGAATACCCGGCATGGATGGTGGTGCTATCGGTGGGCTGGTAGACCACGCCCAGGCGCGGACTGAGCTGGCTCTCGGGACGGAAGGCGTCGTAACGGTCGCCGCGCACGCCGTAGTTCACGGTCCACTTGTCGCCGATGCTCCACTCGTCCTGTACGTACAGCGCATAGGTACGCGCGAGCACGCGGCTGGCGTCGACGATGTTCAGCGGCACGGTGGAGGTCTGTGCGCCGGTGTCGTCGGCCGGGAACACCAGGGCGTTGTTGGAGGCGGTGGCGCGCTCGAACTCACCGTACAGGCCGTAGCGCAGCGTGTGGTTGTCGCCCAGCGGCGTGGAGAAGTCGGCCTGCAGGGTGGTGGCGCGATTCGAGCGGCGCACGTTCGACGCCACGCCGTTGAACATGAGGTCGCCGACGTCGTCGGGGGTGAAGTCCAGCCCGCTGTAGCGTTCGCCCGCCGATACCTGGTAGGCGGTATTTCCCATCTTGCCCTGCAGGCTGAGCACGCCGAAGCGGGTCCTTTCCTGCTGGCGCTCGTTCAACGTCGACGAATCGAAGTTGGTGACGTCGAGGTAGCCGAACTGCGGCTCCTGCCCGGGGTTGTTCGGGATCTGGAACCGGTTGTTCGTGGCGCCGAACATGAAGCTCAGGCGCGTATCGTTGTCGATCAGGTACGACACGTCGCCGAACACCTTAGCCTGGTTGGTGTGGTCGTGGATCGGCTTGCGGCTGGCGGTGGGATTCTCGATGCCGTTGTCGCTTTCCAGGTAATTGGCGGTGAGGAACCAGCTCCACGCGCCGCTGCGACCGAACAGCGAGGCGCTCGGGTTCACGGTGCCGAACTGGCCGCCGGTGATGCCCACGCTGCCGTTCACGCCGTCGGCCTTCGGGCTACGCGTGGTGATGTCGATGATGGCCGCGGTGCGGTCGCCGTACTGGGCGGGCAGCGCGCCGGTCAGCAGCTTCACGCTATCGATCGTGCGCGCGTCCAGCGTCTGGCCGAATCCACCGATGCTCTCGGGAATCAGCACGCCGTTGATGCGGTATTGCAGGTTGGCGTGGTCGCCGCGGACATGGAGCTGGCCGTAGGAGTCCTGCACCACGCCGGGCGCCTGGAGGATCACCTGGTTGAGCGGGGTCGCGTCGCCCAGCGGCAAGGCCTGGATGGTCTGCCGGTCCATGACGTACTGGCTGCTTCCCGTGTCGGGCGAAAGGCTGTTGCGTGCCTCGTCGAGGCGAGCGGTGACGTCCACCTCGCCGAGGTTCGTGGCTTTTTGCGGAGGCGCGTCGTCGGCGAAGGCGGGGGCCGTGGCAAGGGCAAGGGCGATGCATAGGGTGAGGCGGGCAGGAGTCATGGGGGCCTTTCGTAAAATGTTATAATGTTTCATTGCCAAGTCTCGGCGCCTTACCTTTCGACGCGCTTTCACGGCAGCGTTAAGGCCGATGCGGTATTCCTCACGCTCGATTCCACGACGGACCGCCCCATGCCCAAACGCGATGATTCTTCGACGTCCCGGGAAATCGTCCCGGTCAGCGGTGTCGAGCGCGGCGAAAGCGCCATCGCCACCGCCATCCTCGAATTCGTCAGCCGCATCCCCGACAGCGACGTGCCTCGCGCCGGCAAGGCCGACGCCGAAGAGACCAGCCGCCGCATCGCCAGTTCGGCGGCCAACAAGGCCGCGTTGACGGCCGGATCGCTCGCCCTGCCGCCCGGCCCGCTGGGATGGCTCACGGTGCTGCCCGAGCTGGTCGCCATCTGGCGCATCCAGGGCCAGATGGTGAGCGACATCGCCGCCGCCTACGGCAAGACGGCGCGGCTGGGGCGCGAGCAGATGCTGTGGTGCCTCTTTCGCCACACCGCCGCGCAGGCCTTTCGCGATGTCGCCATACGCGTGGGCGACCGCCTCGTCTTCCGCACGGCGGCCACGAGCGTCCTTCAGCGCGTCGCCGGGCGCATCGGCGTGAGCGTGTCCAAACGTGCCGTGGGCAAGGGCATCTCGCGCTGGTTGCCTGTGGTGGGGGCGCTGGGCGTGGGCGCCTACGCGTATTACGACACGGGACAGGTCGCGAAGACGGCGATGGAGCTTTTCAGCGGCGATTTCCATACCGACGATGGCGATCCGGACGGTTCCGGCAACCCCATCGCGGATACGACCCGCGCCCGTCCCTCCGCCAGGAAGGCTGCATCCAAGGCGGGTACCCAGGCGTCCACCACGAAGGCCGGCAGCACGGCAGCCAAGGGAGGGGCGAAGGCGACGCGCAGCAAAGCCGCGTCGAAGCCCGGCATCGCGGCAACCGCTGGCGGACGCCGAAAAGCCGCCTCCGAAGCCGGCATCGCGCCGGCTACCGGAGGGGTGGGAGCCGACCGTGTCGGCGACCCGAAGCCGAAGGCTTCGGCCCGAAAAGCGGTGAAGCGGTCGGCCGCGAAGAAACCCGCGCAGCGCAAGCCCACGAAAACCGCCACGAAGAAAACCGTCCGCAAACGCATCCGAACGACGTGACGCCCGCGCCGGTTTGCGGCAAGCTCTCGCGGCCACGACCAGGAAGCCACCCGTGAACCCATCACCCGTCGTCCTCGTCACCGGCGGCGCCCGCCGCGTCGGGCATGCCATCGTGCGCCACCTGCACGCCGCGGGTTGCACGATGGCCATTCATTACCGCCGTTCCGCCGACGAAGCCAACGCCCTCGCGCGCGAACTCAACGGCACGCGAACCGGAAGCGCGGCCACGTTCGCCGCCGCGCTCGAAAACGACGACGCCCTGCCCGCCCTGGTGTCCGGCGTCCTGGACACCTTCGGCCGCCTGGACGGCCTGGTCAACAACGCCTCCTCGTTCTATCCCACGCCCATCGGCACGGCCACCGCCGCGCAGTGGGACGACCTGTTCGCCACGAACGCACGCGCTCCGTTCTTCCTCGCCCAGGCCGCGGCACCCGCGCTGAAGGCGAGCAAGGGCGCCATCGTCAACCTCGTGGACATCTACGCCGAGCGCCCGCTCGCGCAACACCCGCTCTACTCCATGGCGAAGGCCGCATTGTGGATGCTTACGCAGGCGCTCGCCCGCGACCTCGCACCCGAGGTGCGCGTGAACGCCGTCGCACCCGGCGCCATCCTGTGGCCCGAATCGGGCAAATCCGAAGAAGCGGCGGAGGTCCTGATCGCGAAGACGCCGCTGGCTCGCAAGGGCGAGCCAGCGGATGTCGCAGAAGCCGTGCGCTGGCTCCTGCTCGATGCGACCTACACCACGGCACAGGTCATCCGCGTCGATGGCGGCCGGACCGTGACTATTTGAGTCCTGGTCCCGCCATGCCAGGGCGCCGATCACGTCGACTCATTTCGAACCTCAGGGCGATGGCGTCAGGCATTCCTTGTCCGCCGAGTTGGAGAGGTCGAACACGAACTCGACCTGCACGATCTTCCTCTTGAGCGGGGTACCGACGGAGTACCGGTGCTCGATCCTGAGTTCCGGCGTCGGCGAATGCCATTCACCATCCTGCCTCATGCTGTCGTCCGAATGGACAGTACTGGATCGCTCCTTACCCGACTCGTCGAACGTCTTGACGCGAAGGTTGACGTTAGCCTTGTTTCCGCCCGCCCAATCGCCTTTCTCGATCTTGTACTGCAGCACCTTGGCCGAAAGGTAATAGGTATTCGTCGTCAGCTCCAGCCGGGCCGTCCCGGTGGATGGCTTCTTGCCCGGTCCCGCCTCGAAATGGCACGAGACTACGACGTCCTCGGCAAAGGCGGGATGAGCCGCGGCCAGTCCGAACGCCGCAAGCAGATGGATCGATAGCTGTTTAAGTGACATGACACCCTCCTTGGTGCGTCTCCCGATCTCAGGAAACGACTGGCGAGCGTACGCCGAATGCCGTGGGCCGCCTATCCGGAGGATCGCGTGGATTCGGCACGTACTTCGCCGACGGCCGAAGGCGGAAGCGGAATCCCTCGACAAGCCATTCTCGCCGGAGCATCGCGTCGCCACGGAAGGGTCGCCGTAGCCCGCAAATGGCGGACCGAAAGAAAAAAAGACGGTGCCGAACCGGCACCGTCCATCGACCGCGACGAATCGCCCCGCCTCAGCGCTTCTGGCGGAACGCCGATTCGAGCAGGGCACGATCGAAGCCCTGCCCCGGGTCGCCGTGTTCGGCGTAACGATAGAGCGCGGCGGAATACACGCCGTGCATCGCGGTCTGGAACAAGCCGAGCGCGACGAGGGCGATCGTGCCCGCGGCGGCGACGGCCACCATCAGCGCCACCGATTGCGTGGAGGCCGCCGCGCCGAACAGGAGCAGGCTCACGGCGATGAGGCAGAACGTGAGTATGCCGCCGACGAAACCGATGCCGGCGTTGCCGATGACGTTCTCGCCCCATGTGTCCTTCAGCAGCGAGGCGCTGCGCTTGACGGCATCGATCGGACCGACGTCCTGCGCGGCGAGCACCGGCACCACGAGGAACGTGGCCAGCGTCCAGCCGAAACCGAGCAGGCCGGCGATGATCCGCCCGACGAAACCGACGCGTTCCTGGATGGCGCGCAGGATCATGCCGACGGTAGCCGAGATCAGCGCGTAACCGACGATCGTGGGCATCTTGCCCATGGCCGCGCGCATGCCGTCGCCGAGCGTGGGATTGCCGCCGTCCAGGCGGATGAGCGCCGCGGCGGCCAACGCGGTGTTGAAGAAGATCACCACCGTGTACTGCACGAAGTAAAAGAGGAAGGCCAGCAGCATGACCAGCGGCGGCATGGCGTGGTTGCGACCTTCCAGGGCGGCATGATGGTGCTTGATCGCCGTGAAGATCGGCCAGCCGAAGGTGGCGATGATCAACAGCGAGCAGATCCCGGCCAGCAGGGGAAAGAGCATCAGCTCCTTGTCCTGGCGGAGGATGTTGGCGCTGGCCTTCATCAAGGCCCAGCTGCGTGCGAACTTGCCCATGTCCTTCGAAGCTCCTCGGTAGCGGTGGCGGTGTTTTAGCACCCGGAGGCGAGGCTCGCCATAGGCCGGTTTTCCCCCGGAGCGCCAGCTTCGCGTGAATCGCGGACAGGGTCCGCTCCCACCCTTCGGTAGAGAGCCAACTACCGGAGGGTGGGAGCGGGCCCCGTCCGCGACGGGGCCACGGTCAAACTCATGGCTTCATCGACCGACAACGGCTCGCTACCGACGGGAAACGCATTCCACAGTTCCGCCATCGTCCGCCCATCCACCGGATGCCTCACCTCCGGCGCGATGTCCGCCATCGGCTTGAGCACGAAGGCGTGGCGAAGCTCGCCACGCGGCAGTTCCAGATGACCTTCCCCGCTCAACACCAGGTCGTCGTAAAGCACGATGTCCACGTCGAGCGTGCGGCTGGCGTAACGGTCGCCGCCGCGCACGCGGCCGTGACGGTCTTCGAGCGCGTGCAGCCAGTCGTTGAGTTCGAACGGATCGAGGTCGCTGTCCAGGCCCACGGCGAGGTTGAGGAAATCGGGACCGTCGAACCCCACGGCCGCGCTGCGATATACCGGCGAGACGTCGAGGCGGCCGAAGCGTTCACGCAGCTCGGCGACGGCGGCACCGAGCCAGCGCTCCGCGTCCATGTTGGAACCCAGGCTGAGGTAGGCGCGCCCCATGTCAGTGTTCCGCGGTTCGCAGGCCCACCAGTGCCTCGCGTACGTCGCCGCCCGAGGGCTGCTGGAAGGGGCGCAGGCCGAACTCGGGGAGGATCGCGATGAGGTGGTCGAAGATGTCGGCCTGGATGCGCTCGTAATCGAGCCAGACCACGGTGTTGGTAAAGCAGTAGATTTCCAGCGGGATGCCCTGCGCGCCGGGATCGCGCATGCGCACCATGCGGGTCATCCTGTCGTGCACGTCGGGATGCGCCGCGAGGTATGCCTCGGCATAGGCGCGGAACGCGCCGATGTTGGTCTGCCGGCGGCGGTTCACCGGCAGCTTGCCGGGCTCGCCCAGTGCTTCGTTCCAGCGGCGGATGTCCTCGCGCTTGCGCTCCAGGTATGCCTTGAGCAGGTACACCTGGCCGAAGCGTTCGATCTCCTCGTCTTCCAGGAAACGCACGCAGGCGGCGTCGACGAAGAGCTCGCGCTTGATCCGCCGACCGCCCGACTCGGACATGCCGCGCCAGTTCTGGAACGACTCGGCGATGAGTTTCCACGTGGGCACGGTGACGATGGTGCGGTCGAAGTTGCGTACCTTCACCGTGTGCAGGGTGATGTCGATGACGTCGCCGTCCACGCCGGCCGACGCCATGGTGATCCAGTCGCCCACGCGCAGCATGTCGTTGGTGCCGAGCTGGATGCCGGCCACGAAGCCGAGGATGGTATCCTTGAACACCAGCAGCAGCACGGCCGACATCGCGCCGATGCCCGACAGCAGCAGCCCGATGCTCTGGTGGGTGAGCTTGGTGATGACCAGCACCAGCGCCACGATCCATAGCGCCAGCTGCAACAGCTGCACCACGCCCTTGATGGAACGCTTGCCCGCCGGCGTGGCGCTGTAGAGCGATTCGAACGCGACCAGCGTACGTCCCAGCGAGCCGATGACGCAGACGATCATCCAGCACACGGCCAGGTTGCGCACGAGCACGGCCAGGGTATCGAGCGGTTCGAGCAGCTCGTCGATGCCGTAGTAGATGACGATCGCCGGCAGCATGCGCGCCAACCAGCGGAAGGCGCCATGTTCATAGAGCGCGTCGTCCCATCGCCAGGCGGTGTGCCGCGTGGCGACGCGGACAACGCGGTGCAGGAACAGGCGCCCCATGAGACCCACGAGCCAGGCCAGCAGGAACAGCCCCGCCACCAGCGCGACACGGCGCAGTTCGGGCGAGGCGATGAAACTCTCGACGACGGCCAACGAGGCCCTGGGATCGATCATTCCGGCTTCGTGCCCCGTTCGATGCGCACGCCCACGGCCCTGGCGCCGCGCACGGCACCCGGCTTGGACAGCTTCAGCCGCACCCAGCTCACGCCGAACTCCTCGCGCACGATGTCCGCGCAGCGCTCGGCCAGCGTTTCCACCAGGCCGAAGCTCGACGACTCCACGTAAGCCTGCAGGCGCTTGGAGATCGACTTGTAGTTGAGGGTGTGCTCGATGGCGTCGGTGGCCGCGGGCTTGCGGTTGTCGAACGCCATTTCCAGATCGAACGAAAGCGTCTGCCGGATGCGGCGTTCCCAGTCGTAGATGCCGATGACCGCGTCGATGCGCAGGTCTTCGATGAAGACGATGTCCATGGGGGATGCGGCTTTTGAAGAAGTGTTACAGGGTCGGTGACGGAGACGGTTTTCGCAAGCTCGGGGCATCCCTTGCCGCGCCTGAGCCGACGACCCCTGGAGAGAATCGATCAACCCGCCGCCTGCAGCGTCTCCAGGCTCCACCGCGGATGCACCTGGATCGTTTCGTCCTGCCCCTGCCCCGCCGCCAGGCGAATGGCACCGGCCAGCGCGATCATCGCGCCGTTGTCGGTGCAGAACTGCAGGCGCGGGAAATACACGCGGAAACCGTCGGCCGCGGCCGCCTGCGCCAGTTGTTCGCGCAGGCGCTTGTTGGCCCCCACGCCGCCGGCGATCACCAGTCGTTTCGCCCCCGCGGCCTCCAGCGCGCGGCGGCACTTGATCGCCAGCGTATCGACGATGGCCTCCTCGAAGGCCCGCGCGATGTCGGCACGGGTCTGCTCGGATTTGTCCGAGGCCTGCCAGGCCAGCAGCACCTGGGTCTTGAGGCCCGAGAAACTGAAGTCCAGCCCAGGCCGGTCGACCATGGGCCGCGAGAAGCGAAACGCGCCGGGCCGTCCCTGCTCGGCCAGCTTCGCCAGGGCCGGGCCGCCCGGATAAGGCAGCCCCATGAGCTTGGCCGTCTTATCGAAGGCCTCCCCCGCCGCGTCGTCGAGGGTATCGCCCAGGATGCGGTACTCGCCGATGGCCTTGACCTCGACCAGCATCGAGTGGCCGCCGGAGACCAGCAGGGCCACGAAGGGCGGCTCCGGCGGGTCGTCCTCCAGCAACGGCGCCAGCAGGTGGCCTTCCATGTGGTGCACGCCGATGGCCGGCACGCCCAGGGCCCAGGCCATGGCCCGCGCCGCCGCCGCGCCCACGAGCAGGGCACCGACCAGGCCGGGGCCGGCCGTGTAGGCTACGCCGCCAAGGTCGGCGGGCGTGAGCCCGGCCTCCTTCAGCGCCTCGCGAACCAGCGGCAGCAGCTTGCGGACGTGGTCGCGGCTGGCCAGTTCCGGCACCACTCCGCCGTATTCGGCGTGCAGGGCGATCTGGCTGAACAGCGCGTGCGAAAGCAGCCCGCGGCCGGGTTTTTCGGGATCCCAGCGGAGCAGGGCCACCCCCGTCTCGTCGCAGGAGGTTTCCACGCCGAGTACGGGCTTTGAAATTTTCGAATCGATCACGTTATAATCCACGGCTCACCCGGGTTCACGGGTCAGTTTAAACAAGTGGAGTTTCCATGCCGAGCGTTAAAGTCCGCGAGAACGAGCCGTTTGAGCTTGCCCTCCGTCGCTTCAAGCGTACGTGCGAAAAGGCTGGCGTTCTGGCCGAAACGCGCAAGCGCGAATTTTACGAAAAGCCGACCCAGGAGCGTAAGCGCAAGCGCGCTGCTGCGGTGAAGCGTCACCTGCGCCGTCTGTCCCGCGACACGACGCGCCGGACCCGCATGTACTGATTGCCTCCCCGGCCGTCGCGGCCGGGTGATGGATCCGCGGCTGGCGCGTTCGCCCGCTGCCGCCGCAATCAGGCGGAAAACCCAGCCGGCTTCGCCGAAAGGCGAAGCCGGCTTTTCGTCGTCCCGGAGATAACATCATGACTCTCAAGGCAAAGATTAAAGACGACATGATCGCCGCCATGAAGGGCGGCGAGAAAGATCGCCTGGCCGTGATTCGCCTCATGCAGGCGGCCATCAAGCAGCGCGAAGTCGACGAGCGGATCGAACTGGACGATACCCAGGTGCTGGCCGTGCTCGAAAAGATGCAGAAGCAGCGCCGCGACTCGATCGAACAGTACGACAAGGCGGGCCGCACCGAGCTGGCCGACGCCGAGCGCTACGAGATGGGCGTGATCGACGGCTACCTGCCGGCGAAGCTGTCCGACGAGGAACTGGACGGCATCATCGCCGCCGCCATCGCCGAGACCGGCGCCAGCTCGGCCCGCGACATGGGCAAGGTGGTGGCCCTGGTGAAGGAAAAGGCCGCCGGGCGCGCGGACATGGGCGCGGTGGCCGGGAAGGTGAAGGCCCGTTTGGGCTGATGGTGTTTCGGCCGCCCCTATCGCGGACAGGGTCCGCTCCCACCCTTCGGTAGAAGGGTTCCTACCGAAGGGTGGGAGCGGACCCTGTCCGCGATGGGGCTTGGCAACCCTATCGACTTCGACACGGGCCTTTTCGCGCCCCGGTCTTTCACAATCGCCCCACGTCCCCCGCCGCATCCTTCGCCCGCGACTGGGGAGCGGTTCCTCCGGCGCCATCCTCGGAGAACCCCCCATGCTCAAGTACGCCATCATCTTCGGCCTCATCGCGCTCGTGACCGGCGCGCTCGGCTTCAGCCGGATCTCGGGCTTCGCCGCGACGATCGCCAAGATCTGCTTCGCGATCTTCCTGATCCTCTTCATCATCGCCATCCTGGCCGTGATCGGCGTGTTCAAACTGGCTTTCTAAGCCTGCGTCAAGCTCCATACGGGAGCGGATGCGTGGCATCCTAGGCGTTGCATGCGCGGCCGTATCCCCGACAACTTCATCGATGAACTGCTCACTCGCGTCGACATCGTCGACGTGATCGAGCGGCGCGTGCCGTTGAAGAAGGCCGGTCGCGAGTGGACGGCCTGCTGCCCGTTCCACAACGAACGCTCGCCGTCGTTCTACGTGAGCCCGCAGAAGCAGTTCTTCCACTGCTTCGGCTGCGGTGCCCACGGCAGCGCCATCAAGTTCCTGATGGACTACGACCGCCTGGAATTTCCCGACGCCATCGAGGAACTGGCCCAGTCCGTCGGTCTCAAGGTGCCCTACGAAGGCGGCCGCGACGACAAGCCCCGCGAAGACCGCAGCGACCTCTACACGCTGCTCGACGAGGCCGCCTCGTTCTACCAGCGCGAACTGGGCGGCAGCGACGAGGCGAAGGCCTACGTGAAGCGCCGTGGCCTCGACGAAGACACCATGAAGCGCTTCCGCATCGGCTGGGCGCCCGCGGGCTTCGACGGCGTGCTCAAGGCGCTGGGTACCAGCGACCGCCGCCGCCAGTTGCTCAACGAGGCCGGCATGGTCGCCAGCAACGAGCGCGGCAACCGCTACGACCGCTTCCGCGAGCGGGTGATGTTTCCCATCCTCGACCGCCGCGGCCGGGTGATCGCCTTCGGCGGCCGCGTACTGTCGTCCGACCAGGGCCCGAAATACCTCAATTCCCCCGAGACACCGCTGTTCCACAAGGGCCGGGAGCTGTTCGCCCTGTGGCAGGTGAAGCAGGCCCATACCCATCTCACGCGGATCATGGTCGTGGAGGGCTACATGGACGTCATCGCCCTGCACCAGGCGGGCCTGCCCATCGCGGTGGCCACCCTGGGCACGGCCACCACGCCCGAACACGCCGAAGTGCTCTTCCGCGCCGCGCCCGACGTGTATTTCTGCTTCGACGGCGACCGCGCCGGCCGCCAGGCGGCCTGGCGCGCGCTGGAGTCGATCCTGCCGCGCATGCGCGACGGCCGCCAGGCGCACTTCCTGTTCCTCCCGGACGGCGAAGACCCCGACACCCTGGTGCGCAAGGAAGGCAAGGAGGGCTTCGAGAAGCGCATGGCCGAGGCGATGCCGATGTCCGAATACTTCTTCGAGGAGCTCGCCCGCGACGTCGACGTGACCCGCCTCGACGGCCGCGCGCGCCTCGCCGAGCGCGCTCGCCCGCTGATCGCCCGCCTGCCCGACGGCGCTTTCCGCGACCTCATGGCCCAGGAGCTGCAACGCCGCACGGGCGCGCAAGCGGTACTTGAACCCGAGTCGGCACCCCGGCAGGCCGCCGCACCGGCACGCGGCGGCAACGTGCAGCGCAGCCTCGTGCGTAGCGCCATCACGCTGCTGCTGGCCCAGCCCGCGCTCGCCGACGAGGTGGAGCCGCCCTACGCGTTCCTGCGCCTGGACCGCCCAGGCGTGACGCTTCTCGCCGAACTGATCGACATCGCCCGCAGCCGCCCGGGGATCAACCCGGCCGTGCTGGTGGAAGCGTTCATGGATCGCCCGGAATACCCGTCGCTGCAGAAGCTGATGCAGGCCGAGATCGTGGGCGAGGCCGACATGCAGCGGGTGGAATTCTTCGACGCCCTGGCGCAGATGGAGCGACAGGCCGCGTCACAGCGCCGCGAATACCTGATAGGCCGTCATCGCGAAGGCATTCTCGAGGATGCCGAGAAGGCCGAATTGCGCGCGCTGCTGGCGGCGCTCGCCGCGCCGGCACCGATGGAGGGCCGATGATGCCGCACGGCACGCACCAGGGGCGATCCGTGGGATCATCCCCCTCCTGTTCTACGATGGAACCGGCCCCAGCCGGACTGATGCATCGCTGATGGATATCCTCAACAGCCTCGTCGACGTTTTTGGACGCAACGGCTATATCGCCGTGTTCATCGCGTTGATGCTCTGCGGCGCCGGCATCCCCCTGCCCGAAGACCTGACCCTCGTCGCGGGCGGCATCATCACCGGGCTGGGCTACGGCGACGTGCACACGATGGTCGGCGTGGGCATGGCCGGCGTGCTGGTCGGCGATTCCACGATGTTCCTGCTGGGCCGCCATTTCGGCGGGCGCATCATGCGCTGGCCGCTGGTGGCCCGTCTGCTCACGCCCGAGCGCTACGCCAAGGTGCAGGAGAAGTTCGAGCGCTACGGCAACCGCCTGATGTTCGTGGCCCGTTTCCTGCCCGGCATGCGCACCGCCGTGTTCATCACCGCCGGTGCCACGCATCGCGTGGGTTTCTTCCGCTTCCTGCTGCTCGACGGGATGGCCGCCGCCATCAGCGTGCCGATCTGGGTGTACCTGGGTTACTTCGGGGCGCACAACCACGAATGGCTGACGATGTGGATCCATCGCGGGCAGACGGGGCTGTGGCTGGCCATCGCCGCGGCCATCGCGGTGGTGGGCGTGATCTGGTGGCGGAAGCGCAAGACCGCGCGGGATTGCTGATCGGGCGCCCGGCGAGAACCGATTTCATCGCGCAGGGACGACGTAGGGTGATTTACCTCATTCCCACATACGCGGGAATCCAGCGCCTTACCACCTGAAAGAGCCACGGCACATCGCTACGGGCGTGCGCCAAGCTCCCCGACCAACCACTCCCTGAACACCGCCGTCTCCTCCCGCGACTCCGCCTCCCGCGACACGGCGAGGTAATAGGTGTGCTGCAACGGCACCTCGATGTCGAAGGGCTCGGCCAGCCGCCCCGCGGCGAGGTCGTACGCCACCAGCAGCTCCTGCGCCAGCGCCACGCCCTGGCCCTCGATGGCCGCCTGCAACATCATCGTGGCGTCGCCGAACCCCATCTCCCGCGACACCGCTCCGGGTTCGACGCCGGCGCGCTCGAACCATTGGTCCCAACTCGCCGACGCGGCCGACCGGCGGCTCGCCCGCTCGTGCAGCAGCATCTGGCTGGCGAGGTCGCCCGGCGACGCGATGCGTCCGGCAAGCGCGGGCGAACACACGGGCACGTAGCCGGTCGCCACGAGAATCGTCGCGCCTTCGATCAGGCGGTCGTCGATGGAAAGATCCCAACGGGCATCTTCGCCGACGTCGGTCACCACCTCGACGGCGACGTCCGGGTGCCTGGCGAGGAAGCGGAACAGCCTCGGCACGAGCCATTTCGTACCGAACGCGGGTGGCACCGCCACGCGCAACGAGGCCGGCCGCTGGTCGAGAACCTGGTCCGTGGCATGTTGCAGTGCACGAAACGCGTCGCGAACACGGGGAAAATAATTCTCGCCGGCCGGCGTGAGCGAAAGTCGATTGTTGCTTCGCACAAAAAGCGGCGTGCCGAGGTACGACTCCAGCAACTTCACTTGGGCACTGACCGCGGCGGCCGTCAGCGACAGTTCTTCCCCCGCCTTGGTAAAGCTCAAATGCTGCGCCGCAAGCTCGAACACACGCACGGCGTTGAGGGGGAGCGAGCGCTTCATCGAGAGGTCTTCAAGAAAATTTTGGGGAAAGCCCGAAGAAATTCTAGTTTGCCTGTCTCCGCCGGTGCCGCCAAGAATCCGGGGCGCTTTCGAACGGACATTCGATGAACATCGTCACCATCGACACCGGTACCACCAACACCCGCGTCAGCGTCTGGCGCGACGGCGAGGTCGTCGGCCAAGCCGCCGCCCAGGTCGGCGTGCGCGATACCGCCATCACCGGCAGCTCGACGAAGCTCGAGGACGGCGTCCGCGAGACCATCGCGTCGGCGATCGCCGATGCCGGACTGGAGCGGAACGACATCGGCCGCGTGCTCGCCTCGGGCATGATCACCTCCAACATGGGCCTGTGCGAGATTCCGCACATCCCCGCTCCCGCGGGCATCGACGACCTGGCGAAGGCCATGCGCGAGTCGCTGGTGGAGAACGTATGGCACCAGCCGATCTGGTTCGTGCCCGGCGTTCGCAATCCCGTGGAACACATCGGCCTGCACAACTGCGAGGCGATGGACATGATGCGCGGCGAGGAGACCGAATCGTTCGCGCTCATCGAACGCCTGGGCATCGTCGAACCCACCGTGATCGTGTTGCCCGGCTCGCATTCGAAGTTCGTCAGCATCGACGCCCACCAGCGCATCGACGGCTGCGTGACCACGCTGGCCGGCGAACTGCTCCAGGTGATCTCGCACGACACCATCCTGGCCGGCTCACTCAAGGAAGGCTTCGCCAGGCGCGTAGACCCCGAAATGCTGCTGGCCGGCGCGGCGGAGTCGAAAAAGATCGGCCTGGGCCGCGCCTGCTTCAGCGTGCGCATCCTCGACCAGTTCGCCGTCTACGACGCCAACGCGCGCGCCAACTTCCTGCTCGGCGCGGTGCTAGGCTCCGACTTGCTCACGCTGAAGAATTCCAGCGCCATCCGCATGAGCCCCGGCACCCGCTTCGTCATCAGCGGCAAGCCGGTACTTCGCGACGCCATCGCCCGCCTCGTGGAGGGCGACGATTTCTTCTCCGGCACCGTCACGGTGCTGGACGACGACGAACAGCGCGACCTCGCGGGATACGGCGCCATCGCCGTCGCCCGCCACCGTGGCTTGATCGACTAGCCCACCCTTCGAACACGCGACACGAGGAACATCGCATGAAGATGAAAATCGCCCTTGGCCTCACGGCACTCGCCCTCGCGATCGGTCTGTCGGCCTGCTCGTCCGGCGGCAACGAACAGGTGAAGATCGGTTTCGTGGTGAAGCAGCCCGAAGAACCCTGGTTCCAGGACGAATGGAAGTACGCCGAGCAGGCGGCGAAGGAAAAGGGCTTCACCCTGGTGAAGATCGGCGCGCCCGACGGCGGCCAGGTGCTCACCGCCATCGACAACCTGAAGTCGCAGCATGCCCAGGGCTTCGTCATCTGCACGCCCGACGTGAAGCTCGGCCCTTCCATCGTCGCCAAGGCGAAGGCCGATGGCCTGAAGCTGATGACCGTGGACGACCGCCTCGTCGACGGCTCCGGCAACCCGATCGAATCGGTGCCGCACATGGGCATCTCCGCCTCGAAGATCGGCGAACAGGTGGGCCAGGCCATCGCCGACGAAATGAAGAAGCGCGGCTGGAAGCCGGAGGAAACCGGCGCGCTGCGCATCGCCTACGACCAGCTGCCGACGGCGAAGGAGCGCACCGACGGCGCCGTCGCCGCGCTGACCGCCGCGGGCTTTCCCAAGGAAAACGTGGTCAACGCGCCGGAAGCCAAGACCGATACGGAGAACGCCTTCAACGCGGCCAACATCGCGATCACGCAGAACCCCAAGTACAAGCACTGGGTGGCGTTCGGCCTGAACGACGAGGCCGTGCTCGGCGCCGTGCGCGCCGCCGAGGGTCGCGGCTTCCGCACCGACGACATGATCGGCGTAGGCATCGGCGGCAGCCGTTCGGCGCTCAACGAGTTCGACAAGCCCGAGCCCACCGGCTTCTTCGGCAGCGTGCTGATCAGCCCCAAGCGCCACGGCTACGAAACCTCGGTGAACATGTACGAGTGGATCAAGAACGACAAGGCGCCGCCGGCGCTGACGCTGACCACGGGCAAGCTCATCACCAAGGCCAACTCGGCCGAAGTGCGCAAGGACATGGGGCTTTGACGATGGGTAGCGCGCCGCGCCTGGAATTCCGCCACATCGGGAAGAGCTTCCCGGGCGTGCGCGCGCTCGCCGACGTCGGCTTCAGCGTGCGCGCCGGCAGCGTGCATGGCCTGCTCGGCGAAAACGGCGCGGGCAAGTCCACCATGATGAAGATCCTCGGCGGGGAATACGTACCCGACGAGGGCGAGGTCGCCATCGACGGCCAGGCCATGGCCTTCCGCAAGGCCGCCGACGCCATCGCCGCCGGCGTGGCGGTGATCCACCAGGAGCTCCAGTACGTGCCGGAGCTGTCGGTGATGGAAAACCTGCTGCTCGGCCGCCTGCCCACGCGCATGGGCCTGGTCGACCGCCGGCGTGCGCTGGCCTACGTGAAGGAACGCCTCGACGCCCTCGGCGTCGACCTCGATCCGCGGGCGAAGCTCAAGCAGTTGTCCATCGGCCAGCGGCAGATGGTGGAGATCGTCAAGGCGATCCTGCGCGACGCCAAGATCCTCGCCCTGGACGAACCCACCAGTTCGCTCTCGCACCGCGAAACCGACGTGCTGTTCCGCCTCGTGCGCGACCTGCGCGCGCAGGGCAAGGCGATGATCTACATCTCGCACCGCCTCGACGAGATCTTCGAGCTGTGCGACGCCGCCACGATCTTTCGCGACGGCCGCAAGGTGGCCGATTTCGACACGCTCGAAGGCGTGTCGCGCAACACCCTCGTGCAACGCATGGTCGGCCGCGACATCGGCGACATCTGGGGCTACAAGCCGCGCGAGCACGGCGGGGTGCGCCTCTCGGTGAAAGGCATCACCAGTCGCATCGTTCCCCAGCCGGTGAGCTTCGACGTGCGCGCGGGCGAGATCGTGGGCTTCTTCGGGCTGGTCGGCGCCGGCCGTTCGGAAGTCATGCGCGCCGTCTACGGCGCCGACAAGCGCATGTCGGGCGAGGTGGACATCGACGGCCGCACGGTGAAGGCCGGGCACATCCGCGACGCCATCCGCCAGGGCCTGGTGTTCTGCCCGGAAGACCGCAAGGAAGAAGGCATCATCGGCGTGCGCTCGGTGGCCGAGAACATCAACATCAGCGCGCGTCGCAACCACCTCTCCGCCGGCCTGTTCGTCAACGACCGCGTGGAAGCGCAGACGGCCGACCACTACATCGACCGCCTGCGCATCCGCACGCCCAACCGCCGCCAGGAGATCCGCCTGTTGTCGGGCGGCAACCAGCAGAAGGCCGTGCTGTCGCGCTGGCTGGCCGAGAAGGACCTTCGCGTGCTCATCGTCGACGAGCCCACCCGCGGCATCGACGTGGGCGCGAAGAACGAAATCTACAACGTGCTCTACGAACTGGCCGCCCGCGGCGTGGCCGTGGTGATGATCTCCAGCGAGCTGCCGGAAGTGCTCGGCGTTTCCGACCGGGTGATCGCCATGTCCCGTGGCCGCATCGTCGCCCAGTTCGCCCGTGGCGAAGCGACCGAGGCGAACGTCCTCGCCGCCGCTCTCCCCGAAGGCGCTGCCTCACCTACGTTAAGCCAGGTAACCCCATGACCGAATCCAACGCCGCCGCCGCCATCGGCGCCACCCCCGACACGCCGGCCGTGCGTCGCCGCGCCATGTTCTGGCAGATGGTGGACGACTACAGCCTGATCCTGATCTTCGTGGTGCTGTTCGCCGTGCTGAGCCTGACGGTGCAGTACTTCTTCTCGTGGGACAACATGGTCGGCCTGCTGCTGTCCGTGTCGCAGATCGGCATGGTCTCGTGCACCATGATGTTCTGCCTCGCCTCGCGCGACTTCGACCTCTCGGTCGGTTCCACGGTGGCCTTCGCCGGCGTGTTCTGCGCCATCGTCGCCAATGCCACGGGCAGCGTCGCCGTCGGCGTGATCGCGGCGTTGATCGCCGGCGGCCTCGTCGGCTTCGTCAACGGCGCGGTCATCGCCAAGCTGAAGATCAATGCGCTGATCACCACCCTCGCCACCATGGAAATCGTGCGCGGCCTGGCCTTCATCAGCTCGCAGGGCCAGGCGGTGGGCGTCACCAACGACGCCTTCTTCACCCTCGGCAGCGCCTCGCTGGCCGGCCTGCCGGTGCCGGTGTGGGTCACCCTGGCCTGCTTCGCGGTGTTCGGCGTGCTGCTCAACAAGACCATCTACGGCCGCAACACCCTGGCCATCGGCGGCAATCCGGACGCCGCGCGCCTGGCCGGCGTGTCGGTGGATCGCGTGCGCATCGCCATCTTCCTCATCCAGGGCCTCGTCGCCGCACTGGCGGGCATCATCCTCGCCTCGCGCATGACCAGCGGCCAGCCGAACGCGGGCGAGGGCTTCGAGCTCAACGTGATCTCGGCCTGCGTGCTCGGCGGCGTGTCGCTGATGGGCGGCCGCGCGACGATCAGCGGCGTGATCGTTGGCGTTCTCATCATGGGCACCGTGCAGAATGCGATGAGCCTCATGAACATCGATGCCTTCTACCAGTACCTCGTGCGCGGCACGATCCTCCTGATCGCCGTGCTCGTCGACCAGCTCAAGAACCGCAGGCAGGCCCGCTGATGACCGACTTCAAGCCGCTGTCCGAGCAGCGCCAGGCGCACGCCGAGGGCGTGATCTGGGACGATCTCATGGGCCTGGTCCGCTGGACCGACATCGCCACGTCCACGCTGTTCGCCTACGACCCGGGCACGGGCCGCGTCACCGGGAACACCCTGCCCGCGCGACTGTGCTGCTTCGCCCTCACCCACGACCCGGGCGTGCTCCTTCTCGCCCTGGAGAAGCAGGTGGCACGCTACGACACGCGCGACGAAACGTTGCACGTCCTCGCCGACATCGAGCCCGACCTCGTCGGCATGCGGGCCAACGACGGCCGTTGCGACCGTGGCGGCAACTTCGTCTTCGGCACGCTCAACGAGCGCGGCCCGGAGAAGACCGCCTCGTTCTGGCGCTACACGCACGACGGCAACCTGCACCGCCTCGCGCTGCCCAAGGCCGCCATCACCAACAGCATCTGTTTCAGCCCCGACGGCGAAACGATGTACTTCACCGACTCGCCCACGGCGCAGATCATGGCCTGCGATTACGACGCCGCGACCGGCGAGGTGGACCGCATCCGCGTCTTCGCCGAACTGGCCAAAGGTCTCGAACCCGACGGTTCCACCGTCGATGCCGACGGCTTCCTCTGGAACACCGAGTGGGGCGGCTCGCGCGTCACGCGCTATTCGCCCGACGGTCGCGTGGACGCCACGATCGACCTGCCCGCGAAGCAACCCAGCTGCGTGAGCTTCGCCGGACCCGGGCTCGACCGCATGGTGGTCACCTCGGCCCACCTCGGCATGGCGTCGCCCGGCCCGTTCGACGGCGCGATCTTCATCGGTACGCCCCCGCGCGGGCGCGGCCTTGCCGAAGCCCGCTACGGCCACGAGGTGCGCACGTGAGCGCGATCGCCCAGGCCGATCCCCGCACCGTCCCGCTGCCGCGCCTGGCCGGCAAGGTGGCCGTCGTCACCGGCGCCACGCAGGGCATCGGCGCGGCCACGGCGAAGCTGTTCGCCGCCCACGGCGCGGCCGTGGTGCTCAACGTGCTCAAGGACGACGCGCAGGCGCGCCGCACGCTGGACGAGCTGGACACCGACCGGTCGATGCTGTTCGAAGCGGACGTCACCGACCCGTCCGCCATCCAGCGCATGGTCGACGCCGCCACGGAGCGCTTCGGCGCGCCCGACGTGCTCGTCAACAACGCCGGCATCAACGTGTTCAACGAGCCGCTGTCGCTCACCGACGAGGAATGGACGCGCTGCTTCGAGGTGGACCTCAAGGGCGCCTGGAACTGCGCCAAGGCCGTCCTGCCGGGCATGTTGAAGCTCGGTCGTGGCAGTATCGTCAACATCGCCTCGGTCCACGGACACAAGATCATTCCGCACTGCTTCCCCTATCCCGTCGCCAAGCACGGCCTCATCGGCCTGACCAAGGCGCTGGGCATCGAGTACGCCGCGCACAACATCCGGGTGAACTCGATCTCGCCGGGCCTGGTGCTCACCGCCATCGCCGAGGCCGGCTTCGCCGCCGCGCCCGATCCCGAGGCCGAGCGCCGCAAGCAGACCGAGATCCTGCCCAACAAGCGCATCGGCGAGCCCGTGGAAATCGCCTATACGGCGCTGTTCCTCGCCTCGGACGAAGCCCGTTACATCAATGCCTCCGACATCCGCATCGACGGCGGACGTTCGCAGCTCTACCACGAGTGACGCCCATGGCCTGGCCTACCGCCCTTCCCCTCATCGCGATCCTGCGCGGCATCACGCCCGACGACGTCGTCGCGCACGTCGAGGCGCTGATCGCCGCCGGCTTCGACGCCATCGAGATCCCGCTCAACTCGCCCGACTGGGAGCGCAGCATCCCGATGGCCGTGGAGGCCGCGGGTGACCGCGCGCTCGTCGGCGCGGGCACCGTGCTCAGCCCCGAGCTCGTCGACAAGGTGGCCGACCTCGGCGGACACCTGCTGGTGACGCCCAACACCGACCCGGCCGTGATCCGCCAGGGTCGCGCCCGTGGCATGTACACGTCCATCGGCTTCACCACGCCGAGCGAGGCGTTCACGGCGATCGCCGCCGGCGCGCAGTCGCTCAAGCTGTTTCCGGCCGCCCAATGGGGCCCGGGCTACGTGAAGGCCATCCGCGCCGTGCTGCCCCCGGATCTCCCCCTGCTGGCGGTCGGCGGCGTAACACCGGAAAATGTCGGACAATTCCTCGATGCGGGTTGCATCGGCGCGGGCCTGGGCGGCGACCTCTACAAGCCCGGCCAGCCGGTATCACGCACCCGTGAGCGCGCCGAGGCCTTCGTCAAAGCCTACCGTTCGGTCTAACGCATGAAAGTCACCAAGATCACCACGTATCGCGTCCCGCCGCGCTGGATGTTCCTCAAGATGGAAACCGACGAGGGCGTCGTCGGCTGGGGCGAGCCCGTCGTGGAAGGCCGCGCGCGAACGGTCGAGGCCGCCGTGCACGAACTGTCCGAGTTCGTGATCGGGAAGAACCCGGCGAACATCAACGACATCTGGCAGACCATGTACCGCGGCGGCTTCTACCGCGGCGGCGCGGTGTTCATGAGCGCCATGGCCGGTATCGACCAGGCCCTGTGGGACATCAAGGGCAAGGTGCTCAACGCACCGGTCTACGAACTGCTCGGCGGCCGCGTGCGGGACCGCATGAAAACCTACTGCTGGGTGGGCGGCGACCGCCCCGCCGACATCATCGCGCAGATGAAGGAGCGCCTTGCCCACGGCTTCGACACCTTCAAGCTCAACGGCTGCGAGGAGCTCTCGATCATCGGCACGAGCAAGGCCATCGATACCGCCGTGGCGAAAGTCGCCGAGATCCGCGAAGCCTTCGGCAACACGGTGGAGTTCGGCCTGGATTTCCATGGCCGCGTGTCCGCGCCGATGGCGAAGGTGCTGGTGAAGGAGCTGGAGCCCTTCCGCCCGCTCTTCATCGAGGAACCGGTGCTGGCCGAGCAGGCCGAGCACTACCCCCGCATCGCCGCGCAGACGTCCATCCCCATCGCGGCGGGCGAACGCATGTATTCGCGCTTCGAATTCAAGCAGGTGTTCGAACGCGGCGGCATCTCGATCATCCAGCCCGATCTCTCGCACGCCGGCGGCATCACCGAGTGCGTGAAGCTCGCGGCCATGGCCGAGGCCTACGACGTGGCCTTCGCGCCGCACTGCCCGCTGGGCCCCATCGCGCTGGCCTCGTGCCTGCACGTGGACTTCGTCAGCTGGAACGCCGCCTTGCAGGAGCAGAGCATGGGCATCCACTACAACAAGGGTGGCGAGGTGCTCGACTACGTGCTCAACAAGGAGGCCCTGAAGCTCGACGACGGCGGCTACGCGATGCCATTCAAGGGACCGGGCCTGGGCATCGAGGTGAACGAGGAGCTGGTCATCGAGCGCAGCCGCGAGGTGCAGGACTGGCGCAATCCGTTGTGGCGCCATCCGGACGGGTCGGTCGCGGAGTGGTGAGTCCTTCTCGCCCTCGGTTCGCCGATACGATCGGCTCCCACCCCTTCGGTAGGCCGCGTCGTCGGAACCTTGCTACCGGAGGGTTAGTCCTTCTCACCCTCGGTTCGCCGATACGATCGGCGAATCACGCTAGCGAATAAGCCGGGTTTCGCCCAACCCCAACCCATCCAACCGATAATCCCCGATCGCCTCGCGCACCAAGCGCAACGTCGGCAATCCCACCGCCGCCGTCATCCGCCGCACCTGCCGGTTGCGGCCTTCGCGCAGCACGATGCGCAACCACGCATCCGGCACCGTCTTGCGAAACCGCACGGGCGGATCGCGCGGCCATAGCCAGTCGGGCTCGTCGACGGCTTCGACGCCGGCGGGAAGCGTCGGTCCGTCGTTCAGTAGAACGCCGCGACGCAGCGTTTCGAGGGCTTCATCGGTTGGCACCCCTTCCACCTGCACCAGGTAGGTCTTCGGCTGCTTGTGCTTCGGATCGGCGAGGCGATGCTGCAGGCGCCCGTCGTCGGTGAGCAGCAACAGGCCCTCGCTGTCGTGGTCCAGCCGCCCCGCCGCATAGACGCCCTTGTACGGCACGAAGTCGGCCAGCGTGCGCCGGCCGGCATCGTCGGTGAACTGGCAAAGCACCCCGTACGGTTTGTTAAGCGCGACCAGCACTTACTTCGCGGCGGGCTTCACGAAGCGCAGCGTCATGCGATCGGATTCGCCGATGGCCGCGTACTTCGCCTTGTCCTGCTCGCCCAGTTCGTACGTCGGCGGCAGCGTCCACACGCCCTTGGGATGGTCGTGATTGTCTTTCGGGTTCGCGTTGATCTCGCTCTGGCCGTCGAGCTTGAAACCCGCGTCGGTGGCGAGCTTGATCACGTACTCGGTGGGCAGGTAACCGGTGTTGACCACCTGGTCGAGCGTCTTGCCCTTGCTGGCACGGTGGTCTTCCACGCCGAGCACGCCGCCGGGCTTGAGCACCCTGTACATCGCCTTGAACATGGCCTCGGCGCTGCCGTCGGCCGCCCAGTTATGCACGTTGCGGAAGGTCAGCACCATGTCGGCCGAACCGTCGGGACCGAGATTGGGCGCCTTGTTGTCGAACTCGACGAGCTTCGCCTTGGAATACTGCTGCGGCGCGAACTTGAACTTGTTCTGCAGCGCCACGGTGCTCTTGGAACCGGGAGGGACCGCGCCGATGTACTGGCCGTTGGCGTTGAGGAACGGCGCGAGGATTTCGGTGAACCAGCCGCCCGAGGGCCAGATCTCGATCACGGTCATGTCGGGTCGGATGCCGAAGAACTTAAGCATTTCCTTCGGGTGGCGGTACGTATCGCGGGCCTTGTTCTTCTCGGAACGCCAGGTACCGGCGATGACCTGGTCCAGCTGCGAGGCGGACATCTGCCCCGCGCTGGCCGGCGGCGTCGCCTGGGCGGGCTGGTCGTCGGCGAAGGCCACCACGCCGATACTGGCGACGAGGCCGATGGCGTTGGCGATGACGAACTTCTGCATGAACTTGTTCATGGCGCTACCGATGGGGATGGATGGTGGCGGCAAGGCTAGCATGGGTAGCGGATAGCGGGCCGACCGTTCGCCGAACCGTTCGCCCGATGCGACGAGCGGACTACCGAAGGGGTGGGAGCGGGCCCTGTCCGCGAACCCTCAGGCGGTACGATGCGAATGAGGCCTTGCGATGATCGTGCAGGCTTTTACCGCTCGCCCCATCGTTGAAAAGCCTCGCTCGCACGCAAGGAGGCTGAGGGTTCGCGGACAGGGTCCGCTCCCACCCCAGCCGTCGCTCCGGCAGGTTGGTGTACGGGATGTCGACACACGACGTGCATCATGTGCTGTCCCCCACGGATGATTCCCATGCTCTCCCGCTCCGCCCTCGCCGCCCTCGCCTTCACGGCCACCACCGCCGTCGCCCAGGACGCCTCGCCCCTGGCCCCGGTCGTGGTCACCGCGACGCGCACGGCGCAATCGCCCTACGACGTGCCCGCGGCCATCGATAGCGTGGCGACGCCGCCGGACGGCACGCTGGACGTGAATCTGTCGGAGCGGTTGCAGTCCATCCCCGGCGTCACCGCGCGCGACCGGCAAAACTACGCGCAGGACACGCAGATCTCCATCCGCGGCTTCGGCGCCCGCTCCACCTTCGGCATCCGCGGCATCCGCCTCTACACCGACGGCATCCCGGCGACGATGCCCGACGGGCAGGGCCAGGTCACCCATTTCAACCTCGACTCGGCCGAACGCGTGGAAGTGCTCCGCGGTCCCTTCTCCGCCCTCTACGGCAACGCTTCGGGCGGCGTGATCCAGCTGTTCACCGCCGACGGCACCGAGCCGCCGGAGCTGCGCTTCGGCGCCGCGGGCGGCAGCAACGGCGCCCTGCGCATGTCGGCCAACGCGCGCGGCGTGGAGGGGCCGGTGGACTACAACGTCGACCTCAGCCATTTCCGCACCGACGGCTACCGCGACCACAGCGCCGCACGCCGGGAATCGGGCAACGCCAAGGTCGGTTGGAACATCGACGACGACACGAAGCTCACCCTCGTACTCAACGCCGTCGACATCCCGGGCGCGCAGGATCCCCTCGGGCTGACCCGCGCCCAGTACCAGGCCAACCCGCGCCAGGTCGCCTCCGTGGCCGATACGTTCGACACGCGCAAATCGGCCGACCAGCAACAGGCCGGCGTGATCTGGGACCAGCGCATCGACGATGCGAACAGCCTGCGCGTGATGACGTACTACGGCCAGCGTTCGGTCACGCAGTACCTTTCGATTCCCACCGCCACGCAAATCTCGCAACCCGGCAACGCGGGAGGCGTGGTCGACCTCGGCAATGCGTACGGCGGCGGCGACGCCCGCTGGACCTGGCGCGATACGCTGGCCGGCAAGCCGTTCGAACTGGCCGCCGGCATGGCCTACGACAACCAGCACCAGCATCGCGAAGGCTACGAGAACTTCGTGGGCGCCACGCTCGGCGTGCGTGGCGCGAAACGCCGCGACGAGATCGATCGCGTGTTCGACTTCGACCAGTATGCCCAGGCGACCTGGCGCGTGGCCGACGACTGGACGCTGATGGGCGGCGCCCGCCACAGCGAAGTGCGCTTCCGTTCCAGCGACCGCTACATCGCCACGGGCAATCCCGACGATAGCGGTACGGTGCGCTACGCGGCCACGACGCCGGTATTCGGCGTACTCTGGCGCGCCGCGACGTGGGCGCATCTCTACGCCAACTGGGGTCGTGGCTTCGAGACGCCGACGTTCTCGGAAATCGGATATCGCGCTGACCGGGGCGCGGGCCTGGCGTTCGACCTCAAGCCGTCGCGATCGAAGAACACGGAGTTGGGTATCAAGTTGCGCCCGGGGAAGGACATGGCGGCCGGGCTGGCGGTATTCCGCGCCGACAGCGACGACGAACTCGCCGTGGCGACCAACCTCGGCGGCCGCACCACCTACCAGAACATTCCGCACTCGCGGCGGCAGGGCATCGAAGCGTCGTTCGACGGTGCGCTCGCACGGAACCTGCGCTTCGTCGCGTCCTACACGCGACTGCTCGCGACGTTTCGCTCGCCGTTCCTCACCTGCGTCTCCGCCGGATGCCCGGCGCCGGACACGCCGGTGGACGCGGGCACGCGCATTCCCGGCGTACCGCGCACGATGGGCTACGCCTCGCTGAAGTACGGCGGCGAGCGAGGATGGCAGGCGGGGCTGGAGATGAATGCCGTCGGGCCGACGTCGGTGAACGATCTCGGTACCGAGTCGGCGCCGGGGTACGCGTTGTTCGGCCTGAGCGGCGGTTACGTGTTCGACCAGGGTCCCTGGCGGGTGAATACGTTCGGCCGCGTGGACAACCTCGCCGACCGGCACGTGATCGGATCGGTGATCGTCAACGACGGCAATGGACGGTACTACGAGCCGGCACCGGGGAGGACGTTCCTGGTGGGCGTGGATGTGACGTGGCGGTAACCATGCATCGCCGATACGATCGGCTCCCACCCCTTCGGTAGGCAGTCCGCCAGCCTACCGAAGGGGTGGGAGCCGATCGTATCGGCGAATCGGCCTAGCCGGAAATCGCCAGGCGCTCAGAGCGATACAACCACGCCGTGACCACGATCGCCACGAAGGCCGCGGCGAACCCGCCACCCAGGCACAGCCCCATCTGCCACGCCGTCATCCCGTCGCCGCGCAGCAACTGCACGATGCCCAGGTTCTGCCCCAGCAGCGGCACCGCGTACATCCACGGTTCGGCACGCACCTGGATCACCGACAACAACACGCTCGGCAGGATCGGGATCATCATCAGTACCGACAGGTACGTCTGCGCCTCGCGATAGCTGCGCGCGCACGCCGACACCAGCGACTGCAGCGCGGCCAGCAGCACCAGCAGCGGAAGCATCAGCAACAGCACGCGGGCGGCGAAGCCGATACCCAGGTCGAGCGCGATACCCAGCTTGTCGACGGGAATGAACCACGGCGCGGTCGAGAACGCCGCCACGCATAGCAGCAGACTGACCAGGGAAAACGTGCAGATCGCCAGCAGCTTGCCCGCGAGGATCTTCCAGCGTGCGACCGGATTGACGAACAGCGGCTCCAGGGATTGTCGCTCACGCTCGCCCGCCGTCAGGTCGATGGCGAGATACATGCCGCCGAGGAACACCGTGAGCACGAGGAAATAGGGCAGGAACGAAAACATCAGCCCGGAGCGCGCCTGCGACGTGGACTGGTCGCGATCGGCGACCTGCAACGGCCACGCCGTCGTGGGCGACAGGCCCCGCGAGATCAACCGCATGGCACCCTCCCGCTTGGCGTATCCCTCCAGCACCGCGCGCACGCGCGCCACCAGGGGATTCGCGTCGCGTCGCGAGGAGTCGTGGATCAACTCCACCTGGACGGGTTGTCCCTTGTTCCATGCCTGCACGTAGTCGGGCGCGATGCGCAGCACCATGTCCGCGCGCTGGTCGCGCACGGCGGCCTCGGGATCGGCCGGGGCCGGCACGACGTCGATGTTGGATGCCCTCAGCGTACGCACGAGGTTGGGCGCGGATTCCGCGCCGACGGCGGGCACGGAAATCGGCTGGTCCGCCTTGCCCAGCTCACGGTTGACCGCGATGTTCATCATCATGATGAACAGTACCGGCCCAAGCAGCGGTCCGGTGACGAGCGCATTGATCAGGGCGCGGCGATCGCGCAGGTTCTCGCGCACTTCCTTCCAGTAGACGGCCAGCAGGGCGCTCATGCGGCAAGCCCCTCGTCGGTGCCGATCAACGAGACGAAGGCGTCCTCGAGGTTCGGCTTGCCGGTACGTGCGAGCAAAGCGTCGGGCGTGTCGTCGGCCACCACGCGACCGTGCGCGATCACCACGATGCGATCGCACAGCGCGGCCACCTCCTGCATGATGTGGCTGGAAAACAGCACGCAGCGCCCCTCGTCCTTCAATTGCCGCATGAAGCGGCGCATGGCCCGCGTGGCCATCACGTCGAGTCCGTTGGTGGGCTCGTCGAGCAGCACGTTGCGGGGGTCGTGCACCAGCGCGCGCGCGATGGCCGTCTTCACCCGCTGGCCTTGCGAAAAGCCCTCGGTACGACGCGTCGCGATGTCCCGCATGTCCAGGGCATCGATCAGCGCATCGCGGCGGCGGGCGAGCAGACCGGGGGACATACCGTGCAATCGGCCGAAGTAGTCGATGTTTTCCGCCGCGGTCAGGCGCTTGTAGAGACCGCGCGCATCGGGCAGCACGCCGAGGGCCCGGCGCACGGTCTGCGGATCGGCGGCGGCATCCACGCCGTCGACCAGCACCTGGCCCGCGTCGGGTTTCATGAGGGTGTAGAGCATGCGCAGGGTCGTGGTCTTGCCCGCGCCGTTGGGGCCGAGCAGGCCGGTGATCTCGCCGTCGCGCGCGGTGAAGCTCACGCCGTTCACGGCGCGCACGTCGCCGAAGGACTTGTGCAGGTCTCGTACGTCGATCATGGCGTGGCTCCGTTGAAGCCCACGAAGGCGGGCAGCGGCGAAAGGCGGTCGAGGCAGGCCGCGTCCAGCGGTTTCGCGTCGCCCTTGTCGATGAATTCGGCGAAAAGGCGCGGCATGCAACCGCGCATCACCACGTTGTGCCCCTGGCCCTTGAGCACGAAATGGCGGCCGTTGGGCAGGCCCTTGAGCACCTCGTCGCCGTAACGCGGCGGCGTCACCGGGTCGTACTGTCCGGAAAGCAGCAGCGTGGGAATCGGGCTTTTCAGCGGCTGGCGGAAGTCGGCCGGACGTTTGCCGTGCGGCCAGACCGAACACGCCGCGCGGAAGGCCTCGATCATGGTGTCGCCGAGGATGAGGTCCTTGTCCTGCGGCCGCGGCTGCAACTCGGAGGCGTCTTCCGAACACAGCACGGAGTACTGCATGCCGCCGTCCATGGTGTCGCCCAGATCGCCCGCCAGAAGCTTGGCCTGGCCGAGCAGCGGGCCGACGTCGCCATGCGCGGCGGCGTCGATCGACAGGGGCAGCAGGGCCGAGGTTTCCGGTGCGTAGGCGAACATGCGCACCACCGTGGCGAGTACGTAGTCGCTGAGCATCCGCTCGGTGGAGGCGTAGGTCTGGGGATCGCGGAAGCTCACCTTGTGCGGATTCGCGCGCAACGCGTCGCGCAGCTGGTAGAGCGTCTGGTAAGGCTCGCCGAAACGCGCATGGCACGCTTTGTCCGCATCGCAATCGGCGAACCGCGCCTTCAACGCGGCATCGAGGTTGATCGCGAATTCCTCACCCAGCACGAGCGTGTTGGGCACCACGCCGTCGAGGGTGATGGTGCGCACGGCGTCGGGATGACGCATGGCGTACTGCTGCGCGACGCGCGTGCCGTACGACACGCCGAGGAGGTCGAACCTCGGCGAACCCAGTGCCTGCCGCGCGTCTTCGAGGTCGGCGACCGCATCGGTGGTGGTGTAGAACCGTACGTCGGCATCGGCCGAGAGCTGGTCGAGGCAGCGTTTCGTCTCGCGGCGCACCTTGTCCGCATCGAAACCACCTTCGTCTTCGCCCGCGTCGCCGGGCTCGCTATCGCGGCAGCTGAGGGGATGCGATCGTCCCGTGCCGCGCTGGTCGAGCAGCAGCACGTTGCGATGGGCCTGTACACCCGCCATGGCGGGCTCGATGGCCGAATAGGTTTCCGTGGCCGCCTGGCCGGGGCCGCCGGCGAGGAAGGCGAGCATGTCGGTGGCGGGCACCTGGGCATCGCTGCGCACCACGGCGAGCCGTAGCGATATCTTCCGGCCATCCGGACGCTCGCGATCCTCGGGCACCTCGAACGGCGCGCACCAGGCGGCCACGGACAGGGCCGTGTGCGGCTGGCCGAGTTCGCAGGGCTTCAATGTGAGCCTGCCGAGCGTCCACGTGGCGGGCGACACGGGTTGGGAGGCGGCCGGCGCGGAGACGTCCTTCTTCTCGTGGCCGTGCCGCAAGGTCTGCCGCACGCCGAAGCCGGCGGCGAGGATCGCGACGATGAGGGCGATCCGGGGAGCGGTTTTCATGCCTGTCAGTCCTCCGGCGTGAAGATGGATTCGATGGGCAGCGCGAAGAGGCGCGCGATCTTGAAGGCGAGCGGCAGGCTGGGGTCGTATTTGCCCGTCTCGACGGCATTCACCGTCTGCCGGGAAACGTCCAGCTTCTCGCCCAGGTCGGCCTGCGACCAGCCCAGCGCGGTACGGAGTTCGCGAACGTGGTTGTTCATCGCTGGCGGGAGTAACGCAGCCGGCAGGCGCACTTGGCCATGCCGAAGCAGAACATCAGCACCGGCAGCACCCAGATCGCGACCGCTTCCGCCGGTGGCGAGGGCCATACCTTCGCATTGAGCAACATGCCGTAGGTGAAGAAGCCGAAGCCGCCGATGCCTCCGCCGATGGCGATGGCCTGCAGGTCGACGAGCCGTTCGAATTCGTCCTGGTCGCGGATCACGCGCACCATCGCCCGGATCACGAAGGCGATGGGCACGACGGGCAACAAGGTGACGACGGTGCGCGCCATCGTGCCCTCGAGCGTCTTCAGCCAGGAGACCGACAGCAGGATGAGCAGCACGTAAGCCAGCATCGCGGGAAACAATTCGCGGTAGTACCGCTTGTGGACGGCGCGCAGTGACATGTCTGGAGGCCTCGGTGGACGTGTGGCGGGGCGTCGGGAAAGGGGCGAACCGATCGGACGTCGCGTCGTGAGTGGCCCCCATCCCTCCCGCGCGGAGCGTGTCAAGCACGCTTGACACGCATCCTGCGCGCGCCGCGACGCGATGTCAAGCACCCTTTACACGACGGCTAAGCCATTTCGGCATCGCTAGGCCGATCCGGCCGCCGTGCCGAATTTCCACACCGCCTCACGGTGTCCTTGACCATGCTGGTCCCGAGGGAACCGATAACGATGCGTAAGCAGGACGCGTCACACCGCCCCGGGAGAATCCGATGAACCGCCTCCGTCCCCTCGCGATCGCCGCGATCGCCTTCGCCACCGGCTCCGCCGGTTCCGGCGTGCAGGCCGCGACCGCCACCAACACGTTCAACGTGCGCATCACCATCACGGCGGCGTGCAACATCACCACCACGGCGCCCACCGACGTGAACTTCGGCACGCAGCCGTCCACCGCCACCAACGTGGACAACCAGGGCGCGTTGAACGTGAACTGCACGCCGCTGGCGCCGTACACCATCGCGCTGGACAACGGGCAGAACGGCACCGACGCGAACAGCCGCAAGATGAGCAACGGCACCGCCCTGGTGCCCTACCAGCTTTATCGGGCCGCCACGCGCACGTCGGCCGACGTATGGGGGAGCACGACCGGCACGGGCGGCAACGTGTTCTCCGGCACCGGCACCGGGGTGAGCGTGCCCATTCCCGTCTTTGGCCGCGTGCCCAGCACCAACTTCGCCGCGGGCAGCTACACCGACACGATCACCGCCACGATCACGTACTGACGGTGCGTCTTCCGTGGCCGCTACGCTTGGCGATGGCCGGCGCGCTGGCCATCGCGACGTCGTTCGCCCCTCCGCTGCGCGCCAGCGGGCTGCAGGTGTCGCCGATCGGGCTGCACCTGCGCGCGAACGCGCAGGCCGAGGCGTTGTGGCTGACCAATACCGGCGCGGAAACCATCCATGCGCAGGTGCGCGTGTTCCGCTGGACGCAGCGCGACGGCAAGGACCGGTACGAGGCATCGCGCGACCTCGTCGTCAGCCCGCCGATGGTGACCATCGCCCCGGGCGACCGGCAGATGGTGCGGGTGATCCGGCAAGCCGCGCCGCCCGACGGCGCGGAAGCCTCTTATCGCGTCATCGTGGACGAATTGCCCACGAACCGGCCCAAGGGCCTGGAATTCGTGCTGCGCTATTCCATTCCCGTCTTCGTCGCGCCGAAGGGCGATGCGTCCGTGCGCGCCACCTTGAGCGCGCGATGGAGCGATTCGGCCGAGGGTCCGCGTCTCCAGGTGAGCAACGAGGGCAACGGCCATGCGCAGATCGCGGACCTGGTGCGCGTGGACGACCATGGCCGGCGTACCCCCCTGCTGCCGGGCCTGGTCGGCTATGCCTTGCCCGGAAGCGCGATGACCTGGCCGTTACCGTCCGGCACGCCGATCGCGGGCGGCGTACTCAAGGCGAGGATCAACGGTGAGACGTCCGAGTCGACCCTCGTCGCTGGCACGGGCGATCGCTAGCCTCCTGGCCCTGGATGCCGCCTCCGTGCATGCATCGACGACGAACCCGAACGAATCCGATGCGATTCCGCCACCCACGGTACAGGCGCGCGACCGCGTGGCCGGCGAGGACCTGTACCTGGAGGTGGTGCTCAACGGCAACGGCACCGAACGACTGATGCATTTCACCCGACGCGGCGACGCGCTCTGCGCACGGGCCGACGACCTGCGCGCCATCGGCTTCTCGCTACCCGCCGTCGAGGACGTGCGCTGCCTCGCGGACATTCCCGGCGTGCGTTACACCTACGACGTGACCGACCAGCGCGTGCGCATCGATGCGCCGATGGATCGTCTTTCGTTGCCGAGCCAGGTCCTGGGCGAGCGGGAGCGTTCGGCCACGCCGCCCACCAGCGGCACCGGCTTGCTGCTGAACTACGACATCTACGCGGCACACGGCGGTGGGCTGGGCAACGTGAGCGGCCTGGCCGAACTGCGCGGCTTCAGCGAAGGCCTGGGCGTGCTCAGCAACACCTCGCTCACCCGCCGCTACCAGACGCGGGGCGAAGGCTGGCAAGGCGGCACGGTGCGCCTGGACACGCAATGGCGCCTGTCGTTTCCGTCGCGGTCGCTCGCGCTCACGGTGGGCGACGCCTTCACCGGCTTTCTCTCATGGACCCGCGCCACGCGCATCGGCGGCGTCGCCATCGGCACCGACTTCGCGCAACAACCCTATCGCGTCACCACGCCGCTGCCGCAGTTCTTCGGTGAAGCCACCGCGCCCTCGGCGGTGGAGCTGTATGTGGACGGCATCCGCCAATACGACGGTCGCGTGCCCGCCGGCCCGTTCCAGTTGACGGCCATTCCCGGCGTGGACCAGGCCGGTCAGGCCCAGGTCGTGCTCACCGATGCGCTCGGCCGCACGAGCACGGTGACGTTTCCGTTCTACGCCGCGCGCCAGCTGCTGCGGGCAGGTCTCGACGACTGGTCGGTGGAGCTGGGCAAGGTGCGCGAGTCGTACGGTATCCGCTCGTTCGACTACGGATCGGCCGCCGTCGGCAGCGCCACGTGGCGCCACGGCATGAGCGACCGGCTGACGCTGGAAGGCCACGCCGAGGGTGGGGACGGACTGGCCAGCGGTGGCGCGGGCGCGGTATGGAATCCCGCGGGCGCGAGCACGATCAACGCCTCGCTGGCGGGGTCGCGTCGCGGTGGCATGCAATACGGCGTCGGCTACACGTGGATGGGGCGCACCATGAACGTCTCGTTCGATTCGCTGCGCGGCAACGCGCGTTATCGCGACGTGGCGTCGGGCTACGGTTCGCCGCCGCCCCGCGCCAGCGAACGCGCGCTGGTCGGCTTCAACGTGCGCAATTCGAGCTTCGGCGTGAACTACGTGCGCCTGCGTTTCGCCGGGGAACCGGCGACGCGACTGGCAGGCCTGTTCGTGCTGCGCAATCTCGGCCACGGCATCTCGGTGAACCTCACCTACAACCAGAGCCTCGACGATTCGCGCGATCGCAGCCTGTTCGCCGGCGTCACCGTCGCACTCGACGAACGCACGACCTGGAGCACGTCGGTACAACGCGATCGCGACCGGACCTTCGGCATCGTCGACGCCAGCCGCCCCATCGACGGCGACGGCGGCTTCGGCTGGCACGCGCAAGGACGCACCGGCGCCCAGGGCGGCGGCCTCGCGGAAGCGGGCTGGCTGGGCGAACTCGGCCAGGCGACCGTGGGCGCCAGCGACATCGGGCCGGACACCTACGGCTATGCCGACCTCAACGGCGCGCTGGTGCTGATGGGCGGCCACGCCTTCGCATCGCGGCGCATCGACGACGCGTTCGCGGTGGTCAGCACCGAAGGCACGCCGGACATTCCGGTGCTGCTGGAAAACCGTCGCACCGGGGTCACCGACGATCGCGGCATGCTGCTCGTCGCGCGACTCAACGCATGGCAGGACAATCGCCTCGCCATCGACCCGCTCGACCTGCCCGCCGACGCGCGCGTGCAACGCGTGGACGCCGTCGTGGCTCCCGCCGACCGCTCCGGCGTGCTCGTGCGTTTTCCCGTGCATCGCGTGCAGGCCGCGTCGGTGATCCTCGTCGACGCGAAGGGAACGCCGCTGCCCGTCGGCTCGCGCGTGGATGCGGGCCATGGCGAACCCGCGGTGGTGGGCTTCGACGGCATGGCCTACCTCGACGCCTTGCAGGATCGCCATACCGCGTTGCGCGTGACGCTGCCGGACGGCTCGACCTGCACCACGGCGCTCGATTATCCCGACGGGGCGAAGGAACTGCCCCAGCTGGGCCCGCTCACCTGCCGGAGCACGCCATGAAATGGCTCGCCCTGCTCCTGCTCTGCGTATCGTCGCTGTTCGTCGCCCCGCGTGCCGAGGCGACCACGACCTGCAGCATCACCGGCATCACCGGACTCTCGTTCGGCGCGGTGGACCCCACCGGCGGTGTCGTCAACGTGTCGGCCACGCTGAACTACCGCTGCGTTTACAGCGGGCCGCTGGCCGAACTGTTCGGCTCGTTCATCACCGCCTGCGCGAGCTTCGGTACCGACGACCTCGGCAACCTCTCGCCACGCACCCTCGTCAATCCGAGCAGCGACCGCATGCAGTACCAGGTGTACCAGGACGCGGTGGGCACGGTATGGGGCACGCTGGGCAATGCCACCTACGGGCCGAGGACGTTCATCCTGAGCATCGGCATCCTTTCCAACGGTGCGCAGATCACGGGTAGCCTGCCCGTCTACGGCCGGGTTTCCGCCGCGCAAGGCACGCTTTCGCCCGGCAACTACACCGGCACCCTCACCAGCTCGCTGACCTACAGCCACAACGACGCGCTGTTGAGCCTCGGCCTGCCGCCCGCCACCTGCACCAGCGGTGGCACCGGCGGTCCGTTCACCGTCGCCGGCCCCACGATGACCGTCACCGCATCCGTCGCGCCGAAGTGCACCTTCGGCGCCGCCACCGACCTGCTCTTCGGCAACGTGCCGGGCTTGCTGACCGCCGCCACCGACCAGACCTCGTTGCTGCGCATCACCTGCACCAATCGCGCGGCCTACCAGCTGGGCCTCGACAACGGCGCCAATGCATCGGGCACGCAGCGCCGCATGGCGGCCGGGGGAGCGTTCGTCAATTACGAGCTCTACAAGGACAGCCAGCGGACCTTGCGTTGGGGTGGGACGCTCAATAGCGATACGTTGTCGCGTTCGGGGACGGGGACGGAGGAAACGGTGACGGTGTACGGGCGCGTGCCCGCGCAGGCGGCGGTGGCGGCGGGGAATTACAGCGACCTGATCACGGTGACGGTGACGTACTAGCCGCCCTGTCGCGCGCCGTTCGCCGAAGCGATCGGCTCCCACCCCGTCGATCGTAGGGTTGTCGAATCCTGGCTACCGAAGGGGTGGGAGCCGATCGTATCGGCGAATCACGTTGCCTCAGTCGTCGTCATGCGACCACCCACCCCGCTTCGGTTTGCCAGCGTGCTTCACCGGCGCAGCTTTGCGCCGCAACCGGGCCTCGAGCGTCGCCGCCTGCTCCTCGCGCTCGTCGTGCAGCTTGAGGTAATTGCGCCAGCGCTGCGGCGACAGTTCACCCGATGCCAGCGCCGCCTGGATCGCACACCCCGGCTCGTTGCCATGGCTGCAATCGGCGAAGCGGCACTGCGCGGCGAGCGCCTCGATGTCGGCGAAGAGATCGAGGTTTTCCTCGCCGGTGAGCTTCAGCTCGCGCATCCCCGGCGTATCGATGAGGCAGCCGCCCGTGGGCAGCATCAGCAGCGCGCGATGCGTGGTGGTGTGCCGCCCACGGCTATCGTTCGCGCGCACCGCGCCGGTGGCCATGCGCTCCTCGCCGAGCAGCGTATTGGTAAGCGTGGACTTGCCCGCCCCCGAGGACCCCACCAGCACCGCGCTGGAACCCGGGCCCAGGTACGTCGCCAGCAACGCGACGGTGGCCGGATCCTTGCCGTTGATGGCATGCACCGCGGCCTCCGCCGGCAGCCGCGCGCGCAGCGCGGTCACCGCGGCGTCGACATCCACGCCGGTGTCCGCCTTGCTCAACAGCACGACCGGGCGCGCACCGGAACCTTCCACCAGCGTGAGGTAGCGCTCGATGCGGGCGGGACTGAAATCGCCGTCCAATCCCGTGAGCACCAGCACGTGGTCGATGTTGGTGGCGATGATCTGCCGCTCGTAACGCTCGCCCGCGGCGGCGCGCGTGAGCACCGAGCGGCGCGGCAGCACCGCCTCGATCACCGGGTGCGTGGCCCGGTCGAGAAAGACGAAATCGCCCACCGCCGGACGCAGCGACGGATCGAGCCCGCGCTTGAGGAACACGCCGGCCGGCTGCGCGTTGAACGCGTCCTCGCCGTCGTGCACCTCGTAACCCGCGCGATGCTGGGCCACCACGCGGGCGAGGCGGCGGGGATCGTCGGGCAGGGCGGGCTCGCGCCAACCGATGTGGCGCAGGCGCGCCAGTTCCGGGGAGTCGGTCATGGGCGGGATTATGCCCGCTCGGCGGCCGATTTCCGCCTCGCTGACACGCGGGGACGCTGCTAGGATCGGTCCAGACCCCGGGAACGGGCCCGGCGGCGTCCATAGGAAAGTCCTCCAACGTGTCCTCGATCAAGCCCAGCGCGCACCTGGCGGAAGTGCGCTACGAAATCCGCGGGGCCCTCACCCGGCGCGCCCGCGAACGGGAAGCCGCTGGCGAGGCGGTCATCAAGCTCAACATCGGCAACCCCGGCCGCTACGGCTTCGCCACGCCGCGCCACCTGCGCGAGGCCATCGCCAGCCATCTCGCCGACAGCGAGGCCTACGGCCACGAACAGGGCCTGGATGAGGCCCGCGAGGCCATCCTCGCCCAGCAGCAGGCACGCGGCGCCACCGGCATCGACGTGGAACGCATCTTCGTCGGCAACGGCGTCAGCGAGCTGATCGACCTGTCCCTGCGCGCCCTGCTCCAGCCCGGCGACGAGGTGCTGCTGCCCAGCCCCGATTACCCGCTGTGGAGCGCCGCGACCCTCCTCAACCATGGCCAGCCACGCTATTACCGCTGCCCGGCCGAGAATGCCCACCTGCCCGACCCGGACGAGATCGAAGCCCTGGTGGGACCGCGCACGCGGGCGATCGTGCTGATCAATCCGAACAACCCCACCGGCGCCGTCTATCCGAAGGCCCTGCTCGAGCGCATCGTCGAGGTGGCGCGCCGTCACGACCTGCTGCTGCTCTGCGACGAGATCTACGACGAGATCCTCTACGACGGCACGCCGTTCCAGCCGCTGGCCGCCGTCGCCGGCGACCATCCCTGCGTGAGCTTCGGCGGCCTGTCGAAGGTGCATCGCGCCTGCGGCTATCGCGTGGGCTGGATGAGCCTGTCGGGCGACGCGAAGCGCACCGCCGATTACCGCGACGCGCTGCAACTGCTCGCCGCGCTGCGCCTGTGCGCCAACGTCACCGCGCAATGGGCGGTCAAGCCCGCCCTACTCGATACGCCCACCATCGGCGAACTCACCTCGCCGGGCGGCCGCCTGCACGAGGCCCGGCGCATCGTGCTGGACCACGTGGCCGCCAGCCCCTTCCTCGACGTGGTCGCCCCCGGCGGCGCGATCTATGCCTTCCCCGGGGTGCGGGCGGACGCGATCCCCTCGTTCGACGACACGGCCTTCGCGCTGCGCCTGCTCGACGAGGAAGGCGTGCTGCTCGTGCCGGGAACCAGCTTCAACCTCTCGGCCAGCCGCCACCTGCGCCTGACCCTGCTGCCCGAACCGGCGCAGCTGGTCGAGGTGTTCGCCCGCATCGACCGCGTGCTCGGCCGCATGGCCGAGGAACACCGCCCCGTCGCCAGCGCGGTGGCCTGAGGCATGGGCGAACGCGGTTTCCTCGCCCTGGGCGATTCCTACACCATCGGCGAAGGCGTGCCCGAGGCCGGACGCTGGCCGGTGCAACTGGCGCATCGCCTGGGCATGGGCGCGCCGCGCATCGTCGCCACCACCGGCTGGACCACCGACGAGCTGTCGGCCGCGATGGACGCGGCCCACCTGCATCCCGGCCATGGCCTCGTCACCCTGCTCATCGGGGTGAACAACCAGTACCGCGGGCGCCCGGCCACCGAATACCGCGAACAGTTCCTCGCCCTGCTCCATCGCGCCATCGGCCTGGCGGGCGACGCGCGACGCGTGGTGGTGGTATCGATTCCCGACTGGGGCGTCACGCCATTCGCCGAAGGGCGCGACCGCGCGGCCATCGGGCGCGAGATCGATGCATTCAACGCCATCGCGAAGGACGAAACCTTGCGGGCCTTCGCGCGTTGGGTCGACGTGACCGGCATCTCGCGCGAACACGCGGGCATGGTGGTCGGCGACGGGCTGCATCCGTCGGCAGCGCAATATGAGCTGTGGGTGGAGGCCATCCTGCCCGAGGCCCGAGCCGCCTTTCGCGAGGTTTCGCACCAGGGCAAGCCCTGATCGCCGATACGATCGGCTCCCACCCCTTCGGTAGGAAACTCACGACCGAAGGGGTGGGAGCCGATCGTATCGGCGAATCCTGCGGAGCGCACCGCGGGGGATGTGTATCGAAATCCGGGTTTACCGCCGCAACCTCCCTGCAACACCCTCGCCACGCCCCGGTTACCTCCCGGGCCGACACTGGCGTCCCGGGACACCCCCGGAAACCGACGTCATGGCCAAGCTCACCTGTCGCAGCGCCTTCATCTCCGACGTGCACCTGGGCACGCCCGACTGCAAGGCCGCCTACCTCCTCGATTTCCTCCGCAACGTCGATTGCGAGCGCCTGTACCTCGTCGGCGACATCGTCGACATGGAAGCCCTCGCCAGGCGCCACTGGTGGCACCCCGACCATAGCGCCGTCATCGCCGAGTTCGTCGCGATGGCCGCGCGCGGCGTCGAGGTGGTGTACATCCCCGGCAACCACGACGCCCCGATGCGCGGCCTCGCCGGCTCCACCATCGCCGGCATCCGCGTAGTGCTGGATGCCATGCACGAAGGCGCCGACGGCCGCCGCTACCGGGTGAGCCACGGCGACGAATTCGATCCCGAACACATCGGCAAGCGCTGGCTCACCCTGCTGGGCGACGCCATGCATCGCGTGATCTGCTGGGCCAACCGCCGCATGCATACCGTGCGCCGCCGCCTCGAGCTGCCCTACCTGCCCCTGTCGATCATCATCAAGTCGCACATCCGCCTGGCCATGGAATACATCCGCGGCTACGAGCAGCGGGTGGCAAGCGATGCCCGCGAACGCGGCGTGGACGGCCACATCTGCGGCCACATCCACTTCGGCCACGTGCGCCCCATCGACGGCATCCTCTACCTGAACGACGGCGACTGGGTGGAGCACTGCACGGCCCTCGTCGAGGATTTCACCGGGGCGATGGAGCTGATCCACTGGACCGAGCGCTGCACGCCGCTGGGCCGCGCCAGCCGGGAGACCGTGCTTCCCTCGCCCGCGGCGGTACGGGGTTTCGCCCCGCTGGCCGACTGCCGCGGCGACCTGTCGACCCTGCGTGCCGAGGTGTCGGTAGCGGGTTGAAACGGACTGGGGTGGGCCCATGTAGAATGGGCTCATTTCCCCCTATTCCGCGGTGACCCCATGGCCCTTGATACCCCCACCCGCGAGCGAATCGAAGCCCTGCTCGCCCAGCACGAGGTCGTGCTGTTCATGAAGGGCACGCGCCGGCAGCCGATGTGCGGCTTTTCCGCCGCCGCCACCAACACGCTGAACGACATCATCGACGAGTACCACACGGTCAACGTGCTGGAAGACCCGGAGATTCGCGAGGGTATCAAGGAGTTCGGCCAGTGGCCCACCATCCCGCAGCTCTACGTGAAGGGTGAGCTCGTCGGCGGCTCGGACATCATCCGCCAGATGTACACCAGCGGCGAACTCTATTCGCTGTTCGGCGCCAGCGCGCCCGACCGCACGCCGCCGGAGATCACCATCACCGACAAGGCCGCCGAAGCCATCCGTGGCGGCATGGCGAACGCCCAGGGCATGGCCCTGCACCTGGAGATCGGCCCCGACCACAGCGCCGGCTTCCAGCTCGCCCCGGCCGGCGACCACGACATCGTCACCGTCGCCAACGGCATCGAAGTGCATTTCGACCCGGGCAGCGCGCAGCGCGCCAAGGGTGTGGTGATCGACTGGGTCAGCACCGTGCAGGGCGAAGGCCTCAGCCTCAAGTTCCCCGGCGCGGTGGAGATCGGCTCGATCAGCGTGCACGAGTTGAAGGATCGCCTGACCGCCGGTGGCCTCGTGCTGGTCGACGTCCGCCCGGCCCACGGCCGCGCGATGGCCGCTCCGCTGGCCGGTGCGCGCATCCTCGAAGACGAAGGCTATGAAGCCCTTGCCTCGCTGCCGAAGGACACCCCGATCGCCTTCATCTGCCACCACGGCATTTCCAGCCGCGCGGCGGCCGAACGTTTCGCGGCGCACGGCTTCACGCAGCTCTTCAACGTCGAGGGCGGCATGGATGCGTGGGCGCGCGAGGTCGATCCGACCGTGCCGCGTTACTGAGCACGACGTCATCGCGTGAAACGAACGGCGCCGAAAGGCGCCGTTCTTGCGAGTGGAATTCATCGCTCGCCTATGATGCGGCTTTTCGCACCTAGAAACGGATCAGCAAGGTGAGGAGGACCGATGCCTCGATCATCTCCACCATCGCCCCCGCCGTATCCCCGGTGAAACCACCGATGCGACGCATGCAGGCCGCACGCCATACGTAAGCGACAAACGCGGCGGCCAGCAACGACACCGCGCCGGCCACACCGAAACACAACGTCACCACGACCGTCAGCACGATCGCGACACGACACCCCATCACCGGCGCACCACGCAACGCATCGCCGAGCCCATGCTCCCGCACGTAGGGCGTGGTGAGGAACCATCCCACGAGCGCGCCCCGTGCGAGCAACGGTGGCAACAACAAAAGCCATGCGGATGGCAGCGCCGTTAAAGCCGACACTTTCAGCAACGACACGCCGACCAGCGACATGACGCCCGCCGGTCCGCAGCGCGGGTCTTTCATGATGGACAGCGTGCGTTCGCGATCGCCAAGGCCACCGACCCATGCATCCGCGCTGTCGGCAAGGCCGTCCAGGTGCAAGGCGCCGGTGAGCAACACCCACGCGGTGAACACGATCGCCGCCATGGGAAAGGCCGGGAGGCGATGCAGAACGTAGGCCAGCAGGGCCAGCAGCAACCCGAGCACCAGGCCCACCAGCGGATACCACTTCAACGACGCCGCCTGCCCGTTCGCATCCCACGTCACGCGTGGCATCGGCAATCGCGTGAGGAACCCGAAGGCGATGAGCAGGCCGCGCATCATGCGCCCCACACGATGGGATGCAGCGACGCGTGGGGTACGTCGATGCCGGCCATGTCGCCGAAGTCGCGTCGCGCCGCGACACAACGCAACAGGCGAATGGCGCCGCCATGCGTCACGACGAGCACGCGCGTGTCGCGGGCTTCGATGGCGATCTCGTCGAGCGCATCCGCGAGCCGCCGTCGAAATGCGTCGAACGTCTCCGCGCCCGGTGGCGGATTCGCCACGGGATCGGCCCAGAACCGTCCGAGCGCATCGCCCTGCTCCTCGGCGAGCGTTTCGATCGGCACGCCCTGCCATTGCCCGAAGTGGTATTCGGCCAGGCGCGGATCGATGCGCAGCGGCAAGCCACGCTCCGCCGCGAGCTCCTCGGCGAAGCGCGCGCAGCGCGCCATCGACGACGACACGACGGCATCCCACGTCCCGCCCTCCACCGCCGTCCGCAACTGCGTCCAGCCCAGCGGCGTCAACGGATCGTCGAGCTGCCCGCGATAGCTGCGCTGGCCCGTATCGCCGTGGCGAAGCAGGTCGATGCTCATCCCTGCGACACGCCCGCTTCGGCGAACGTCGCCATCGATCCATGCAATGCGCAGGCCATGCGCAGCAGCGGCACGGCCACCGCCGCACCGCTCGCCTCACCGAGGCGCATGTGCAGGTCGAGCAAGGGTTCGGCGTGCAGCGCATCGAGCACGACGTCGTGTCCGCGTTCGCGCGAGCGATGCGCGAAGATCAGCCACGCACGCACGTCGGACTGCATCGCGACGGCGACCAGCGCCGCCACGCTGGCGATGAAGCCGTCGACCAGCACGGGCAGGCCGCGCTGCGCGGCCGCCGTGAACGCGCCGACGAGCGCGGCGATCTCGAAGCCGCCCACCCGGCGCAACGCTTCGCGCGGCAGGGACAACGCGTGCTCGTGGAAACGCAGCACCTCCGCGACGATGGCCGCCTTGCGGGCGACGCCGGCATCGTCCAGGCCCGTGCCCGCGCCGGTCAGCGCGTCCGGCGTGCGGCCGAGCAAGGCGCAGGCCAGTGCGCTCGCCACCGCCGTGTTGCCGATGCCCATCTCACCACCGATATACAGCTCGGCACCGTCGGCGATCGCTCGCTCCACGCTATGCCGTCCCGCCTCCAGCGCCGCCTCGAGCTGCGCATCGCTCATGGCGTCGTCGTGGCGGATATTGGCGGTGGACGGCGCGATGATCTCGCGACGCACGCCGGGGATGTCGCCCGGGTCGTTCACCGTGCCCAGGTTCACGACGTCGAGCGTCGCACCGAGTTCGCTTGCGAGCACCGCGATCGCGGCGCCGCCCGTGGCGAAGTTGCGCACCATCTCGCCGGTCACGACTTGTGGGAAGGCGGACACGCCATCGGCGGCCAGGCCATGGTCGCCGGCGAACACGGCGATGTGCACGCGGTCGACGCGAGGCCATTCGCGACCCTGCAACGAAGCCAGCAGGATCGCTACCTCCTCGAGGCGGCCGAGCGAGCCGGGCGGCTTCGTGAGCGTGGTTTGCCGCTGGCTGGCGGACCGGGCGGTGGCGGTATCGGGGAAACGGCAGGGATCCGTCATCCAGGAGGTCATGGCAGGGATCCTTTCAAGGCAAGGGGAAGGCCGGCGGCGACGAAGAGCACGCACTCGCAACGCGCGGCCAGCATCTGGTGCAGGCGGCCCGCCTCGTCGACGTAGCGCCGGGTGAGTTCGCCCATCGGCACGACGCCGAGGCCGACCTCGTTGGTGACGAACACGATCTCGCCCGGCAAGGCGGGCAAGACATCGAAGAATTGCGCGCGTTCGCGCTCGAAGTGCGCGCCGTCGTCGGTGCCCAGAAGATTCGACAGCCACAACGTGAGGCAGTCGACCAGCAGGAAGCGTTCCGGCGTGGCATGGGCGCGAAGCACGGCGGCCAGGTGGATGGGTTCTTCCACCACGGTCCAGGCCGAGGGACGCCGGGCGCGATGATGATCGATGCGCTCGGCCATCTCGGCGTCGAACGCCTGCGCGGTGGCGACGTAGGTCACGGCATGGCCGGCATCGGCGGCCATGCGCTCGGCCAACGCGCTCTTGCCCGAACGGGCGCCGCCGAGAATCAGCGTCTTCATGCGAGCCCCATGAGTCGGGACAGCACCTCGGTATCCATGTGCGCCTCGACGGTATCGGCCAGGCGGTCGAGCGATGCCTCGCGCAGGGCCTGGATATCCAGCGGCACCGGCGCAGCCACGCCGCACGCCCGCAACAGCGCCGACAGGCCTTCGGGATGGTCGAACAGGCCGTGCAGATAGGTGCCCATGACCTTGCCGTCGTCCGAGCGCGCACCGTCGGTGCGCCCTCCTTCGAGACGAATGGCGGGGCGCCCCAGGCCGGGGCCGGCGCTCGTGCCGCAGTGGATCTCGTAACCGCTGATGGGCGCATCTTCCGCAAGCAGGCGTCCGTGCACCCGGAGCAGCTGCTTACGCGGCATGAGTACCGTATCGATGTCGAGCAACCCCAGCCCCGCGGTGGAACCGATGTCGCCCTCGATGCCCTGCGGATCGTGCACGGCATGCCCCAGCATCTGGAATCCGCCGCAGATGCCGATGACACGGCCGCCATAGCGAAGATGTCGCAGGATCGCCGCGTCCCATCCTTGCCTGCGCAGCCAGGAAAGATCCGCACGCGTCGACTTGGACCCCGGAAGCACGATGAGGTCGCAAGGCGGCAGCGCCTCCCCCGGTCCGACGAAGCGCAGGTCCACGTCGGGATGCGCGAGCAAGGCGTCGAAATCGGTGTGGTTGCTGATGCGCGGGAAGGCGGGCACCACGATGCGCAGGGAAGCGTCCGGGCGCGCGTCGCGATCCCGCGGCAAGGCGTCCTCGGCTTCCAGCGCGAGGCCATGCAGATACGGAAGCACGCCCAGCACCGGCTTGCCCGTTTCCCGCTCCAGCCAATCCAGGCCCGGCTTCAGCAAGGCAGGGTCGCCCCGAAAGCGGTTGATGACGAAGCCCGCGATGCGCTCGCGCTCGCTGGGCGACAACACGGCCAGCGTGCCGACGAGATGGGCGAATACGCCGCCCCGGTCGATGTCGGCGACGAGGATCACCGGGCAATCCACCGCTTCGGCGTAACCCATGTTGGCGATGTCGCGGTCGCGCAGGTTCACCTCGGCGGGACTGCCCGCGCCTTCCACCACCACGGCATCGTAGTGCCCGACCAGCCGCCCGTGCGACGTCAGCACGGCCTCCATCGCGACGCGCTTGTACGCGTGGTATCCCACCGCATCCATGTTGCCCACCGCGTGGCCGTGGACGATCACCTGCGCGCCCGTGTCGCTGTTGGGCTTGAGCAACACCGGATTGAAATCGGTATGGGGGGCCACCCCCGCCGCCTGGGCCTGCACCGCCTGCGCGCGACCGATCTCGCCGCCGTCGACGGTCACCGCGGAGTTCAAGGCCATGTTCTGCGGCTTGAACGGCGCCACCGCGATGCCACGACGGCGCAACCAGCGGCAAAGCGCCGCCACCAGCGTGCTCTTGCCCGCATCCGACGTGCAGCCCTGCACCATGAGCACGCGGGCGCTCACGCGAGAACGTCCTCCAGCGCGGCGGCCAGTCGCGCGAAAGCCGCCGCATCCGGCGGCAAGCCGAAACGCAGCGCGGGCGGATCGTCGAACAGGCGAACGAGGATGCCGCGACGGGCGAGCGCGTCATGGAGGCGGAAAGCGTCGGTATGCATCACGTAATGAAACAGGTCCGTACTGCCGGAAGGAGGCAGGCCCGTCCGCGCGAGCAGCGCGGCCAGGGCCGCGGACTCCTCGCGCAGGCGTGGCCGCATGTGGTCCTGCCATGGACGGTCGCGCAAGGCCTGCGCGACCGCGACGCGGCTCGGACCGGCGAGCGTCCACGGGCCGAGCCGTTCGGCGAGCGCTCCGAGCAAGGCGGGCCACGCGGCGACGAATCCGGCGCGGGCACCGGCGAGCCCGAAGAACTTGCCGATCGATCGCAATACGATAATCCCTTCGCGCCCGACGTCTTGCAGGAACGACGCATCGCGCGTATCCGCGAAGGCTTCGTCCACCACCAGCCATCGACCCGCCGCGGCGAGACGTGGGGCCAGCGAAGGCGAGGCACGTTCGCCCGTGGGATTGTTGGGCGAAATCAGCAACACGACATCGAAGCGATCCGCCTCCGCGAGCAAGGCGTGCATGGGAAGCGGCGTGACGTCGTGTCCCGCCACGCGCCAGGCATGCGCGTGCTCCGCGTAACCCGGATCGACGACGCCCACGCGACACGGCGCGCGAAGCCAGGGCAAGGCCTGGATCGCCGCCTGCGAGCCCGCGACGGGCAACAGGTGTTCGACGCCGTAATAGGCGCGCGCGGCGTCGAGCAGGCCGTCCTCGTCCTCGGGCAGGCGGTGCCAGGCGTCGGGCGGCGGCGGCGGCACGGGCCAGGCATGCGGGCTGACGCCCGTGGAAAGATCGAGCCAGTGTTCGCGCGGGATGCCGTAACGCCGGGCCGCGCGCGCGAGCCGTCCGCCGTGTTCAAGCATGGGCCGCCGCTCCCGCCACCAGGGCCACGGCGAGCCAGAGCACGACGCCGCGGTCGACGAGGCGCAGGGCGCCATGGATGGATGCCGCGCCGGGCCGGTCGCCTTCGCCGAGCGGAGGGCGGTCTTCCCAACGGCCCTGGTACGGCGCGGGACCGCCGAGGGCCACGCCCAGCGCACCGGCCCCCGCCGCCATGACCGGACCCGCATTGGGGCTTTTCCACGTCGGCGCCTGCACGCGCCAGCAGCGCATCGCCGTGTCGAAACGCCCGACGGTGGCATAGGTGAGCGCGGTGAGTCGTGCGGGAACGAAACCCAGCACGTCGTCCGCGCGCGCGGCGGCCCAGCCGAAACGCAGGTAACGCGGCGTGCGATAGCCCCACATCGCGTCCAGCGTGTTGGCGAGTCGGAAGAGCAAGGCGCCGGGAGCACCCAGCAGGACGAACCAGAACAAGGCGCCGAAGACGGCGTCGTGGCCGTTCTCCAGCACCGACTCGGTGGCGGCGCCGGCGATCTGCGCGGCATCGAGGTCGTCGGTATCGCGGCTCACCATGCGGCTGACGGCCACCCTTGCGCTGGGCAGGTCGCGCGCCTCGAGGGCGAAGGCGATCGGCTTCGCGTGGTCGGCGAGGCTGCGGCGGCCGATGGCGACGTGGAGCGTGACGATATCCAACAACCATGCCGGCACCGGGGGCAAAGCACGGTGCAAAGCGAACACGGCACCGAACGGCACGAGCACCATCACACCCCACGCCGTCGCTCCTGCGAAGGCAGGAGCCCAGCGTCTCCGGCTCGTGGGTGCCGCTTCGTCCGGACGGAAGACGCTGGGTTCCTGCCTCCGCAGGAACGACGCGAGGGGGTTCATGCGTCGCTCCACGAACGACGCGACGCGGCCGAAACCGACCAGCGGATGAAACCGGCGCGCCTCCCCCAGCCACGTATCGAGCAACACCGCCGCCAGCATGGCCAGCGCCGTGCTCACGGCAGGAAGAGACGCATCGCGGCGTCGGGATTCGACGGGAAATAGAAATGCACGAAGCTCGCCGTCATGCGACCGCGGCGATACACCGCCTCGGCGGTAGGGCCGCCGTTCGGATTGAAGGCGCGGGCAAGCGGTTCGCCATCGACCTCCGCGCGTGCGTAGTGAAACGAATGGCCGCGCAACGTGCCTTCGGGAAGATCCACCGCCTGCATGCCCAAGGCCGCCATTCGCGGCTGCATCGCCGCATGGCCGGGAAGCAGTCCCGCCATGGCGGCGCCACGTCCCTCGCGATCCGTCAGGCGATCCAGCGCGTAGAGCAGGCCACCGCATTCGGCGAGCAGGGGAAGCCCCGCGTCCACGTGTTCCCGCAGCGCGTCGCGCAGGTCCGGGCGGGCGGCCAGGATATCCAGGTGCAACTCGGGATAACCCCCCGGCAACCACACGGCATCGCAGGGGGGAAGCGGATCGCCCGCCAGCGGAGAGAAGAACACCGGTTCGGCACCCGCGCGGCGCAGCACGTCGAGATTGGCCGGATAGACGAAGGCGAACGCCGCGTCGCGGGCGATGGCGATGCGCCGACCGTCCAGTCGCACCGTGATCGCTTCGTCGGCAGGCGCCTCGAACGTGACCGGCGGCGGCAACGGCAGCGCGCTGCGTGCGAGCAGCGCATCGGCCAGCGCATCCAGGCACACATCGAGATCGGGCAGCTCGGCGGCGGCGACGAGGCCGAGGTGTCGCTCCGGCAGGCTCATCGCCTCGTCGCGCGGCAAAGCGCCGTACCAGTCGATACCGTCGCGCAGGCTCTCGCGCAGCAGGGACGCGTGGTAATCGCTGCCGATGCGGTTGGCGAGCACGCCCCGCACGCGCAGGTCGTCGCGGTAGGTGGCGAGCCCGTGTGCCAGCGCACCGAAGGTCTGCGCCATGGCCGAGCCGTCGATGACCGCAAGCACCGGCAGGCCGAAACGCACCGCCAGGTCGGCGCTCGACGGCGAACCGTCGAACAGGCCCATCACGCCCTCGACGAGGATCAGGTCGGCCTCGCCCGCCGCCTCATACAGGCGGCGACGGACATCGTTCTCGCCGCCCATCCAGGCATCGAGCTGGTATACCGGCACGCCGCTCGCGCGCTCGAGGATCATCGGATCGAGGAAGTCGGGCCCCGTCTTGAAGACGCGGACCCGGCGCCCCTGGCGCGCATGCGCACGGGCCAGCGCGGCGGTGACGCTGGTCTTGCCCTGCCCCGACGCAGGCGCGGAAACCAGCAAGGCGGGGCAGGAACGCTTCACAGCTCGATACCTTTCTGTGCGCGGATGCCCGCCTGGAAGGCGTGTTTCACCACCCGCATGTCGGTGACGGTGTCGGCGACGGCCACCAGTTCGTCCGGCGCGCCGCGGCCGGTGACGACCACGTGCTGCCGCTCCGGCCGCGCGGCCAGCGCCGCGAGCACGCGCTCGAGGGGAACGTAGTGCTTGGTGAGCGCGATGTTCAGTTCGTCCAGCAGCACGAAATCATACGACGCATCGCCGAGCATGCGCTCGGCGACGTTCCACGCCGCCATGGCGGCGGCGATGTCGCGGGCCTTGTCCTGGGTTTCCCAGGTGAAGCCCTCGCCCATCACGTGGTAGTCGATGCCTTCGTCGTCGAACAGACGGAAGAACGCCTCTTCGCCGGTGGAGAAACTGCCCTTGATGAACTGCACCACGCCGCAGCGAAAACCGTGGCCGAGCGAGCGCGCCAGCATGCCGAAGCCCGACGAGCTCTTGCCCTTGCCGTTGCCGGTGTTCACCACCAGCACGCCGCGATCGATGGTAGCGCGCGCGATGCGCCGGTCGATCAGCGCCTTCTTGCGTTGCATGCGGTCGCGATGGCGCGCTTCTTCGTCCATCTCGCGCCAGGGCGTTTCCCCGCTCATGCGTGCGCCGCGCCTTCGCGGGCGCGGAAGACGCGGGCGAACACGGCATGCGCCACCTGGGCCACCAGCACGTAGCAAGCCGTGGTGCGCACGAACAGCGGCCCCCAGGTCATCAGGCGCACGCCGTAGTCGGCGAACGTCGGGTTGGGATAGCGGCCGCCCAGGAAGTAGAACGACCCACCGGACACCACGTACGACAGCGATGCGCTCACGAGCAACGCCACGAATACGACGACATGCGAACGCAGCGAACCGTCGAAACGCGGCGCCACCGCGCGACCCGCGTACCACAGCACCGCGTACGCCAGCGGCAGGAACGAATACGCCAGCGTGATGCAGAACGCGCTCACGCCCGCGTAGCTCACCGAATACCAGTCCACCAGCACCGCCAGCGCCACGAACGCCACGAAGAGCAGATGCTTCCGCAGGTAGATGCCGCCGAGGAAGAACAGCGCCATCGACGCATCCGGCAAGTGCAGCCAGTCGCCGAAGTGATGGAAGCGGGTACCGATCATCACCAGCGCGAACAGCGCGGCGACGGCAACGGCCAGCGGTCGGGAAAGCGGCTTCATCATCAGGTTCTCCGGTAGGGATCGATTACGTGCGTGGCTGGTAGCGCAGCGTCAGCATCCAGTTGCGGCCAGGCTGGTTGAAGTAGCGGGCGGTTTCGTAATGGCGGTCGAAGACGTTCTTCGCCGCCAGTTCGAGCTTCCACGCCGCGTCGAAGGCGTAGGCCATGCGCAAGTCGGTGAGCGCGTAGCCGCCGAGGCGATGCAGGTTGGCGGTGTCGTCATAGCGGTAACCCGAGGCGAACACGCTCGCACCGACGCTGAACGCGCCGAAGCGGCGGTCGAGGTCGATGTTGGCGGTGCGTCGTGCGCGACGCGGCAACAGGTTGCCGTGGCTGGCATCGTCGCTGTCGTCCTCGGGCTGCAGCCACGTCGCGCTGCCGGCAAGGGTCCAGTCGTCGACGGTCGTGTCGGCGGCCAGTTCGACGCCACGGATGCGCGAGCGGTCGATGTTGTTGGCGCCACCGAACGGGAACAAGGGGCCGGTGAGGCCCGCATCGAACACGATGAGGTGGTCGATCCGGTTCTGGAACGCGTTGACCGACCAATGGCCCCAACCCGGCGTGCCCTTGAGGCCCAGCTCCCAGTTGCGCGAGGTCTCGGGACCGAGATCGGGGTTGCCGTAATCCGGGTAATAGAGGTCGTTGAACGTCGGTGCCTTGAACGCGGTGCCGTAGCTGGCGGTGACGCGGAGCTCATCGGTCAGCGCGTAGCCGTACAGCAGGCTGCCCGTGGTCTTGCCGCCGAACTGGCTGTTCTCGTCGCGACGCAGGCTGCCCTGCACCGAACTGGCGCCGAACTCCTGTTGCCACTGCGCGAACAGGGCGTGGTTGTGACGCGTATCGACGAGGTAATCGGTATTGCCGACTACACGGTCCCGCTGCCAGTCGAAGCCCACCGTCGCGAGGCCATAGCTTCCGCCGACATGGCCCAGGTCGGCCTGCAACGAGGCGACGTCACGATGCGTATTGAAGGTGTCGGCGTAGACGCCATTCTCGTAGTCGGTGGAGAAATCGCCGCTGCGCCCGACGTTGAGCGTGATCAACGCATCCTTCGACGGACGGTAGTGCACGCGGCCGCCGATGGCCTGCGTGGTCGATTCGGCGAAGTTGCTGCTGGTACCGTCGTAGTGGTTGCGGCCTTCGCTGCGCGTGGCGCTCGCATCCGCATCCCACTGCTCGTCGAAACGCCAGCCGCCCTTGAGCGACAGCGCGTTGTCGCGGTAGCCATCACGATCGGGCTCATAGGTGAAGCAACCGCCGCCACCCGGGCTGGGCTTGCCGCGGCAGGCATTGATGCCGTCGGTCTGGTCGTGGGTGGCTTCCACCGCGTACCAGCCGTTCTTGCCGCTACCGGCGAAACCGGCCGAGCCGCGCAACGTCGACCAACTGCCGACACCCACCGAGAAACTGGGCACGAAAGCACCCTGGGGATGGCGGGTGAAAATCTGGATGACACCGCCGAGGGCTTCGGAACCGTAGAGGCTCGAATACGGGCCGCGGACGATCTCGATGCGCTCGATCTGGTCGACCGGAATGTCCTGGAAGGCGGCCGTACCCGACGTGGCCGAACCGATGCGCACGCCGTCGACCAGCACCAGTACGTGGTCGGACTCGGTGCCACGCAGGAAAACCGACGTGGATTTGCCCGGGCCGCCGTTGTTGGCGATGGACACGCCCGGTACGGCACGCAGCAGGTCGGCGACGGAATTCGGCTGGAGGCGCTCGATGTCGGCGCGGTCGATCACCGTCGAGGCGGCGAGCACCTGCGAGGCCGACTGCTCGGTGCGCGAGGCGGTGACCACCACCTTGTCCAGGTCGGTGGAGGCGTCGTCGGCATGGGCGGTCATGGGCAAAACGAAGGCCGTCGCGATGGCGAGCGCGAGGCGGGACGAGCGGAACTTCACGGTGTCACTCCCTACGAACCGCGCCAACCCGCGCGGCATGGATGCGGGGACGGACGAAAGGGGATACGAAGGAGCGCCGGCGCATCGCGGACGGCCACCCTCGACAGGCCCTCCGCCAGTCCGGTGTCGCCTCGAGGCCGGTCTCCGGGCTTGCGGGCATGGGAGGGGCATCCCATCGGACCGGCGCCTTCCCGCGCCCATGGGCGCAGTGGCATGAAGCCGATCGTTGACTCGCTTACCGTTGCGGGGGCAGCTCCGGAATGGCGCGTTCCCGAAAGAACGGCGCGTCACCGGATTCCCGTTTCAATCCCCGGCTTGATAAGCCGGGGATCACCTTGGGCCTGGGAAGTGTAGCTGAACGGCGGCCGTGTTGGTCGACTCGGCGCAAAGGAGGTGGGAATCTGCAAATCCCTCGCAGGAGCCTTAAACCGGGCGACCTGGGCATGACCAGGCCGCCCGGGGTTAAAAACTAAACGCTCTCCGGTTCTACCGGTCGAGGCTTGCACGTCAGAGAGATTTCAATAGGCTTCGCGAATACGTCATCCGAGTCTTTTGCACTCACCACCATCGTGAAAGGAGAACGTGCGACATCCGCTTCAACGCATTTATAGCCGAGCGCAAACTCAGACATGGCGCTTTCGTCTTTAGCCCTCCCGGAAGCGGATTCGCACGAGCTACCTGTCGCACACTCCTTGCGACTCGCTATCACAGTCACGGGAAAACTCGGAAACCCTCTTATCTTGCGCACGGGAATCGGTACCAGATCATCGACCATCCCTTCGGCCGCAGCCGGCGTTTCGACGGTAAATTCCTCGCATCCCTTTCCTTCCTTGAACAGCTTGTAGCCTTTCGCGACTCCTCGCATCGAGGCATTCTGAAACCAAATATCCTTCAGTGCTTTTGCGTCTTCGGTGTTCGTGTGAAATCCCATCTCAATGATAACCGAGGGCATGGCAGCGAGGCGATTTTCGCCATAGTTACCCTGTGTCAGGGTGTTACTCACCGGGTAGCCCTTGAAATCTTTCTGCGCGTGGATCTGCTCCTTCATGTAACACAAAACCGCAGAACCCAGCTTGATCGACTCAACCCTCCCCTCCTGCACGACAACCTTGGCGCCGCGAGTCGCCGAATTATCAACAGCATTCGTATGCAGATGAAAAACAGCATCGGCCCCTAATTCATTTGCGTAAAGCGGACGACTCCGAATATCCTCCTTGTAGTCTCGCAACGCCTCCGTTGCATCAGGAAGGGAGTGCCAAATGTCAGGCCTATTAGGCATGGAGTCTTCGAGCAAATATCTCGCACCCATCATTTGCCATGGCTGCCCGCTAGGCTTGTGCTGACCAAATCCACCCTCCCTTACAAGTACCGGTGAGGTATTAGACATATACAGATCAGCAAACAGAAGCGATGCGAACACCAAGGTAATCTCATCCTCAAGGATCCCATTATATGGCGATCTTTGAGGCCTCCAATCCTTGTATCCGTGATGATAGTAATATCCGTGACCGGCAGAGACGGCTACCACAGGAGCGCCCGTCGCCGACAACCGCTTCTTGTCCTTGACTGCGGGCGGGTCGCGCTCTTCTGGAAACCAAAAGTACATATCCTTCCCACCAAAACGGAACCTCAAGCCCGAGAACGAAGAAAGACCATCGATATAAGGCTCCAATTCAATCTCAAGCCTGCGCCGAAAGTCTTCCATTTCAGGAGACGTAGACATGGGACCGAAGCGCTCATCCATGTTGACAATCAGCGAATTGGCCGTCGGATCGAAAACCGCGTTTATGTGGATCGGGAGACGATCGCCTTCAAAGTGTTGATAGCTATTAGCGTAGTTATTCGCCACCTCCGTTATCCGCCGCTCCAGTGACGCCTTGTCCGAGGCACTCATCTCAGATAGCGCATTAATCGAAGCGGCGCCACGGTTTGGCACTACCGAAGCCAGAACACAACAGCCCAAGACGAAAGGCAATGTCCGCGACATCTTCTGCCGCATCTTTATTTTGCAGAGGTTCAATCCAGTTTCCTCCAGATGCCGACGCTCCCTGGAAATGAGTAGCTCACATCTCCAAGGCTGGCATCAATGTTTGATTTAGACGAGAAACGTGCCCCGTGCATGATCTTTTCTTTTCGAACGGAGCACGTTTCTGCTCGCCGAAAGGAACACGTCTACGCATGCTTTGCGCTCACGCATGGGACACGTAGGCACGCTATCACGCCGATGAAACGGCGTTGCCGACCTGGCACGAATCAGCATTTGCCTGACATCGAATCGGTCTACGCCCTACGCTCGAAACGCACGGAGAAACAATGCTGTTTCACAGCATCGTGCGCCGGGCACCACGCGAAGAAGTCTCTGCGTTTCTCCCACGGATAGCGGCCATCGACACGCTACCGTCGCACTGCTGGCGTGAGTCATTTCTCAATGCTTGACGAATAAGTCATTCGACCTTCGTCAATGACCCGGCCATGCCCAGGTGTGCACGGCGAACGACAGTGCGGTCACGCCAGCGCAGGAAGGGGCGCTCCACCGCGTAGTGAAGCAAGGCGCCACCGGCCAGCGTGGCCACGGCGAATATCGCGAAGCGCAGGAAGCGATGGCCGTCCAGATGGCTGCCCAGCAGGGCTGCCGTGAGGGTGAAGACGCCCTTGTGGCTGAGGTAGAGGCTGTACGACGCGCGGGCCAACCACGCCGCGCCGGGAATCCGGATCCCCATCGGACCGGCCTGTCCGCTCGACGCCGCCACGAAACCCGCCATGGCCGCCGCCAGCAGCGGGTAACCGACCACGCACGGCCAGAATTCGGTGCGCTTGCCGGTGAACAGCGCCAGGCAACCGCCGAGCAGGAGGATCGCGCAGAACGCGATCCGGCCGGGATTCGCGTGCACCCACACCATCCACCGTGGCCGATATACCGCGCAGGCCGCCAAGGCCACGCCGGCGACCAGGCCATCGAGCCGGACGTACGTGGGGTAGTAGAGGTAGCGCAGATACGCCGAACCGCCTGCTCCCGCCATCTGCGTTTCCCACAGCCATGCACGCAGACCGATGCCACCCAGCACCACCGCCACGCCGATCAACGCGAAGCGTCGCATCGACGGTCGCTTCGCCACGGCCAGGGCGAGAAACGGAAACACGAGATAGAAGTGTTCTTCGACGCACAGCGACCAGACGTGCGAGAAGGCGTAACGATCCGGCGCGTCGAAAAGCAGGTTGAAGGTGAACGTCGGAAATTGCCACAACGGCTGCATGAGCGGCGTTTCCCGCCATGCGGGCCAGAAGACGTAAAGCGCAAGCACCACGAAGAACGCGGGCAGGATGCGCAACATGCGCCGTCGGTAGAAAGCGGCCAGGTCGAGCGTGCCGCCCGCCGCGATCGATGCGAGCACCTGTCGGCCGATGAGATAGCCGCTGAGCACGAAGAACAGGTCGACGCCCATCCAGCCGGGGCTTTCCAGCAGCGAGAAGCCCTCGCCGAGGCCTCCGACGAAATAGCTGTGGAAAAGCATCACCCAGACGATGGCGATCGCGCGGAGGGTGTCCAGGCCGGGTTGGCGGTGCATCGATACGATTCCCTTGTGCGATTTGCGTAGGCAGGCGGCGGAGCCCTCCGGCGCAAGGCGCTGGGTTCCTGCTTTCGCAGGAACGACGAGCTACATGATCGGACGCCCCGGTCCAGCCCCTCACGTCGTTCCTGCGAAAGCGGGAACCCAGGGCGAGGCGTCACCATCAAACTCGCCGCACGAGGCTTGCGCGTGAAACGATCGAGGCGTTTCGCGGGCAATCGTCAGAAATTCGACGAGTACAGCATCGCCACGATCTTCCAGCCGTCGGGCGTGCGCAGCATCTGCCAGGTTTCGGCGCCGCGATTGCCCACCTTCCCGTCCATGAGGAATTCGAAGTCGAAGTACACCGTGCCGACCGTGCCATCGGTATGGATCTGCACGTTATGGAAGCGCTCTTCGACGGTCCCCTTGGCCGAACCGACGAATTCCGCGAACTCCTGCCACGTACCCGCCTTGTACGGCTTCACTTCCGGATGCCTAGCCTTTACCGATTCGAACGATACCTTGCCCAGCGCCGTGTACCAGCTCTTGCCCTCGGGAAGGAACAGCGATCCCAGCGTCTTCGCATCGTGGGCACGCAAGGCGGTCTGGAACGTGTCCACCACCCTCTGGATATCGGCCTGCGGCGAATCGGCCGCGACGGCGGGGAAGGAAAGGACCAGGGCGAACGCGAGAAACCCTTGGCGAAGCGTCATCGGTAGCGTCCTCGAAGGTGTGGGTACGCCACCCTAGGCAAGCGAACGGCCCGCCGCATAGCGTCATGCGGCGAGCCGTGGGCTTAACCCGGTGAAACGGTGACGGCGATCAGAGGCAGGTGGCCAGGCCGTCGTAGATCGATGCGCGGGACATGGGCAGCTTGGCCTCCAGCGGGTTCTCGCCTTCGATCAATTGGAAGAACTGCTCGACCGGGGTGTCCTTGGCAAGCGGGAGCTTGCACTTGTAGAGCTTGGCGTTCACCTGCACGGCACCCGTCTTCTTGTTGACGTCGGCGTAACTGCCGGCGAAGGTCCACAGGCACTGCTTGACGGTGCCCTTGGTGATGTCGACCGAGCAGCGCAGCTGCATCGGCCGGAGGTTGCCGTAGTCGCCCTCGCAGAACGTGTCGCCGCAGACCTTGTCGAAGGCACGGCCAAGCGCCGCTTCGGCGTTGAAGAAGCGATCGAAGCTGGCTTCGGATGCCGGCCAGTCGATGATGTCGGCGTAGCGGGTCGGTGCGGGAGGCGCGGTCGGCGCGGGGGCGGCCTGGGCGAAGGCGGCGGCAGGCAGGACGAACAGCGCGGCGGCGAGGGTGGATCGGATCATCGTGGTGGCTCCGTGGTTGAGGGAGCCGGTATTTCAGCGTGACCGGCGCGGCGGGTCTGTCCCGCCGCGCCTGCGCGATGTCGTAGTCGTTTCGCCCGCCTTACAGCCAGTGTCCATAGCGGCGGATGTAGATCGTCTTCACCACCTGTGTCAGCACGCAATAGCACACCAGGGTAAGCGTCAGCCAGGCGAAGTACATGCCGGGCAGCGGCACCATGCCGATGTGCGCACCCAGCGGGGAGAACGGCAACAGCATGCCCACCACCATGATCGTGCCGGTCAGCGCCAGCACCGGTGCCGAGGCCATGCTGCGCAGGAACGGAATGCGCCGCGTGCGGATCATGTGCACCACCAGGGTCTGCGAGAGCAGGCCCTCGATGAACCAGCCCGACTGGAAGAGCGACTGGTGGGCGACGTCGTTCGCACCGAAGACGTGCCACATCAGCCAGAACGTGGTGATGTCGAACACCGAGCTGACCGGGCCGATCCAGACCATGAAACGACCGATGTCGCCCGCGTCCCACTTGCGCGGCTTGCGCAGGTATTCCTCGTCCATGCGATCGAAGGGAATCGACAGCTGCGAGAGGTCGTACAGCAGGTTCTGAACGAGGATCTGCAGCGGCAGCATCGGCAGGAACGGCAGGAACGCGCTCGCCACCAGCACGCTGAACACGTTGCCGAAGTTGGAGCTGGCCGTCATCTTGATGTACTTCATGATGTTGCCGAAGGTGATGCGGCCTTCGACCACGCCCTCCTCCAGCACCATCAGGTTCTTCTCGAGCAGGATGATGTCGGCCGATTCCTTGGCGATGTCGGTGGCGGTATCCACGGAGATGCCGACATCGGCGTCGCGCAACGCGGGGGCATCGTTGATGCCGTCGCCGAGGAAGCCTACCGTGTGTCCGCGACGCTGCAAGGCCTTCACCACGCGCGCCTTCTGCACCGGCGACATCTTGGCGAAGACGGTGGTGCGCTCAACCATCGCATCGAGTTCGTCGTCGTCGAGCTTTTCGATGTCGCGCCCCTGCGCCGAGCCCTGCACGTCCAGGCCCACTTCGGTGCAGATCTTCCGCGTCACCGCCTCGTTGTCGCCGGTGATGACCTTCACCGCCACGCCGTGGTGGTTGAGCGCGCGGATGGCCGTGGCGGCGGAATCCTTCGGCGGATCCAGGAAGGCCAGGCAGCCCACGGCGGTCAGGCCCGACTCGTCGGCCACGCCGTAGGCGCGGTCACCGATGGGGTCACGGCGCACGGCCACCACGAGCACGCGCAGGCCGTCCTCGTTGAGGCGGCGGGTCATCGCGCGGATTTCCCGGCGCTTCTCGTCGGTCATCGGCTCGACGACGTCGCCGGTGCGCGCCTGCGTGCAGATGGCGAGCATTTCCTCCACCGCGCCCTTGCAGACGACCAGTTGCTCGTCGCGGCCGTCGGTCACCACCACCGACATGCGGCGGCGCTGGAAATCGAAGGGAATCTCGTCGACGATGCGGAAGCGGCGCGCCACCGGCTCGAGGTCGCGATGGGTGAGCACGGCCTTGTCCATGAGGTTGCGCAGGCCGGTCTGGAAGCGGCTGTTGAGGTAGCCCCACTCCAACGCCTCGTCCGAATCCTCGCCCGCCAGGTCGACGTGGCGCTCGAGCACGATCTTGTCCAGCGTGAGCGTGCCGGTCTTGTCGGTGCACAGCACGTCCATGGCGCCGAAGTTCTGGATCGCGTTGAGGCGCTTGACCACGACCTTGCGCCGGGACATGGCGATGGCACCCTTGCCCAGGTTGGCGGTGACGATCAGCGGCAGCATCTCCGGCGTGAGGCCCACGGCCACCGACAGGCCGAACATGAACGCGCCGACCCAGTCGTGCTTGTCGAAACCGTTGATGAGGAACACCACGGGGACCATCACCGCCATGAAGCGGATCAGCAGCCAGCTCACCGACGAGATGCCGCGGTCGAAGCTGGTCTGCACGCGCTCGCCCGAGAGCGTGCGCGCGAGCGAGCCCAGGTAGGTGCGCGCACCCGTCGCCAGCACCACGGCGGTGGCGCTACCGGACACCACGTTGGTGCCCATGTAGCAGACCGTGGGCAAGTCGAGCGGACCACCGCCCTCTTCGGCCACGTGACCGTTCGGCGCCGACTTCTCCACCGGGATCGATTCCCCGGTGAGGATGGCCTGGCTGATGAAGAGATCCTTCGCGGCCAGCAGGCGCAGGTCGGCGGGGATCATGTCGCCGGCACCCAGGTGCACGATGTCGCCCACCACCAGTTCTTCCACCGGCACCTCGATGCGCTCGGCGTGGCCGTCGTCGGCCCGTCGGGTGACCGTCGCCGTATTGCGGACCATGGCCTTGAGCTTCTCGGCGGCCTGCGACGAGCGGTATTCCTGCGTGAACGACAGCAGCACGCTGATGCCGACCATCACCGCGATGATGATCGGGCCGGTGAGATCGTCGGGCTCGGTGAACAGCTGCACCACCGCCAATACCAGCAGCACGATGATGAACGGGTTCTTGAAGGCACGCAGGAGCTGCACCGACCAGTGCGGCGGCTTCTCGTGGCCCACTTCGTTGACGCCGTAGCGATCCAGGCGCTCGGCGATGGCGGCCTCGTCGAGGCCGTCGGAACGGGATCCCAACGCGCGCAGCAGTTCATCTGCGGGACGGAAAGCGTCCGCGGTGGCGTTGGTGAAGGTCTTGGCGGCGACGGCCGCCGGCGAGGGATGCTTCTTCATGGCTCGCTGCCTTTCCGGACGAGGACTCCGGACGGGCGCGAACCGCCCTCAGCTATCGACTGAAGACAGGCGCGCCGGCTCGATGCCGACGAACGGTATTCCGGTTGAACGTAACGACGAGCGGCGCGGGCCGCGTCGTAGTGTCTATGTCGCTATTCATGGCTGCGGCAGTTTGCCTTCCGCGGGTTTCGACGGGCTTTCGACGACGTCGAGTGAACGCGGCACGGTGATCGTGCGCTTCACGGGCTGGGCACCGGCGCGGCGGCGTGCGAGGGCGAAAGCGAGACGGCGGCCGAACATGCGCGGACCGGTCTTGTCGAGCTGGAGGTTCATGGCTCAATCCTCGAAATAACGAAAGCTCGCGGCTTCCGTCGAGGAGAGCCGGACTTTCCCTAGCGGAGGAAAGCGCCGGCCGACCGGGAGCGGTCGCCGCAGGCGATGAGTTTTTCCAGCGCCGGAACCCGATGCGTGCGGATGCCGGCGCGTCGACTAGGGTAGACGTCCATATGCCTGGGTAAGGTAAGGAGGGTGCCGCCCGGGCATGAAGTCGCCTGGGTAGCCGACGAATTGTCGCGCTGCGGCAAGGGGCGGTCAAGGGGTTTCGCGACCCCGGTTCGGCTTCCGTCAACGTCATGTCCGGGCCCACGTTTGGACGACCATCTCCCCAGCCTGGACGACGCCGATGCACCACCCCTCCCTTGTCCGGCGCGGCCTGACGATCGCTTGTGCCGTCGCGCTCGCCGGGTGCGCGAGCCATGGCATCCGATTGGCCGCCTCACCCGTCCATCCCCAGTCCTTCGACGGTCACTGGGTGGTCGATACCTCCCGGAGCGAGGATCCCGATGCCGTGGCCACCGGCAGCGGTGGCGGCCATGGCGGTATGGGGCGAGGCCACGGGCATGGCGGCGGCGGTGGTATGGGTGGCATGAGCGGGATGGGCGGCCGACACGGTGGCGCCGGGGATGGCGCAGATATCCGCGCCAATGCGGGCGGCGGCAGCGGCGACGTCATGCGCCGTGCGCTCCTGCTTCCCGACACGCTGGACATCACCCTGCAGCCGGACACCCTCCAGATCGCGCCCGACGGGCACATGAGGAGCATCGCCATGGTGACCGGCAAGGACAACGGCGGCGACACCACCCGCGCGGGCTGGGACGGCGACAGCCTGGTGGTGATCACGCACCTGGACGACAAGCGCGGCGACATCGTGCAGCGCTATGACATGTCACCCGATCGTTCGCGCCTGACGGTCACCACCGAGTTCAAGCGACGGTCGAAGGACGTTTCGGTCGTGAGGGAGTTCACGAGCAAGGTAATTCCCGCCGCGCAGGCGGTGCCTTCGTCGTAATCGGACCTCGCCCATCGCCTTGCCCTTCCCGCCGCGGAGCGGGCGCGCCGGGGGATCCACCACGGGTGTCGCCCTTGGCGTTCGTGAGGCAGGCGCCTGAAATTGATCGGCATCAAGTCGTGGTTCGCCGCCGATGTCAGAGTCCATGCTGACTTTCGGTAGGCCGGGCGATGTCGATCAAGATTGCCGTATTAAGAGAAACGGACGCGGATGAGCGTCGTGTCGCGATCGTTCCCTCGACGTTGTCCGGGCTCACCAAACTGGGCGCATCGGTGGCGATCCAGGCGGGTGCTGGACTCGGCGCGCACTATGCCGATGCCGACTATGCCGATGCGACGATAGCGAACGACCCGGTGGCCATGGTGACCGATGCGGATGTCGTGCTTGCCGTTCAGCCGCCGCCGTCCGACGTCGTCGCGGCCATGCGTCCCGGTGCCGCATTGGTCAGTTTCGTTTATGCGAACAGGGAGCCGGCGCTGGTAGAACAACTGCGTGATCGCAGGATCAGCACCTTCGCCATGGAAAAGGTGCCGAGAATCAGCCGCGCACAAGCCATGGACGCGCTATCCAGCCAAGCGGCACTCGCCGGTTACTACGCCCCGCTCCTGGGTGCGGTGCACCTGCCACGCATCCTTCCGATGATGACGACGGCCGTGGGCTCGTTGCGTGCGGCACGCGTTCTGGTGATGGGCCTTGGCGTGGCGGGTCTTCAGGCATTGACGACCGCGCACCGCCTGGGCGCGATCACGGAAGGTTACGACGTGCGTCCGGAGACCCGGGAGCAGGCGCAATCGGTCGGAGCCAAGTTCGTGGATACCGGCGTGGATGCGCGGGGTGAAGGTGGTTATGCGCGAGCGCTTACCGCGGAAGAGCAGGCCAAGGCACACGAGGTCCTGACCCGGCATATCCAGCAGGCCGACCTCATCGTCACCACCGCCAGTGTTCCCGGCCGTGCCGCGCCACGCTTGATCGATCATGCGCAAATCGCCGGGATGAAACCCGGTTCGGTGATCGTCGACCTGGCGGCGGACGGCGGTTGCAACTGCGAGGGCGCGGTGCCGGGCCAGACGGTGAGGGTCGGGCCGGTGACGATCCTGGCTCCACCCAACGTGCCTTCACTGCTCGCCCAACACGCCAGCGAACTGTATGCGAAGAACGTCTTTCATCTACTCGGGCTGATCCTCAAGGACGGGACCGTATCGCTGGACCTGGACGATGCGGTCATCGCGGGCACCCTGTTGACCCATGCCGGCGAGATCCGACATGTCGGAGCCATGGGCGATGCCGAGGCGTCATCGCGGTCTCCCGCCGTCGCGGAGATGCAGACGTGAGCGTCGATCTGTCGATGAGCTGGCTGATCGCCCTGTACGTGTTCATGCTGGCCGCGTTTACCGGCTATGAGGTGATCCGTCGGGTGCCATCGATCCTGCATACGCCGCTGATGTCAGGATCGAACTTCGTTCACGGCATGGTCGTGGTCGGTGCGCTGCACGCTCTTTTCAACGCCCAGACCACGACGGGTCAGGCGATCGGGTTCATCGGCGTACTGCTCGGTGCCGGCAACGCGGCCGGTGGCTATGTCGTGACGGACCGCATGCTCGCGATGTTCAAGCCCATGGCCGGTCCGGCAACGAGGAAGGAGTAAGGCGTGCTGTCGACACTGGTCGAACTGAGCGGTTTCGCCGCCGCCTTGTTATTCATTCTCGGTCTGAAGCGGATGTCCTCCCCGGCCACCGCATCACGAGGCATCGACCTGGCCGGCATCGGCATGCTGGTTGCCGTACTGGCGGCCTTCGGCTACCTGGCCGACGTCGATGAAGCGGCTCGACCGCATCGACTGGAGAACCTTGGCCTGGCGCTGGCGGCACTCGCCCTGGGCATCGGTTGGGCTTGGCGAAGCGGCAAGCGCGTCGCGATGACCGCCATGCCGCAGATGGTGGCGTTGTACAACGGCATGGGCGGCGGAGCCGCCGCGGCGCTTGCGGCGGTGAAACTGACGGAGCCGCAGGGTACCGACGGACTGTCGTGGGGCGTGACGTGCCTGGGCGCCCTGATCGGCTCGGTTTCGTTGTCGGGTTCGCTGGTGGCCTGGGCCAAGCTGGACGGGCGCATGCGTAGCGCCTGGCGGTTCAAGGGACAGGGTGTCCTTAATGCGCTGGTGCTGCTGTCGACGCTAGGGCTGGCCGGTGCGGTGATCGCAGGTGTCGCTACACCCGGGTACCTGGGGCTGTTCTTCGTCGGCGCCTTGGCCGTGGGTGTTTTGACCACCCTGCCCATCGGTGGCGCGGACATGCCCGTCGTGATCTCGCTCTACAACGCTTTCACCGGCCTCGCCGTGGGACTGGAAGGCTTTGCCTTGCACAACCCCGCCCTGATGATCGCGGGCATGGTGGTCGGTTCGGCAGGCACCTTGCTGACCCTGCTGATGGCCAAGGCGATGAACCGCTCGCTGGCCAACATATGGTTCAGTCGGTTCGGCGAAAGCGAGGGCACGGGGAGCGACGAGGTGCTGGGGCACATGAAGGCGGCCGATGCCGCGGATGCCGCCGTCACCATGCGGTACGCGAGCAGCGTCATCGTCGTGCCCGGCTACGGTTTGGCGGTCGCGCAGGCCCAGGCCAAGCTGCGTGAGTTCGTGACGCTGTTACAGGCGGCGGATGTGGATGTGAAGTTCGCCATCCATCCCGTGGCCGGGCGCATGCCAGGACACATGAACGTGCTGTTGGCCGAAGCCGGCGTGCCTTACGACCTCATCTTCGACATGGAAGACATCAACGACAGCTTCGCCAGGACCGACGTTGCGCTGGTGATCGGCGCCAACGACGTGGTGAACCCGGCCGCACGCACCGACACGAGTTCTCCCATCTACGGCATGCCCATCCTCAACGTCGACCAGGCCCATCAGGTCTATGTCATCAAGCGTGGACAGGGCAAGGGCTACGCCGGCGTGGAGAACCTGCTGTTCTACGGAGACAACTGCAGCATGGTGTACGGCGATGCACTGGCCGTGCTGACGACCATGGTGCAGGCCATCAAGGACTTGCCCACCCACTGACACGACGCGTATCGCGCCCCTATTCCTCCCATCCGCCCGTCGGCTTGCCGAAGGTGCGGGCACCGCACAGAAGGGACCGTCCATGTCTTATGCAACCATCAATCCGTACACCGGTGAAACCGAGAAGACCTTCCCCGACGCCACCGACATGGACGTCGCGCGAGCCCTCGACCAGGCACAAGCCATGTTCGATACGTGGAAGGACGTGCGTGTCGCCGATCGCGTGAACGTCCTGCAAAAAGCCGCTGATCTCCTGCGCGGGAGTCACACGGACTATGCCCGGCTCCTTACGCTCGAAATGGGCAAGGTCATCGGCGAAGCCGAGGCTGAGGTCGAGTTGTGCGCCCTGATCCTGGAGTACTACGTCGAGCACGCAGCGTCCTTGCTGGCGCCCGAGATGTTGTCCAGCGGACATGCGTCCTACACGGAATCGTGGATCGAGCATGTACCCCAAGGCATCTTGTTGGCCGTCGAGCCGTGGAATTTTCCGTATTACCAGATCGTTCGCATCGCTGCACCCCAGCTGGCGGCCGGCAATGTACTGATCCTCAAGCACGCATCCAACGTGCCGCAGTGCGCGGCGGCCTTCGAAAGATTGTTTCGCGAAGCCGGGTTGCCGCCGGGCGGCTTCACCAACCTCTATGCCACCCGCGATCAGCTCAAGTCGATCATCGACGATCCGCGCGTGCAGGGCGTGGCGCTGACGGGCTCGGAAGGCGCGGGCGCGGTAGTGGCTGCCCAGGCGGGAAGCGCCCTGAAGAAGTCCACGATGGAACTGGGCGGCGCGGATGCGTTCGTGGTGCTGGCCGACGCCGACCTGGACAAGGCCGTGCAGTGGGCCGTCACGGGGCGCCATTGGAACGCGGGCCAGGTGTGTTGTTCGTCCAAGCGCATCATCGTGGTCGATGAGATCTACGACGCCTTTCTTCAGAAATACAAGGCCGGTGTAGCCAAGCTCAGGGCCGGCGACCCGTTGGCGGCGTCGACCACCCTGGCGCCGCTGTCCTCCCAAGGCGCGGTGAACGACCTGAAGAAGCAGCTCGAACAGGCCGTCGCGCACGGAGCCAAGGTCGAGGCCATCGGTGCGGAGGTGCCTTCAAAAGGGGCGTTCTTCCGCCCGGTACTTCTGAGCGACGTGAGCGAGGACAACCCGGCGCGCTACTGGGAATTCTTCGGACCGGTTTCGCAGGTGATTCGCGCCAAGGACGAAACGGATGCCATCCGCATCGCCAACGATTCCCCCTTCGGACTGGGCGGCTCGGTGTTTACCACCGACATCGAGCACGGTATCGAAGTGGCACGGAAGATCTCCACCGGCATGGTTTACATCAACCACCCCACTGGCGTGGCGGCAGACCTTCCCTTCGGCGGCGTGCGGCGCTCCGGATACGGTCGCGAACTCACGGGTCTGGGCATCAAGGAATTCGTGAACCACAAGTTGATCGCCGTGACGGATATCGACGGCGCGTTCTGACGCGTAAGGCGCTTGTCCCGATTCGCGGGTACCCGTGGGGCGACCGCACGGGCAGGTGACGACATCAAGGTACGTGACGAGGAGTATGTCGATGAGCAAGACCATGAAAGCAGCCGTAGTGCGCGCCTTCGGGAAGCCACTGACCATCGAAGAGGTGCCGGTACCCACGCCAGGCCTGGGCGAGGTGCTGGTGAAGATCGAGGCGTGCGGCGTTTGCCACACGGACCTGCACGCGGTGGACGGCGATTGGCCGGTGAAGCCCAACCCTCCTTTCATCCCTGGTCACGAAGGTGTGGGCTACGTGGTGGCGACAGGTCCCGGCGTGACGCACCTGAAGGAAGGTGATCGCGTGGGCGTTCCCTGGCTGTATTCGGCTTGCGGTCATTGTGAACATTGCCTGGGCGGTTGGGAAACCTTGTGCGAGACGCAGAGGAATACCGGCTATTCCGTCAATGGCGGTTTCGCGGAGTACGCTTTGGCGGCGGCGGATTATGTGGGGCACCTTCCCGACGGCATCGGTTTCGTGGAAATCGCCCCGGTGTTGTGCGCGGGCGTTACCGTCTACAAGGGCTTGAAGGTTACCGATACCCGCCCCGGCCAATGGGTCGTGATCTCCGGCATTGGAGGACTCGGCCACATGGCCGTGCAGTACGCCAACGCCATGGGATTGAACGTGGTGGCCGTGGATATCGACGACGCCAAGCTCGACCTGGCTCGCCGGCTGGGCGCGCAACTTACCGTCAACGCACTGCATGCCGATCCGGTGGCGGTCGTGAAGAGAGAGGTCGGCGGTGCGCATGGCGCCCTGGTGACCGCGGTATCGCCCAAGGCGTTCAGCCAGGCCATCAACATGGTGCGCCGAGGCGGCACCGTGTCGCTCAACGGATTACCCCCCGGCACGTTCGACCTGTCCATCTTCGACATGGTGCTCAACGGCGTGACCGTGCGCGGATCCATCGTGGGCACCCGGCTGGATCTGCAGGAGTCGCTGGACTTCGCCAAGGCCGGCAAGGTGAGGGCCACCGTGACGACGGACCGTTTGGAGAACGTCAACGACGTGTTTCGCCGTATGCGCGAGGGCCGGATCGAGGGCCGGGTCGTGTTGGATACGCGGAGTTAAGGCTTACCACGACGCCCGGCGGGTCGCGTCAGCACCCGGATGGGAGCCAGCCGGCGTGCCGACGAAGTCGATCCCCGGCTGGCTGCTTCTCACGGATTATCCGGGCGGCTCGCCGAACCGTAACGGATTACGTCGGCGTATCGCCGGCGGACGACCAGCCGCCACCCAGCGCCCGGATCAGCTGCACGCTCGCACGCAACTGCCGCGTCTCCAGGTCGATCACGCTGCGACGCGCATCGAGCGCGGCGGTCTGCGCCTGCACCACGTCGAGGTAACCGACCGCGCCTTCGCGGTAGCGGTTGAGCGACAGATCGACCGAACGCTGCGCCGCGTCGGCCGCCGCGCGCTGGTCGGTGAGCGCCGTGCCGAGGTCGCGCAACAGGGTGAGGTTGTCTTCCACCTGGGCGAAGGCATTGAGCACCACGTCGCGATACTTCGCGCCGGCTTCGTCCGTGGCGGCCCTGGCCGATTCCACCACGGCCTTGCGACGGCCGCCGTCGAACACGTTGAGCAGCAACGACGGGCCGATCGCCCAGAAGCGGTTCGGCGCCGTGGCGATGCTGCCCCACCGGTCGCTCTGCCAACCGCCCTGCCCGTCCAGCGTGAGCTGCGGGAAGAAGGCCGAACGGGCCACGCCGATCTGCGCATTGGCGGCGGCGGTACGGCGCTCCGCGGCGGCCACGTCGGGACGGCGCTGCAGCAGCGTCGACGGCACGTCGAGCGGCACTTTCGGCACCTCGACCTTCGCGTCGTTGGTGGCGAGCTGGAAGGTCGACGCCGAATCGCCCACCAGGACGGCGATGGCGTGCAGCACGAGCGCACGCTGTGCCTGCGCCTGGGTCAGTTGCGACTTGGCATCGGACAACTGCGTCTGCGCACGCGCCACGTCCAGACCCGAGGCGATACCGCCGTCGTGGCGCGACTGCGTGAGCTGCAACGCCTTGCTGAACGCGTCGATGCTCTCGTTGAGCACCTTGATCTGGCGATCGAAGCCGTTGAGCTGGAGGTAGCTGTCGGCGAGTTGCGCCTGCAGGCTCAGGCGCGCCGACGCGAGATCGGCCGCCGACGCGGCCTGCTCGGCGTTACCCGCCGCCACCGTGTCGCGCACGCGGCCCCACAGGTCCACTTCGTAGTCGAGCTGCGCACCGATGGTGTACGAGTCGTAGTATGCCGGCGACGTGGCGCCGCGCAGCGGACGCGTGTCGGATTCGCGGTTGCGGCTGGCGTTGCCGTTCAGGCCGATCGTCGGAAACAATCCGGCACGCACCTGCTTGGTGAAAGCCTCGGCCTGCTGGTAATGCGCCAAGGCGGCGGCCAGCGTGGCGTTGTTGGCCAGCAGGCGACCCTGCAGGTCGTCGAGGCGGCCGTCGCCGTAGAGTTTCCACCACGCGTCGCGGTCGAGGTGATCGGCGGGCTTCGCTTCCACCCAGGGCGAATCGGCACTGGCGTACTGCGGCGCCACCGGCACGTCGGGTGCCTTGTAGGTCGGCGCGAGCGAGCACGCGGACAGGCCCGCGGACACCAGCAGCCCACCGAGGGCACGGCGGAGGATCATCGGGTTATGCCTTGGCATGATCGCCTTCCGACGGCTTGGGCTGGCTCACGCGCACGGTGTCGCCGTCGGCGAGGCCGTCGGGCGGGCTCTCGATGAGCCGATCGTCGCCCTGGATGCCGGAGGCGAGCTGCACCGTCTTGCCGAAGTCCTGGGCGATGGTGACCGTGCGGAACGTCACCTTGTTCTGCGCGTCGACCACCGCCACGCGCAGGCCCTTCTCGTCGTAGACGAGCGCACTGGCCGGCACGCGGTACAGCGCGGCATTGGCCGGCAGGTCGAAGGTGACGCTCGCGTAGGCGCCGGGGAGCAGTCGTCCGTCCTGGTTGTCCACCGCGACCTGTACCAGCGTGGTGCCGCTGGCGGCGTTGATCGCCGCCGACGACGACTCGACCGTGCCGGTGAACGTCTGGCCAGGATACTCGGGCACGCTGAGCTTCACCTGAGCGCCCTGCTTGATCGCCGGCGCGTAGTTCTGCGGCACGTTGACGTACAGGCGCAGCTTGCGCGTGTCGGACACCACGAAGAGTTCCTGCCCACCGCCGCCGGCGTTGATGAGCGCGCCGACGTCGGTCTCGCGCGCGGTGACCACGCCGTCGAACGGCGCGACGAGCTTCGCGAATCCCTTGGTGGCCTGGATGCGTTCCAGGTTGGCCTGGGCCGCCTGCGCGAGCGCGTGCTTGGCCTCGTAGTCGCCGGTCTTCTCGTCGACTTCCTGCTTGGACACCGAGTCCGAATCGCGCATCGACTGCCAGCGCTTCGCGGTGGTCTGCGCCAGGGCTTCGTTGGCACGTGCGCTGGCCAGGTCGGCCTTCGCCTGCAGCAGCTGCTGGTCGAGGTCGGGCGTTTCGATCTCGCCGAGCACGTCGCCGGCCTTCACCTTCTGGCCGATGTCGAACTTCCACGACTTCAGGTAACCGCTGGTGCGCGCGTAGATCGGTGCGCGGGCAAACGCCTGCAACCGCGCCGGCAGCTGCAGGTCACCGCCACCCTGGTTACCTTCCGGGTGCACGAGGTTCACCGTGGGCACGGCCTGGTCGTCGGTCCATTCGCGCAGCTTGCGCGCGTCGTTGGCCCGGGTGGCCACGCCCGCCACGACGACGGCGAGAACGACGATGCCCGCGATGATGCCGACCAGGCGAAGGCGACGCGACGAGGGACGATGCAGGTTATCAGACGACATGGACGGGCTCTCCGGAGGCGTTCACCGGGGTGGAAGACGGATGGCCACGACGGCCGTGGATGATGCTGAAGACGACGGGTACGAAGAACAGCGTGGCCGTGGTGGCGAAGATGAGGCCGCCGATCACGGCGCGGCCGAGCGGCGCGTTCTGCTCGCCGCCTTCACCGAGGCCGAGCGCCATCGGCGCCATGCCGATGATCATCGCCAGCGCGGTCATCAGCACCGGACGGAAGCGGACGAAACCACCCTCGAGCGCGGCCTTCACCGCGTCGCCGGTTTCGGCCAGGCGCTCGCGGCAGAAGCTCACCACCAGGATCGAGTTGGCCGTGGCCACGCCCATGCACATGATGGCGCCGGTGAGCGCGGGCACCGATAGCGTGGTGTGGGTGGCGAACAGTATCCAGATGATGCCGGCGATGGCGGCGGGCAGCGCGGTGACGATCACGAACGGATCGCTCCACGACTGGAAGTTCACCACGATCAGCAGGTAGATCAGCACGATCGCACCGATCAGGCCGAGGATCAGGCCCGAGAAGGCGCTGTTCATCGTCTGCACCTGGCCGAGCAGCGCGGTGCTGGAGGCCTTGGGCAGGTCTTTCTTGTGCGCGTCGATGATCTTCTGGATGTCGGCGGCCACCGCGCCGAGGTCGCGATCCTGCGTGGTCGCGAAGATTTCCACCATCGACTGGATGTTGTACTGGCTGACGACGGCGCTGGTGGTCGTCCGCGTGAAGTTCGCCAGGCCGCCGAGGATCTGCGATCCGCCGTTGCCGCTGCTGGCGCTGATCGGCACGTTGGCGAGGTCGGGCAGGCTGTCGATGCTGTATTGCGGCGTCTGCATCACGATGGGGTACGACACGCCGTTGTCCGGATTGAGCCAGAAGGTCGGGGCGATCTGGCTGGAACCGGCGAGGTTCACGCCCAGGCTGCTGGTGACGTCACGCTCGGTGATGCCCACCTGCTGCGCACGGCTGCGGTCCACGTCCACGTTGAAACCGGGACTGGCCTGCGACTGCTGGATGCGCGCGTCGACCACGCCCGGCACGCGGCGAATCTCCCGCAGCAGCTTCGAGGCGTACGCGAAGTTGGCCGACACGTTCGGGCCGCGTACCTGCAGGTCGATCGGCGCGGGCGATCCGAAGTTGAGGATCTGGCTGATGATGTCCGCCGGCGGGAAGGAGAACGTCGCCGTCGGAAACAGGCGCGGCAGCTTTTCGCGCAGCTCGCGCACGTAATCGGCCGTGGGACGGTGATCTTCCTTCAGGGAGATCTGGATGTCGCCGTCCTGGGAGCCGATCGTGCCGGTGTTGTTGTAGGTGTTGTTGATGCCCGAGGACGACAGGCCCATGTTGTCCACGACCGTGCCCAATTCCTCCGGCGGGATGACACGGCGTACTTCCTTGGTGACCGCCGCGAACAGGTTGGCGGTTTCTTCCACGCGCGTGCCGACGGGCGCGCGCACGTGCATGAGGATCTGGCCGGAATCCACCGCCGGGAAGAAGTTCCGGCCCAGTGCCGGCACCAGCAGGAACGACAGCAGCACGAAGGCCATGAAGCCGATGGTGAACACCTTGCGATGGGCCAGGGCCAGGTCGAGCAACCCGTGGTAACTCTCGCGGAATCGCTCGAAACGGGCCTCGAAGCCGCGCTGGAAACGCACCAGCGGATTGCGCGACGGCGTGCGCTGGTCGCCGTGCGGATCGTCGTGGCCGTGCGGCTTGAGCAGGTACTTCGCCATCGTCGGCACCAGGGTGCGCGAGAGGATGAAGGAGCAGATCATCGCGAACATCACCGCTTCGGCCATCGGCACGAAGAGGAAGCGCGCCACGCCCTCGAGGAAGAACATGGGCACGAACACGATGCAGATGCACAGCAGCGACACGAAGGCCGGCGTCACGATCTGCGCCGCGCCGTCGAGGATGGCCGTCTCGACGTCCTTGCCGTGTTCCAGGTGCCAGTTGATGTTCTCGATGGTCACCGTGGCGTCGTCGACGAGGATGCCCACCGCCAGCGCGAGGCCGCCCAGGGTCATGATGTTCATCGTCTCGCCGAACGCGGAAAGCATCGCGATGGAGCCGAGGATCGCCAGCGGGATGGACGTGGCGATGATCACCGTCGAGCGCCAGCTGCCGAGGAACAACAGGATCATGAGGCTGGTGAGCGCGGCGGCGATCACGCCTTCGCGGGCCACGCCGGCGATGGCGCCGCTGACGAACAGCGACTGGTCGCCGATCGGCGCGATCGTCAACGCCTCGGGCAGCGCGTCCTTCATGCTCTTCACGCGGTCCTTGATGCCCTGGATGATCGCCAGGGTGGAGGCGGAGCCGTTCTTGAGCACGGTGATCAGCACCGAGCGATTGCCGTCCACGTGCACGATGTTGGTCTGCGGCGGCGCGCCGTCGCGCACGTGGGCCACGTCGCGGATGAATACCGTGGCGCCGTTGACGCTCTTGATCGGCAGGTTGCCGAGCTCGTTGATGTCGGACGGCGAATTGTTGAGCTGGAGCGTGTACTCGTACTCGCCGATCTTCTGCGTACCCACGGGCGTGATGAGGTTCTGCGCCGCGAGCGCGTTCGCCACGTCCTGGGCCGACAGTCCGCGTGCCTGCAGGGCGGGCGGATCGATGTCGATCTGCACCTGGCGCGTCTTGCCGCCGAACGGATAGGGGATCGCGGCACCCGGCACCGAGGTCAGCTGCGGACGGATGATGTTCAGGCCGAGGTCGCCGAGGTTCTGCTCGGTCAGCCCCTTGCCGGACAGCGCGAGCTGGATGATCGGCACCGTGGACGCGTTGTAGTTGAGGATCAGCGGCGGCGTGGTGCCTTGCGGCAACTGACGCAGCAGCGTCTGCGCGACGGCGGTCACCTGGGCGTTCGCGGTGCGGATGTCCACCGTCGGCTGGAAGAAGATCTTGATGATGCCGAAGCCCTGGATCGAGCTGGCTTCGATGTGCTCCACGTCGTTCACCGTGGTGGTGAGTACGCGCTCGAACGGCGACGACACGCGACCCACCATCTGATCGGGCGGCAGGCCGTTGTACTGCCACACGACCGCGATCACCGGGATCTTGATGTCGGGGAAGATATCCGTCGGCGTGCGCAGGGCGGCGAGCGGACCCACGATGAGGATCAGCAAGGCGAGGACGACGAAGGTATACGGCCGCTGGAGTGCGATCCGGACGATGCCAATCATGGGGGACGGATTCCGTGCGCGATGTTGCGTCGCGGCGGATTTTGCGCCGTCGCCTTCGCCAGGCGAAGTTAAGTTTTGTTTAGGCTGGGTACATCGGCAAAAAATCGCCGCCGGGCTAATGGGTTAGCCCGCGCCTCAGTCGGCCGGGCAGATCACCGAAAATACCGCGCCCCGCTCGTTTCCACCCACCGACAACGAATACCCATGCAGGCGCACGATGGCGCTGACGATGGCCAGGCCCAGTCCGCAACCTGGCTTGGAGCGGGTGTCGTCGCCGCGGTAGAAGCGCCGGAAGATCGCTTCGCGCTCGTCCGGGGGAATGCCCGGGCCGGTATCGGCGATGTCCACGCGGGCGTCGCCGGTCGGGTCGGTGAGCGCCGCCAGGTGGATGGCGCCGCCGTTCGGCGTGAACTTGATGGCGTTGCCCACGAGGTTCGCCAGGGCTTCGAACATCAGCTGCGGATCGCCGCGCAGGCTCGGCAACGGCCCGATGCTCAACTGGAAGACCTGGCTTCGATCCTCGGCCAGGGGGGCGTAGAACTCGTGCACGTTGCGCAAGACACCGCCCAGGTCCATGGCCTCGAAGCAGGCGCTGCGCTGGCGGTCTTCCAGCTCGGACACGCGCAGCAGTGCGCGGAAGCGCGCCAGCACGGTATCGATCTCGGCCACGCAATCGTCGAGCTGTTGCCCCTCGGGCCGTCCCTCGAACTGCTGTTGAAGACGATACAACCGCGTGCGCATGCGGGTGAGCGGCGTACGCAGGTCGTGGGCGATATTGTCGGTGACACCCTTGACCTCGCCCAGCAGCCGCTCGATCTCGTCGAGCGTGGTGTTGACGGTACCGGCCAGGAGGTCGACCTCGTCGTTCGCACGGCTGATCGGCAGGCGCACGCTGAGATCGCCCTCGCGGATGGGTTCCATCGCCTGCTGGATGGCACGCACGCGCCGCGCCGGCGCCCTGGCGATGAGGATGCCGCCGAGCAGGCCGGGAATGAGGGTGAGCGTCAGGCCCCAGAGTACGCCGCGGCGGATGATCACGCCGATGCCGTCGATGGCCGCGCTCTCCTTGGCCACCACGAGGCGTTCGCCGCTGGGCAACGTCTGCGCCACGGCGCGCGTGCGGGCCGTGGCGCGGGTGCGCGAATCGCCTTCGCGGGTGAGGTCGGCCAGGCCGGCTTCGAGCGGGCGCGCCACGCCGTCGTCGGTCAGCTCCTTCGGGATGCGCGCGATGCTGCCGGCGAGGCGGTTGCCTTTCGCGTCGAACAGACCCGCCCACATGTAGCCCTGCGAATCGATCGCGCCGGCGGCGTCCACCGTGTCGCGCAGCCGGCTCTGGTCGGTGCGCTCGAGGTAGTGGATGCGGGCGGCGAGCATCTGGTCGACCACGCTGGAGAGATAGCGCGACGCCTCCCACTGCACCACGCCCAGCAGCACCACGCACCAGATGGCGAAGAGCGCGCCGTAGATGATGATCAGGCGCGAGGTGGCCGAACGCCAGGCGTCAGTCAGCGGGCGCAAGGGTGTACCCCGAGCCGCGCACCGTGCGGATGAGCGGCGCTTGGCCGGCACCGTCGATCTTGCGACGGAGGCGGCCGATATGGACGTCGATCACGTTGGTGCCCGGATCGAAATGGAAACCCCACACGTGCTCGAAGATCATCTGCCGGGTCACCACCTGGCCCGCGTTGCGCATGAGGAATTCCAGCAGGCGGAATTCGGTGGGCAACAGGGTGAGCGGCTGCCCCTGGCGCAGGGCATTGTGCCGGACCAGGTCGAGTTCGAGGTCGCCCACGCGCAGGCGCGTTTCCTCGCCGCCGTTCGCCCGCCGACGGCGGCGCAGCAGCACTTCGGCGCGCGCGGCCAACTCGTCGGGCGAGAAGGGCTTGGTGAGGTAGTCGTCGCCGCCGGCGCGCAGGCCGCGCACGCGTTCGTCCACGTCGGACAATGCGCTGATCATCAGCACGGGCGTATCCACCGCCCGCTTGCGCAGTTCGGACACCACGTCGATGCCGTCCATGCCGGGCAGCATGCGGTCGAGGGTGATGATGTCGTAGCCGTCGGCCAGGGCGCGGTTCAGGCCTTCGCGGCCGTTGGCCACCCAATCGGCGGTCAACCCGTGCGCACCGAGTTCCGCGACGATGTCGCGGGCGGTCACTTCATCGTCTTCGATGACCAGGGCCCTGGGCATCCTCGATCCTCTCCACGTGTCGGACAACGGAAAACGGCCCCCGAGGGGGCCGTTTTCGGATGGTACGCCGTTCTTCGCCTTACGCGGCGATCGCGACGCGCATCTTCTTCATGGCATTCGCCTCGATCTGGCGGATGCGCTCGGCGGACACGCCGTACTCGTCGGCGAGATCCTGCAGCGTGGCCTTGTTGTCCTCGGCCAGCCAGCGGCGCTGGATGATGTCGCGCGAGCGGCTGTCGAGGTTGGCCAGCGCGGAGGACAAGGCACCCATCTGATTGTCGGACGCGTCGGCTTCGGCCAGGTTGTCGTACGGATCGGCGCCTTCGTCGACCAGGAAGGCGGCCGGGGCCGGCTTCTCGTCGTCATCGGCGTCGGCCGGGGCCTCGAAGCCGACGTCACGACCCGAGAGACGGGATTCCATCTCGCGGACGGTGGCTTCGGGCACGCCCAGGTCGTTGGCGACCACGCGGACTTCCTCGGCGTTCATCCAGCCCAGGCGCTTCTTGCTCTTGCGCAGGTTGAAGAACAGCTTGCGCTGCGCCTTGGTGGTGGCCACCTTCACGATGCGCCAGTTGCGCAGGATGAACTCGTGCATTTCGGCACGGATCCAGTGCACGGCGAAGCTGACCAGGCGCACGCCCTGGTCGGGGTCGAAGCGCTTCACGGCTTTCATCAGGCCGATGTTGCCTTCCTGGATGAGGTCCGAAAGCTGCAGGCCGTAACCGTTGTAGCCGCGGGCCACGTGGACCACGAAGCGAAGATGCGACATCACGAGCTTCTTGGCGGCGTCGAGATCGGCGTCGTCGTGGAACTGCCGCGCCAGCGCCTGTTCCTCGTCAAGGCTGAGCACCGGGATGCGATGGACGGCCGCGATGTAGGAATCCAGACTGCCGACGACGCTCGGGAGCCCGTAGTTACGGGTAGCGAGGGCTTGGGACATGTGTGGAACCTCCTGAAAGTCTTGGGGCAGATTAGCAGTCCCACCATGGGACTGCTAACCCCTGCCGAAGTTCGTTCGGCTTTATCTGTACGCCATAGTACAGAAATGACCCACCTGGGTCAATAGCTGTACCTCTCGGTTCAGGAACTATTCGCCCTACGGCGACCACGGGTTACAGCCACTCGCTTTTTTATCGACCGTACACCGTCGGCAGTGCTACGGTCCGTCGTTATGATCGATCCAAATGTCCGCGAACGACTCGATGCACTGCTGGTCAAGGGTGGGCGGCGCATCCTCGGGATCGCCGGATTGCCGGGGGCCGGGAAATCCACCCTGACGGCAGCCCTCCTCGCCGAGCTGGGCGATCTGGCCGTCGGGGTGCCGATGGACGGCTTCCACCTGGCCAACGCCGAGCTGCGCCGCCTCGGCCGAGCCGCCCGCAAGGGGGCGCCCGATACCTTCGATGCCGCAGGCTACGTCGCCCTGCTCCGGCGGCTCCGTTCGCCGGTGGCGGGGGAGACGGTGTATGCCCCGGCGTTCCACCGAGAGATCGAGGAACCCATCGCCGGTGAGATACCGGTTCCCGCCGAGGCGCGGCTGGTCGTCACGGAGGGCAATTACCTCCTGATGGAGGACGACGCCTGGGCGGACGTGCGCGGGCTGCTCGACGAGACGTGGTTCGTCGAGGTGGACGACGCGCAACGCCGCGCCCAACTGTTGGAACGTCACATGCGCTACGGCCGCGACCGCCAGGCAGCGCTCGACTGGATCGAACACACCGACGAGCCGAACGCTCGCCGCATCGCCGCCACGGCGCGCCACGCGGACTTCCACGTTCGCCTGGGTGCCTGGGTGGCGTCATGACACGACATCAACCAGGGAGTCTTGCATGCACGCGGTAACCCCAGACCAACCGGCGGATACCGCCGCCTCCTCCTCCACCGGCATCGTCGTCGGCATCGCGGTGATCGCCGCCCTCGGCGGCCTGCTGTTCGGCTACGACACCGGCGTGATCGGCGTGGCGCTGCTCGGCCTCGGTCGGCAGTTCGCGCTCGACGACACCACCAAGCAGTTGGTGACCGGCGCGATCATCTTCGGCGCGTTGTTCGGCTGCCTCGCCACGGGGCCGTTCTCCGATCGCCTGGGCCGCCGGCGCATGGTCATCTTCGTGGGCGTGGTGTTCGCGATCGGATCGATCGCCTCGGCGATGGCGACCAGCGTGGGCTGGCTGGTCGCCGCGCGGTTCGTGCTGGGCCTTTCCGCGGGCAGTTCCACGCAGATCATTCCGGTGTACATCGCCGAGGTCGCGCCGTCGAAGCATCGCGGCAAGATGGTGACGCTGTTCCAGTTCATGGTGGTGTTCGGCATCACCGTGGCCTACTTCACCGGCTTCGTGTTCGGCGAGCATTGGCGCTGGATGTTCGGCCTGGGCGTCGTGCCCGCCGTGATCCTGCTGGGGGGCATGGCGTGGCTACCGGAAAGCCCGCGCTGGCTCGTGGCGGAACACCGCAAGGACGACGCCCTGCGCGTGCTGGAGCGCGTGCGCGGCAGCGCTTCGGCGGCGCGCGCGGAAGTGGCCGAGATCGAGACGGTGGCGCAGAAGGAACCCACCGGAAGCTGGAAGGACATCACCAAACCCTGGATCCGCCCGGCGGTGATCGTCGGCGCGGGTATTTCGATGTTCTCGCAGATCACCGGCAACAACGCGCTCATCTATTACGCACCCACCATCCTCACCAAGGCGGGCTTCTCCGATGAAGCGGCCGTGCTGGGTACCGGCGCGAGCACGGTGCTAGTGGTGGTGATGACGGTGATCGGCAGCTTCCTGGTCGACCGCATCGGCCGGCGCAGCTACCTGCTGTGGATGATCCCCGGCTCGATCGTGGCCCTGGTGGTGATGGGCTGGCTGTTCCAGGGCCAGGGGCCGGCGACCGACTTCAGCCGCTGGGTGACCGTGGGCTGCCTGGCCGCCTACATGATGCTCAACTGCGGCAGCTTCGGCGTATGCATCTGGCTGATCAACTCGGAGGTCTACCCGCTCTTCGTGCGCGGCAAGGGCGCGAGCCTGGGCGCGTTCAGCCACTGGACGTTCGACCTGATCGTGACGCTCACCACCCTCACCCTCGTGACCTCGCTGGGTGCCACGCACACCTTCTGGCTCTACGCGGCGATCTCGGTGGGTGCGCTGGCGTTCGTCTATTTCCTCGTGCCCGAGACGATGGGCAAGAGCCTGGAAGAAATCGAACACGAATTGCGTGAACACCGCTTCTACCCGTACCAGCAGAAGCGGCTGGCGAAGAAGCGCGAAGCATAGGTGCCATCGACCGAGCCATGCTTCGCGAAAACTGGACGGAAGACGCTGGGTTCCTGCCTTCGCAGGAACGACGAGCCACCAGCGTCAACATCGGTGAAGCCCCCTCACGTCGTTCCTGCGAAGGCAGGAACCCAGCGTCTTGAGGCAGGCACCGTAAAGCGTCAACGGGCCTAAGCGGCTTCCAGCTCGGAGCGGCGCGGCAGCGACCAGTCGATGGGTGGCTCGCCGCGCGACTCGAGGTAGGCGTTGGCCTTGGCGAAGTGGCCGCAGCCCATGAAGCCGCGGTGCGCCGACAGCGGCGAGGGGTGCACGCTGCGCAGGATGCAATGACGCTTGCCGTCGATCAGTTGGCCCTTCTTCTGGGCGTGGCTGCCCCAGAGCATGAAGACCAGGCCTTCGCGCTCGCGGTTGAGCGCGTCGATGGCCGCGTCGGTGAACCCTTCCCAGCCCTTGCCCTGGTGCGAGGCGGCCAGTCCGGCTTCGACGGTGAGTACCGCGTTGAGCAGCAATACGCCCCGGTCGGCCCACGGCGTGAGGCAACCATGGTCCGGCGGCGCGATGCCCAGGCAGTCGTGGATTTCCTTGAACATGTTCTGCAGCGACGGCGGCACGCGCACGCCGGGACGCACCGAGAAGCTGAGGCCATGCGCCTGGTTCGGGCCGTGATACGGATCCTGCCCGAGGATCACCACGCGCACGCGGTCGAACGGCGTGTGGGTGAAGGCGTTGAAGATCTCCGGTCCCGGCGGGTAGATGACCTTGCCGTGCGCCTTCTCGTCGCGAAGGAAGGCCGACAGGGCCTGCATGTCGGGCCGGTCGAGGTAGGCACCGATGCGTTCCTTCCACGAGGGTTCGAGTTTGACGCGGTCGTTCACGCATGCGTCCTTTCGCGCAGGTGCCGCGCGACGCGCAGCTGGAACAGCAGCTTGGTGATCAGGAGTTTTTCCTCCACCGGTTTTTCCACCAGGTCGTTGGCGCCCGCGCGAAGCAGGGCCGTCTGGTTGGCCGGGTTTTCGTCGCCGGTCATCACCAGCGTGGGCAGCCGGCCCTTTCCGTAACCGAACTCGTTGCGGATGCGCTCGACGAGGTCGCCCCCGGTGAGTTCGCCCTTGAGGCTCACGTCGGTCAGCACCACGTCGGCGCCGATCTCGCCCTGCGCCCGCGCGACGCGCAGGTGACTGAGCGCATCCTCGGCGCTGATGACGTGGTGCACGGTGAGGCCGTACTTTTCCATCATGCGCCGCGTGGCGAGCGCCACGACGCGGCTGTCTTCCACGTAGAGCACTTCGCCCTCGGCCCCGCCTTCCGGCGCGACGTAGCCGCGGATGAACTCCGCGAGGGCCTCGAAGCCGAGCGACTTGTCGAAGTAGTCGGTGACGTATTCGCCCAGCTCGCGACGATGCAGGCGCGATTCGACGTCGCCGGACACCACCACGATGGGCATGTAGATCTGCGGCGCCGATTCGCGCACGTAACGCGCCAGTTCGAGCCCGTCCATGTCGGACAGGCGCAGCGCGACGGTGACGAAGTCGAACACGCCACGCTGCAATTCGCCCTGCGCCTCGGAGCCGGTGGATACGCCCACGATCTCGACGCCGGGCACTTCGGCCAGCACCACGCGCGAAATGAGCTGGCGCACGACCTTCGACCCGTCGACGACGAGGATGCGTGGCGACGCCCCCGCCGCCGTGTCCACGTGAATGCCCGCCCCCACGGTGCCTCCTCAGCCCGCCGCCATGCGGCGTATCTGTCGGGCGCTGACCAGCCGCGCGCCCAGCCAGCCCAGGAGCGCGGAAGCGAACGGTACCGCGACGAACAACCAGCCCGGCAGGCCGCCGAAACTCACGCTGCCGTCATAGGCCGCGCTCAGGCGCGACACCGGTCCGGCCATGGCCAGTTCGAGCACCGCCGCCAGCGCCACGGCCAGCACGCCGGCGAGGAAGCCCAGCCACGCGCCGGCGTAAAGATAGGGACGACGCACGAACGGCCGGCTGGCGCCGATCAGCAGCAGTACGCCGATTTCCTCGCTGCGGCTGAGGATGTCCACGCGAATGGTGTTGCCCACCACGAGCAGCGCGGCGATGCCGAGCAGCAGCGCCAGCATCGTGACCGCGCGCGTACCGACGCCGAGCAGGGCGTCGAGGCGCTGCCGCCACGAGCCGGTGTCCTGCACCATGTCCACGCCGGGCGTGTTTTTCATGGCATCGACCAGTCTCGCCACCGCGTCGGCGGAAAGGCCCGGCTTGGGTTTCACCGACAGCACGAAAGGCAACGGATTGGCGTCGAGCGATTGCAGCGAACCGGAAAAACCCTGCACCTCGGCCAGTTCGTCGAGGCCGTCCTTCGGCGTGCGCACGACGATCTCATCCACTTCGGGGCGACCGCGCAGCGCGGACGCCGCCGTTTCGGCCATGCCGGCGTTCTGGCCCGTTTTCATGAACACGCTGATGGTCTGGTTGCGGCCCAGCGCGTCGCCCATGCGCTGCACGTTGCCCAGCAACAGGTAGAAAGCGAGCGGCAAGGCGAGTGCCACCCCCATCACCGCCACGGTGAGCAGGGTGCCGAGCGGGCGCGCGCCGAGCCGGCGCAGGCTGATCGACAGGCTCCAGGCATGGTGCTCGCGCCAGGCACCCACCTTGTGCGGGCCGCTGCGGCGGGTCTTTTCCGGCTCGGGGGCGCGACGGGGTTCGCGGACGGCGTTCATACGACCTCCGTCGCGGGCACGTCGGCCACCAGCTTGCCGTGGTCGAGCACGACCACGCGTTTCTTCATCCGCTTGATCAGCATGAGGTCGTGGCTGGCGACGAGGACGGCGGTGCCGACCTGCTGGAATTCGGCGAACAGGCTCATGATCTCCAGCGCGAGTTGCGGATCGAGGTTGCCCGTGGGTTCGTCGGCGATGAGCACCGCGGGCTTGGCGACGATGGCGCGCGCGATGCCCACGCGCTGCTGTTCGCCCGTGGACAGTGCCGAGGGCAATTGTTTTTCGTAGCTGAGCAGGCCCACCTTCTCCAGCGCGGCGCGCACGCGCCGGCCGCGATCGGCCGGTGACACGCCGGCGATCACCAGCGGCAGCTCGACGTTGGCGAAGACGCTGCGGTCGAGCAGCAGGCGATGGTCCTGGAAGACCATGCCGAGCTTGCGACGCAGGCGGGGGATGTCGGACGAACGCACGGCATTGAGCTTCTGGCCGTCGAGGGTGACCACCCCGTTGGTCGGCCGCTCGATCATCGCCAGCAACTTCAGCAGGGTGCTCTTGCCGGCGCCGGAATGGCCGGTGACGAAGGCCATTTCGCCCGCGTCCACCTGGAACGACACGTCGGTGAGGGCTTGATGGCCGCCCTCGTATCGTTTGCTCACCAGATCGAAACCGATCACCGCGTTACCCGTTGGTCCGTGAAGGCTTCAAGGATACGGGATGGCGCGGGGTTTTGCGGGGGTTGGCGTCGCGCTTCGCGCGACTTCGCCGATGCGATCGGCTCCCACCCCTTCGGTAGGCGAGGTTGTCGACACCTCGCTACCGAAGGGGTGGGAGCCGATCGTATCGGCGAATGGCGTCAGTTGCCGCCGAACAGGCGGCCCAGGCGGCGGAAGAAGCCGACCTTTTCCTTCACCGGAGCCACCGGTGCCGGCGTGCTGGCCGGTCGGCTGGCGGTCACCTGGCGCGACGGACGCTGGCCCTGCGGGGAATGCGACGGACGGGCCTCGCCCTGCGGACGCGCGTTCGGCGTGGCGGCGACGTTCTCGCCCCCCTCGCGCTGGCCGCGACCGCGACCGCCACGACGGCGACGGCGCTTCTTCGGTGCCGACGCGGCGGCCATCGCCTCGGCGGCGGCCGGCAGCTCGGACACGGTGTCGGCGACCACCACGGTCTTCACCGGCACTTCGGTCGACGCCGGCTTGTCCTCGCGCGGCGGACGCGGCTTGCGCTCGCGGCTGCCCGAACGCTCGCCCGAGCGCGGACCGCCACGGCCGCCGCGCGACCCCGAACGGCCGCCCTTCTCCGGCGGCGCGCCGCGGGTGGGCACGTGGCCATCGGTATCGTTGGGATCGTCGACCTCGTCCTGCACGCCATCGGCGCGCGGGCGCGGCGCGGGCATCACCAGCATCTTCGCGTCGATCGACGCGGTGGGAATCTTCTGGTTGATGTAAGTCTCGATGTCCGGCAAGCCCATCGCGTAGAGGTCGCAGGCGAAGCTGATGGCGTCGCCCTCGGCGCCCAGGCGCGCGGTGCGGCCGATGCGGTGCACGTAATCCTCGGCATCCTGCGGCAGGTCGTAGTTGAAGACGTGGCTCACCGCCGGGATGTGCAGGCCGCGGGCGGCCACGTCGGTGGCCACCAGCAGGTCGATGTCGCCGGCCTGGAAGCGCTGGAGCAGCTTCTGGCGCTTCACCTGCGGCACGTCGCCGGAAATGGCGCCCACGCGGAAGTTGTGGCGTTTCAGGCGATCGGTGATGCGCTCGGCGGCGGCCTTGGTGTTGACGAAGATGATGCTGCGCTCGGCCTTGCTCTCTTCGAGCAGGTTGAGCAGCAGGGGCATCTTCTCTTCCTTCGAGGGGAAGTACACCACCTGGCGCACGCGGTCGGCCGTGACGTTTTCGGTCTCGACCACGAGCTTTTCGGCCTCGTGCATGTGCTCGTAGGCCAGTTCCAGCACGCGGTGGCTGAGGGTGGCCGAGAACAGCAGCACCTGGCGCTTCTCGCGGGCCGGCAGGCGGCGGAAGATGAAGCGCACATCCTTGATGAAGCCCAGGTCGAACATGCGGTCGGCTTCGTCGATGACCATGATCTCGACGCTGCCGAAGCCGAAGACGTCCTGCTTGTGGTAGTCGAGCAGGCGGCCCGGCGTGGCGATGATGATGTCGCAGCCGTCGCGCAGCTGCTGGCGCTGCTTGTCGTAATCGACGCCGCCGTAGATCAGGGCGCTGCGCAGGCCGGTGGCCTTGCCGATGGTCTGGAAGTCTTTCTCGATCTGGATCGCCAGCTCGCGGGTGGGTGCGATCACCAGGGCACGCGGATCGGCGTCGCGGCGGCCGGGCTGGGCGGGGTTCTTCAGCAGGCGGTCGACCAGCGCCACGAGGAAGGCGAAGGTCTTGCCCGTGCCGGTCTGGGCCTGGCCGGCGACGTCGCGGCCGGTGAGCGCCAGCGGCAGGGTGAGGGCCTGGATCGGCGTGCACCGGGTGATGCCCGCGGCGGCGAGGCCCTGGTGGAGCAGCGGATGGAGGTCGAGGTTCTCGTAGAAGACGTCGGTAAGAACGGTTTCGGACATGGTGTGATGATGGGCCTTGTGGCTTGCGCCGCGCTGACGCGGCGCCGTCCGGCGGCGCCGAAGCACCGTGGGACGGAGGGAATCCGGCCGGCGTCACGGGAGAGTCGGGAGCGGCCGGTTGCCAGTGCCGGCGGCCTGTCGAAACACCCGGCGCACGATGGCCGGAGGCGGTGTGGCCGGTCCGACGGCTTCCGCTGGCATAGGTGAACCGGCTACGTGAACCGGTTTACCTATGTCAACGGAAACCATCCTCCGGCGACTTGAATCGCTTGAATCGCGCCCCTAGTTGGGTTGGAATGAGGGCCAAGGGCGGCAATCGCCAAGACCTTCGGTTCCGGTTGGACCCGCGACATGGGGCGCCTAAGTGTAGCCGATGCCAGCGTCGGGGTCGCAAACTCCCCTTTTCATCCCCTTTCATTGCTTTGGAGACCACGGTGAGCGAGAAGATCACCCATACCAGCGACGCCGCTTTCTCGAAGGACGTCCTGGAGTCGGATACCCCCGTCCTGCTCGACTTCTGGGCGGAGTGGTGCGGACCGTGCAAGGCCATCGCGCCGGCGCTCGAGCAGCTCGCCGATGAGTATCAGGGCAAGGTCAAGATCGTGAAGATCAACATCGACGAGAATCAGCAGACGCCGCGCCAGTTCGGTATCCGCGGCATTCCTACCCTGATGGTGTTCAAGGACGGCAAGGTCGCCGGTACCCAGGTCGGCGCCGTCAACAAGGGCGTGCTTGCCCAGTTCATCGATAAGTCCATCTAACACCCGTTTTACGCTTCATCCTTCCGCCGCCGCGTGGGGCGCTTTACGTTGCGCCTCACGCGATGCTAGGCTCTAGGTGTTCGCCGGGACACGCCTTGTCCCCCTCGCTGCGAACCCACCCCCTCTTTTCTTCCAACGGCGCCCCGTGAGGTTTGCCCGTGTCTGATATCGAAACGAAAGATTCCATCGACGCCAAGGGCGCCGGCGATACGCCTGCGACCGAACCGCGTCCGCGCACCCGCCGCAAGGCACCCGCCGCCGAGGCCCCCGCGGTCGAGACTCCGGCTCCCGCCAAGGGCCCGACGCCCGCGCCGCAGGCCGAGCTGCAGCTCTCCTCCCAGCCGGCTCCCGAAGCCCCGCGTCCCGCCCCGCAGAACGAGGCGCCGCAGGGCCAGCAGCCCCAGCCTTATGCGCCGCTGCCCAGCCTGCCCAACCAGCAACCGCAGCCGCACGGCCAGAACCCGCAGCAAGGCCAGGGCCAGGGGCAAGGCCAGAACCCGAACCGCAACAACAACGAGCAGCGCGAAGGCCGTGGTCGTCGCCGCCGCAACGACCGCAACGACCGTCCCGAGCGCGGCAACCAGCAGCAGCGCCAAGGCGGAAACGGCAACAGCGGCAATTACCAGCATCCGCGCAACAACAACGGCTATCCCGTCGACGACGACGAGAACGCCGATGCCGGCAGCAACGATCGCCTGATCAACCTGACCGAACTCAAGCGCAAGAACTCGATCCAGCTCCTGGAATTCGCCGAGTCGCTAGGCGTTCGCGAAGGCGTGGCCCGCCAGCGCAAGCAGGACGTGGTCTTCAACATCCTCAAGGCGCACGCCCGCTCCGGCGGCGGCATCTGGGCCGAGGGCGTGCTCGAGATCCTGCAGGACGGCTTCGGCTTCCTTCGTTCGGCCGACGAGTCGTACCTGGCCGGCCCTGACGACATCTACGTCTCGCCCAGCCAGATCCGCCGCTTCAACCTGCGCACCGGCGACTACATCACCGGACGCGTGCGCCATCCGAAGGAAGGCGAGCGCTACTTCGCGATGCTCAAGGTCGACGACATCAACGGCGATCCGCCGGAGGCGTCGAAGAACAAGCTGCTGTTCGAAAACCTCACCCCGCTGTTCCCGCGCAAGGCGTTCAAGCTCGAGCGCGGCAACGGGTCCACCGAGGACATCACCGGTCGCATCCTCGACCTGGTGGCGCCGATCGGCCGCGGCCAGCGCGGCCTCATCGTCTCCCAGCCGAAGTCCGGTAAGACGATGATGCTGCAGAACATCGCCCAGGCCATCCAGTACAACCATCCCGACGTGCACCTGATCATGCTGCTGATCGACGAGCGTCCGGAAGAGGTCACCGAAATCGCCCGCACGGTGCGAGCCGAGGTGATCAGCTCCACCTTCGACGAGCCGGCCGTGCGCCACGTGCAGGTCGCCGAGATGGTGATCGAGCGCGCCAAGCGCTTGGTCGAGCACAAGAAGGACGTCGTCATCCTGCTCGACTCCATCACCCGCCTCGCCCGCGCCTACAACACCGTGGTGCCCAGCTCGGGCAAGGTGCTCACCGGCGGTGTCGACGCCAATGCCCTGCAGCGTCCCAAGCGCTTCTTCGGCGCGGCGCGCAACGTCGAGGAAGGCGGCAGCCTGACCATCATCGCCACCGCGCTGACCGATACCGGTTCGAAGATGGACGAGGTGATTTACGAGGAGTTCAAGGGCACGGGCAACATGGAAGTGCACCTGTCCCGCCGCATCTCCGAGAAGCGCGTCTACCCGGCCATCGACATCAACCGCTCGGGCACCCGCCGCGAAGACCTGCTCATCGATCCCGACCTGCTCGCCAAGATCTGGATCCTGCGCAAGCTCCTCCACCCGATGGACGAGCTGGCCGCGATGGAATTCATGCTCGACAAGATGAAGAACACCAAGTCCAACGACGAGTTCTTCAATTCGATGAAGCGCTGAGGCGCCCATCGGACACGACGAAAAGGCCGCCCCGCAACGGGCGGCCTTTTTTCTTGCCGTCCATGCACGGCCATTTTGCTACGCTGCCGCCGCCGACACCTTTTGTCCGGCCACCCGCGCCCCCATGTGGGCGGCACCGGTCCCGCCGACCAGCCCAAGGAAGTTCAGTGTCCATTCCCAGCGCCGCCAAGAGCACGCCGATCGGCGACCGCCACGACCTGGTCGAGTACATCGCCAAGGGCGAGAAGCCCCGCGAGCGGTGGCGCATCGGTACCGAGCACGAGAAGTTCGGCTTCTATACCGACGACCTCACGCCGCCGCCGTTCGAGGGCCCGCGTCCGGGCATACGCGCCATTCTCGAAGGGTTGGCCGAGCGCTACGGCTGGGATATCGCCCGCGAAGGCGAGACGCCGGTGGCCTTGACCAAGGGCATGGCCAACATCACGCTGGAGCCGGCCGGCCAGCTGGAGCTTTCCGGCGCGCCGCTGGAATCCATCCACCAGACCTGCGAAGAGGTCGGCACCCACCTGAAGGAAGTGCGCTCGGTGGCCGACGAGTTCGGCATCGGCTTCCTCGGCATGGGTTTCCAGCCCAAGTGGCGCCGCGACCAGATGCCGTGGATGCCGAAGGGCCGCTACAAGATCATGCGCGAATACATGCCCAAGGTCGGCTCGCTCGGCCTGGACATGATGACCCGCACCTGCACGGTGCAGGTGAACCTCGACTACGCGACCGAAGCCGACATGGTGAAGAAGTTCCGCGTGGCCTTGGCCCTGCAGCCGATCGCCACCGCGCTTTTCGCCAACTCCCCGTTCACCGAGGGCAAGCCCAACGGCTTCAAGTCGTATCGTTCGCACGTGTGGACCGATACCGATGCCGATCGCACCGGCATGCTCGACTTCGTGTTCGAGGACGGCTTCGGTTACGAGCGCTACGTGGACTACATCCTCGACGTGCCGATGTACTTCAGCTACGTCGACGGCAAGTACGTCGACCTGTCCGGGCAGGATTTCAAGAAGTTCATGCGCGGCGAGCTTTCCGCGCTGCCCGGCGTCAAGGCCAACATGAAGGACTGGGCGGACCACCTCACCACGGCCTTCCCCGAAGTACGCCTGAAGCAATACCTCGAGATGCGAGGCGCCGACGCGAGCCCGTGGAACCAGCTGTGCGCGCTGCCCGCCTATTGGGTAGGCCTGCTTTACGACGACGTGGCACTGGATGCCGCGTGGGACCTGGTGAAGGATTTCAGCAAGACCGAGCGCCATGCCTTGCGCGACGGCGTACCGAAGGAAGCCCTCGCGCTGAAGTTCCGCACCCATAGTGTTCGCGAGCTGGCGCTGGAGTCGTTGAAGATCGCCGAGCATGGCCTGAAGCGCCGCAACGTCGTGGGCTCGCGCGGCTCCGACGAATCGATCTACCTCGAACCGCTGCTGGAGATCGCGCTGTCGGGCAAGACGCAGGCGGATACGAAGCTGGAGCTGTTCCACGGCAAGTGGAACGGCAGCGTGGATCCGGTGTTTTCGGAATACGCGTACTGAAAGCGGGCGCTCCGTGAGGAATCGCGGACCCTGTCCGCGATTCCTCACGGAGCGAAAAACTGAGGCATAAAAAAAACCTCCCCGTCGCCGGGGAGGTTTTTTCGTTTCAGGCCCGATCGGGGGAGGCGATCAGAACTGGTACTTGGCCGACACCGAGAGCAGGTTGCCCTTGTCGTCGTTCTCGCCGACCAGGCGATCGTTGGTGGCGCTGTTCACGCCGCCGATGTGCGCCTTGTTGACGAAGATGTGCGCATAGCCCGCGTTGATCTCGAAACGGTCGGTGGCCTTGTAGCCGATACCGAAGGCCAGCCACTTGCGGGTCGAGTCCGGCACGCGCGGCGAACGGGTGTCGTCGTAGGTCGGGGTGCTGTCCACGGCCACGCCACCGCGCAGCGTGAAGCGGTCGGAGAGGTAGTACTCGCCACCGGCCGACAGGAAGTAGCTGTTGCGCCAGCCGTAACGCTCGGAGGTCGGCGGCTGGTTCGGATTCGAGTAGTTGACGGTGAGGTTCTCGAACGAATCCCACTTGGTCCACGACAGGTCGAAGCCGAGACCGAACTTGACGTCCTGGTGCCAGAAGCTCGCGGTGGCGACGGACGGCGTGGTGAAGCCCGCCTGGCCGTCGGTATGGGTGAACGGCGGCTGGCCGCTGCCCAGCAGGGCGCCCACGGTCGGGTTGGACAGCACGGCCGTCACGTTCGACGGCATGGTGAAATTACCGGTGCCCTCGAGGGTGTGCTTGATCTTGCTGCGGTAGGCGAGCGAGAGGCGATCGTTCTCGGTCAGCTTCCACAGACCGCCGACCTGCCAGCCGTAGGCCCAATCGTCGCCCTTGATGCGGGCGATGCCGTCGCTGCCCGGAGGAACGACGGTGGCGTACTGCGTGGCGAGCGCGCGGGCCACGGCCGGCGAGATCTGGCCGGCGGCGGCGGCGCGCTGGATCAGGCCCAGGCCCACCGTGTTGTAGTTGATGGCGCTGGTCAGTTCGGCGCTGGTCTTCTGCGCGATGGCGCTGACGCCGACGGCGAAGTCGTCGGTCACGTCGTAGGACGCCGACAGCGTGAAGTCGAACGACTTGAAGTCGGACTTGATCGCGTTGTAACGGCCCTTCCAGTCGTTGTCGTAATCGGTCTTGAAGCCGAACGGCGCGGTCGCCGCGAGGCCGAAGTGCCACTTGTCGCCGACCTGGGTGGCGAAGTACAGCGCCGGTACCGGGATGGTGGTGCCGGCGTCGCCGCCGTTGCCGCCGCTGATGGGACGGCCCTGAGCGTCGGTGGCGGTGCCGTGGAACTTCGTGGAGAAGTTGATGCCGGTGACGTCGGCCTGGAACACGTTGCCCTTGAGCAGGCTCATGGCCGCCGGGTTGTTCACGATGACCGAGGCGTCGTCACCCGCGGCGGCCGAGCCGGCGAAGGCGCGGCCGAGGGCCTTGGCGCTGTTTTCCTTGAGCTGGAAGGCGCTCGCCTGGGCGGCCTGGGGAGCCACCAGCGCGCCGGCGATGGCCAGCGAAAGGGCGGCGGCGGCCAGCGGGCGGGTACGGACGTTCATCTGCATGGGGGCTCCTGCTTGTTGTGCTCTGGGGGCGTCGGCTACGCGGAAAACTTATCCGTTTTCATACGCGCGTTTAACAATCCGGGGTCGAACTGTGTATGACTTGACCGCTTTTTTGCAAGTGCAACCGCAACAAAGCTGAAACGGGCGTCGGATACATGCGCACGTGCCCGCGTGTTTTTGCTAGGGTGGGATGCCGAGCCGCCGCGAGAGACCTGCCGTCATGCACTGCTTCGTCTACGCAAGCCAGCGAAAGCCCGACACCTATGTCTGGCTCACCCGCCGCGAAGGCTTCGACCTTCTCCCCGAGCCCCTCGCCCTGCTCCTGGGCGACCTGCGCTTCGCCCTCGAAGTGGAACTCACCCCGCAGCGCAAGCTTCCGCACGAAGACAACGAGAAGGTGCTGGCGAACCTGGCCGAGCAGGGTTGGCACCTGCAGACGCCGCCGAACCAGACCCTGAGCGTCTGCAATCGGCCCAACCATAACCGTGAGATCGATCCCGTCAGGGGATGAACCGGCCGAATCCGCGCATACGCGATCCGTGCAATCGTGGTTAACACCTCGTTACCGACTGGGGCGGTTCCGCTTCGTATACTCCCGCGCATGGCCAATCCCAAACGTCGTCGACCACCGCTGATCAAGGCGCTGCCCTGGTTCCTTCCCGCCCTCGCCGCCGTGGCGTGCGCCGGGCTCACCGCGTCCCCGCTTGCCCTGATCCCGCTGTTGCTCGCCAACGCCCTGGCCATGGGCGCGGTCTGCCATGCCATCGGCTTCGATCCCGAGCCGAGTTACCTGCGCACCGTATTGCGGCGCGGCGCGGCGCACGTGGTGATCTTCACCGCGTACACCTTCGTGGTGTTCGTGCTCGTGGCGTGGCCGTTGCTCAAGCTCACCCAGGCACCCAGCCTCGGCGCGGCGCTGTTGCTGGCGGCCACGCTGGTGGTGGCGCTGGCCGCGCTGTGGCGCACCTGGCCGGCGTTCGGCCTGCTCTTCCTTTGGGACGACGCCTATCCGGAAGACAGCGGCAACGGCTCCTGGATCTTCACCGCGGTCGCCCGTTCGGCGAGTTTCGGTCGCCACCTTTCCGCGGAGGAACGTTTCTTCTCGCACTTCCTGCCCTCGGCCTTCAGCCTGCTGGTGCTCGCGTTCTGCGCCGTGGCCTTGTCGGGCCTGTACGGCGTGCTGCCGTCGGAAATGCGCATCGCCGCGCTGGGCTTCTACGCCGTGGTGTTGCTGCCGCTGGGCTGCATGCTCATCGCCAATCGCACGTTGCGCGCACTGCTTTGCGATCGCCGCGGACACATCCGCACCGCTCGCGCCGAACCGCGCAGGGAGCCCGCGCCGGTCGCCAGCGCGCCCCCCGCGCCGGCACCGATCCCGGTACTGAGCCAGGAGGAAAGCCAGCCGGGCGTACGCGAGCGCGAACTGCTCACCGCCATTCGCGCGGGCGACGTGGCCCGCGCCGTGGCGCTGGTGGAAGCCGGTGCCGACCCGAATACCGTCGCCGAACCCGGCGACCGCGACCAGCGTCCGGTGCTCACCCTGGCCGCGCTCTCCCCGGATATCCGCCTTCTGCGCGCGTTGATCGCACGCGGCGCACAGGTCGACCGGACGCACAACGGCGTCACCGCCCTGCTCGCCGCGTCGCGCGACAGCTGGCACGGCCGCCCCGACGCGGTACTCACCCTGCTCACCAACGGCGCCGACGCCACGCTTACCGACGCCGAGGGCAACACCGCGCTTCATGGGGCGGTACTCAGCGCGGAACCGACGGTGGCGGCCATGCTGGTCGACGCCGGTGCACCCGTGGACGCCGTGAACGCCGCGGGCGATACGCCGCTGGCCGTTGCCGCGCGGGCCGCCAACTGGACGCTCGTTCGCTTCCTGCTCGAGCATGGCGCGAAGCCCGCACCGGTCGGTGCCGAGCCCGCCATCGTGGCGGCATCGGGCATTTCCGACGACGACGCCGAAGGCGTCAAGGTGCTGCTGCGCCACAAGGCCTCGGTCAACGCGGTCAGCGCAGGCGGCCGTTCCGCGCTGATCGCCGCCGCTGCCGAAGGACATGAGCAGATCGTGCGCGCCCTGCTCCAGGCGCATGCCAATCCCAACCTCGCCGACCGCCACGGCACCACCGCCCTCATGGAAGCGGCCCGCGCCGGTGCGCACGGCATCGTGCAACTGCTCGCCGAGGCCGAGGCGGACGCGTCGCCGCGCGATGCGCACGGACGCGATGCCCTCACGCTCGCCTGCCAGTCGCCGCGGGCGCAGGCCGCCACCGTGCGTGCGCTTCTCGCGCTCGGCGCGCAACCGAAAGAACCCGGCGCGGACGGCCGCAGCGCGCTCGACCATGCCGCCGCCGCGGGGCGCTGGGATTTCGTCGCCCTGCTCGATCCCGATACGCCGCTGCCCACGTCGTTGAGCGAAGCCGTCACGCCCGAAGCCGGCGCCGATTCGCCCAGCCATCTGCACGACGCGTTGCGCTTCGGCCACTGGGCGGTCGCCTCCACCTTCACCGCCAAGGTACGCGAGTGGCCCGCGCACGAACTCGCCGCGCTTTATGTCGACCTGGCCGGCACCGGCCTCGACGCCGCACGCGCATGGCTGCTCGACCACGGATTGGCCGCCGAGGCGCGGCTTGCCTCGCCGGACGGCGGCGGCTCGTCCGGCCGCCGGCTGTTCGACGCGCTGATCCAGCAATTGCCCCACTCCGCCGACGCCCTGTTCCAGTTGCTTCGCGCCGGCGCCACGCCGGCCGGTGCCGGCCTGCTCGGCCAGGCCATCTGCCGCCTCGACGGCGCCGGCGATGCCCTGCCCCTGGCCATGCTCGAGGCGGGGGCGGATCCCTTCGGCGCGGACGCGCGTGGGCGCACGCCCATGCACATGGCGGCCGCCACCGGCCAGCCGCGCGTGCTCGCCGCCCTGCTCGCCCGCGGCGTGAACCCGAACGTCCGCGACGGCGGCGGCCGCACGCCGCTGCACGCGGCGCTGGAACACGGCGGCGATACCTTGCCCCTCGTGCGCCCGCTCGTCGCGCATGGCGCGGATCCCGAAGCCGCCGACGTCAACGGCGAAACGCCCTACGGCATCGGCATCGGTCGCGGCGACGTCGAGCGCTGGCTGAGCTGGCCCTCGTGGCAACCGCCGCGTCGTCCCCTGCGCGCCGACGACCTTCCCGCCGCCGCCGCCGTGGGCGACCTGCACGCGGTGGAGCGTCTGCTCGAATGGGGGTTCGCCGTGGACACGCAGGATGCGCAGGGTGCGACGGCGCTCCTGCGCGCCGCCGGTGCCGGCCATCGCGACGTGGCCGCGCGCCTGCTCGACGCGGGCGCCGATGCGTCCGCCCAGGCGGCCTCCGGCATCACGCCGCTCGCCGCGGCGGTGAACGCGCGCCGCGAGGCCGTCGTCGAACTGCTGCTGTCGCGGGGCGTCGCCGCCGACCAGCGACTGCCCGGCCAAGCCACCGCCCTGATGATCGCCGCGGCGATGGGCTACCCGGACATCGTCGAGCGACTGCTCGACGCCGGCGCCGAGGCCAACGCCGAAGACGCCCACGGTCACGCCGCGCTGCACGCCGCCGCGCAGTATTGCTTCGGCGGCAACGACAGCCTGCGCGCACGCCGCCTGCTCGACGTGCTGATCGGCCGCGGCGCCGACGTGAACAAGGCCGACAAGGACGGTGCCACGCCGCTGCTGCTGTTGCTCGGCTCGCACATGCGTCCGGGTAGCGGCGCCGACGCCACGCACCTGGGCGCCCTGGTGCCCGTGCTGCTCGATGCCGGCGCATCGGTCGAACACGCCGATCACCGCGGCGTCAGCGCGCTGCATGCCAGCGCCATGCATGCCCTGCTCCCGCCAGCGCGCGTGCTGCTCACCCGAGGCGCCAACCGCAACGCGACGGACGCGTTCGGCCGCACGGCGGGCGACGTGGCGCGGCACCTGGGCTACGTGGATATCGCGCACGAGCTGGGCGTGCGCGCCGGGGCGATCCCGAGCGTGCGGCAGACCTTGAGGCAGCCGGCCCAACCGGATTGACGGCGGTAGCGCTGCCTTCGCAATCGCGGACAGGGTCCGCCCCCACCCTCCGTTAGCAGACCTTCCTACCGAAGGGTGGGAGCGGACCCTGTCCGCGAATCCTACGGAGCGACTACTTCCCGCCGTCGCGCTCGCGCTCCTCGGCGAGATCCGCCTCGAACAGCTGCTGCAAGTCGTGCAGCGCCTCTTTCGACGTCTGCACCAAGGCGGCATCGTCGTCGTAGACGAGGTACTGCTGGCGCAGCACCTGCGCATCGTGCGCGTGGAACCGTTCGACGCGGCTCGACGCCACCTCGGGCGCCATGCCCAGCGACTCGAGCACGAGCTTGGTCATCTCCAGGCTGGAGAAGAACGTCTCGCGCACCGGATCTTCCACGCCGATGTCCATCAGGCGGAACACGTGCTGGCGGTTGCGCGCGCGAGCGACGATCTTCAGGTGCGGATACTGGCGGCGGATGAGCCGCGCCGTGCGAATGTTCGCCTCGGGATCGTCGGTGGCGATCACGAAGACCTGCGCCTTGTCGGCCTGCGCCGCGCGCAGCATTTCCGGCCGCGCGGGGTCGCCGAAGAACAGCGAGGTGCCGCCGAAGCGGCGTGACGTTTCCACCTGCTCGACCGAACTTTCCAGCGCGACGAAGGGGATGTCCTGCGCGCGCAGGATGCGCGCCACGATCTGCCCCATGCGGCCGAACCCGGCGATGATGACGCGTGGCGCGTCGGTCTCGATCTGGTCGAACTCACGATCGGGCTTGCGCACGCGCTCACGGACCATGCGCGAGGCCAGCAGCACAAGCAACGGCGTGAGCGCCATCGACAGCGAGATGGCCATGACCATCAGTCCACGCTGGCTGTCGTCGATCAGGCGCTTCTGCTGGGCCAGGTTGAGGATCACGAAGGCGAACTCGCCGCCGCTGGCGAGCACGGCGGCGAGGCGCACCGAATCGGCGCGCGTGAGCGCCCCCACCAACCGCCCCAACGGCACGATGAGAAGGGCTTTCACGACAAGCAGCAACGCGACCATGCCCAGCACCAGCAAGGGCTTGGCGAGCAGCAGGGCGAGGTCCACCGACATGCCCACGCTGACGAAGAACAGGCCCAGCAGCAGGCCCTTGAACGGCTCGATGTTCGACTCGAGCTCGTGGCGGTATTCCGAATCGGCGAGCAGCAACCCGGCGAGGAACGCGCCCAGCGTGGTGGAGATGCCCGCCACCTCCATCAGCCATGCGGTACCCATCACCACGAGCAGGGCCGTGGCGGTGAATACCTCCGTGCTCTTGGCGCGCGCCACGAAACGGAATACGTGGCGCAACAGCAGCCGGCCGCCGACGATCACCGCGAAGATGGTGCCCACCACGCGCAGGGCCATCATCGGATCGGGCGCATGGCTGTCACGCGCCAGCGCTCCCCCGAGCAGGGGCACGGCCGCGATGAGCGGAATCGCCGCGAGGTCCTGGAAGAGCAGGATGGCGAAGGCCTGGCGACCGTAGACCGTGCCCGCCTCCTTCCGCTCGGCGAGGATCTGGAGCCCGAACGCCGTGGACGACAGTGCCAGGCTGCCGCCGACGATCAGCGCGGCCTTCCAGGTGAGTCCGAAGAGGAAGTATCCGATGGCGCCCAGCGCCGAGGCGCAGGCCACGACCTGCAGGCTGCCGCTGCCGAACACCGCCCGACGCATCACCCACAGGCGCGACGGGGAAAGTTCGAGTCCGATGACGAAGAGCATCAGCACCACGCCGAAGTCGGAGATGGTGGCGACGCCCTCGGTATCGTTGACCAGGCCCAGCACGGACGGACCGATGACCACGCCGGCCAGCAGGTAACCGAGCACCGCGCCGAGGCGGAAACGCTTGGTCAGCGGAACGGCGATGACCGTCGCCAGCAGGAAGACGACCGCCGTCTCGAGAAAGTGATGACCGTCCATCCAGCGACTCCCCGCAAAATCGCCTTCGATTATGTCATGCGAAGCAGGCTTGGTAGGAGCCGATTCATCGGCGATCGGGCCGCCCCCGCGTCATCGCTCCGCCGGCTTTTCGCCGATGAATCGGCTCCTACCGAGCATGGGTGCTTCAAACTTTCAGCCAACGGGCCACGTCGATGGCGAAATAGGTGAGGATCGCGTCCGCGCCGGCGCGCTTCATCGAGAGCAACGATTCCATGACCACGGCCTTTTCGTCGATCCAGCCGTTCTGCGCCGCGGCCTTGATCATCGCGTACTCCCCGCTCACCTGGTAGACGAAGGTGGGGGCACCGAAGACGTCCTTCACGCGGCGCACGATGTCGAGGTACGGCAGGCCCGGCTTGACCATCACCACGTCGGCGCCCTCGGCGAGGTCGAGCTCGACTTCGCGCAGCGCCTCGTCGCTGTTGCCCACGTCCATCTGGTAGGTGTGCTTGTTCCCCTTGCCCAGGTTCGCGGCCGAACCGACCGCATCGCGGAAGGGACCGTAGAAACTGGACGCGTATTTCGCCGAGTAGGCGAGGATGCGCGTATGGATGTGGCCGGCCGCTTCCAGGGCCTCCCTGATGGCACCGATGCGACCGTCCATCATGTCGGACGGCGCGACGAAATCCATGCCCGCCTCGGCCTGCGCCAGCGACATTTTGATGAGCGCCTCGACGGTGGGCTCGTTCATCACGTAACCGTCGGCGTCGATCAGGCCGTCCTGGCCATGGGTGGTGTAGGGATCGAGCGCCACGTCGCCGATCAGGCCCAGGCCGGGGAAGCGCTTTTTCAGTTCGCGCGTGGCGCGCTGGAACAGGCCATCGGGGTTCCATGCCTCGCGGGCGTCCTCGCTCTTGACCGACGCGCCGACGGAGGGAAACAGCGCCAGCGCCGGAATGCCCAGTTCGACGCACTCGGCGCCGAGCTTCACCAGTTCGTCGATGGAAAGGCGCTCCACGCCCGGCATGGATGGCACCGCCTCGCGCACACCGGACCCGTCCACGACGAAGGCGACCATGATGAGGTCGGACACGGTAAGCACGTTCTCGCGCATGAGGGCGCGGGAGAAGGCGTCGCGACGCATGCGGCGCATGCGGACGGCGGGAAAGCTCATGACAGACTGCCTGTTCGGTGGCGATCGGGGCATTTTACTCCCCGGGGTCGATCGCGAGGGTGCCAAAGCGTCGCAGGCCAGCCTCAGCCGCCCACGTCGATACGTCTCGTCGTCTCCGGATCGAAGAAATGCAACCGTTCGGCATGGAAACCGAGTCCGACGTCCGCTCCCCGCGTCACCGCCGACTGCGGCGGCACGCGCGAGACCAGTTCCTCGCCCGCATGGCGCATGTTGAGGAAGATTTCGTTGCCCACCGGCTCCACCACCTCGACATGCGCGCGCAGGCGTTCGTCGATGCCCGCATGGTCGTCGACAGTGAGCAGGTCTTCGGGGCGCAGCCCGACGACGACCGGCTTGTCCAGGTAGGCGGCGAGCGCGGGCGCGTCCGTGCCCAGCGCGATGGCGCCGTCCTTCATCGCCAGGCGCAGGCCGTCTTCGCGGCGCAGCGTGCCGTGGAACAGGTTCATCGCGGGGCTGCCGAGGAATCCCGCCACGAAGAGGTTGGCCGGCTTCCGGTAGAGGTTCATCGGCGTGTCCAGTTGCTGCACCTCGCCGCCGTTGAGCACCACGATGCGTTGGCCCAGCGTCATCGCCTCGATCTGGTCGTGCGTGACATAGACCATCGTGGCGCCGACGCGGCGATGGATGCGCGCGATTTCCACGCGCGTGGACAGGCGCAGCTTCGCGTCGAGGTTCGACAGGGGCTCGTCGAGCAGGAACACCGCCGGATCGCGCACCATCGCGCGGCCCAGGGCCACGCGCTGGCGCTGTCCGCCCGAGAGCGCGGCGGGCCGGTGGTCCAGGCGCTCCTCCAGGCCGAGCATGGCCGCCGCGTCGGCGACGCGGCGCTCGACCTCGTCTTTCGCCGTGCCGCGAAGGCGCAGGCCGAAGCCGAGGTTTTCGCGCACGGTCATGTGCGGGTAGAGCGCGTAGTTCTGGAACACCATGGCGATGTCGCGATCCTTCGGCGCCACGTCGTTCACCACGCGGTCGCCGATGGTCATCGTGCCGCCGGTGATGGATTCCAGGCCGGCGATCATGCGCAGCAACGTGGTCTTGCCGCAGCCCGAAGGCCCCACCAGCACCAGCAATTCGCCGTCGGCGATCTCGAAACTGGCCTCCTTCAGGGCCACGTGCCCGTTCGGGTAGACCTTGCGCACCTTGTCCAGACGAACCGCTGCCATGACCTGCTCTCCCGTGGGGTCCGACGCCTGCAAGGTGCCGGACAATCGGCTATTCTGCCGACGTAAACGTTTACGTCAAAGTGGCGGCATGGCATTCGTGAAATGCGCCTGAAGGAAATCGTCACTGGACGCGAGCCCTCGCCCGAGGCACCCTTCCGGGCTATCCCCGTGACACGACAGGTTTTCCAACATGGCCAACGTTAGCGCCGCGGCGCCGACCCTGCTCGCCGACCTCGGCGGCACCAATGTGCGCTTCGGCATTGCTCATCCCCAGGAAGATCAACCACTTATCCAGGAAAGCATCCGCCGGTACCACGTCAAGGACTACCCCTCCCTGGCCGATGCCGCCAAGCAGTATTTCAAGGAAACCGGCCATGAGGCGCAGCGCGCCATCATCGCCGCCGCCGGCCGCATCGACGGCGGCGAGACCGTCAAGGTCACCAACAATCCCTGGGCCATCTCCGCGCACAAGCTCGCGAAGGAGCTCGACCTGGAGTGGGTTCACCTGGTGAACGATTTCGCCGCGCAGTCGATGGCGGTGATGCTCATGAGCCCGGACAAGGTAGTCGACAAGGACGGCCACCACGAACTCGAGAAGGTCGGTACCGTCGACGCGCCCAAGATCGGCGCCAAGGACGAGCAGACCTTCGTGGTCGTGGGCCCGGGCACCGGCCTGGGCGTCGGCGGCCTGCTGATCCGCGGCGACAAGGTGAGCGTGCTGCAGACCGAAGGCGGCCACGCCGGCTTCGCCGCGCACAGCCCCGAGGACATCGAGATCCTCAAGGTGCTCAACCTCAAGTACGGCCGCGTGTCGAACGAGCGCCTGATCAGCGGCCAGGGCCTCGCCAACCTCTACACGGCAATTTGCGAGATCTCGGGCCAGAAGCCCGACGAGGACATCACCCCGGAGGAAATCACCCGACGCGCGACGGACGGCACGTGCCCGATGTGCGCCCGTGCCGTGGAGACCTTCGCGGGCATCTTCGGCAGCGTCGCCGGCGACCTCGTGCTCACCCTCGGCGCGTGGGACGGCGTGTACCTCACCGGCGGCATGACGCCGATCCTGCTGCCGTGGATCCAGAAGCATTTCCGCGAACGCTTCGAGGCCAAGGGCCGTTTCCGCGACACGATGGAAACCGTGCCCACCCAGGCCATCATGAATCCCGAGCCCGGCCTCATCGGCGGCGCCGCGCTGGCGATCGTCGAAGCCGGCGGCACGCCGCTGCGTCGCTGACGTGGAGGATGCCCGGCGCCGTGCGCCGGGCATCGCCGAGTCTCGTCTTTACAACGCGTCCGCCGCCCAGTCCTGTGCGGATTCATTCGGGTTGAACGTCACGCTCGCCACGCATTTCGGGTTTTTATAGGCAAATCCGAAGCCGAGTTGCCCCCAGGGACCGAAGACGGACCACGAGCCTTTGTCGTCAGGGCCGCCCGTTGTCGGCGAGTCGATCATGATCGCCGACGGATACCTCGCCCGTATGCTCTCGAGACTGACGCAGCGTCCCTCGACATTCATCGTCGCCAACAGCAGCTTCGACGTATCCAGCGATGTCACTCTGATCTCGGAGTCGACGACCGTCACGCCGGGAACGAATGCCGACGATCCCCCCACGAAGCTTCGCGAAAAGGTCTTGGAGCGCACCAGCGTTTCAGCGCCCGGCCACACGTCTTGCAGGTAGTCGATACCTCGTCGTGCCTGGCCGGCCATCATCTCCAGCTTGTCGAAGAAGGGATCCGTTGCAAAACCCGATGCTTCAGGCACCGACGCCATATAGTGCGCGTCATACCAGTCGCCGTAATAGTCAAGATAGTTCTTGCCGGATACGGATTCGATGTTCCCCTCGCAAAAGGCGTACCCGAAGTCGCCGTAAAGGACAGGAGGGTTATTGGCCATCGAAGCAAACCAATCCGTGAAGTACGGCACGTCCGCCGAAACCACCCCGGTATCGACACCGGCGCAATGTTTGATTTCCTTTCTTGCAACGATATTCACGCCGAGAGCAAAACCCTCGTCAGTACACCTACTTCGTATGTAAGCATCGCGCGATGCCAGATCCTCTCGAAAGCTGCTCGTCGCATGCCCCACCTCGTGTGAAAAGTGCGACGTGGTGTAAGACACCGATTGTCCGGAGAGAACGGTCATCACTTTGTTGAGCACATCGACGGAAGACGAGTTTCCATACTGAATCTTCCATCCCTTACGATCCACGTCCCTTGTTCTCCATTGAATCGAGTATCCGCTGTGGACCAGATCATCCACGCCCCCACCCAAACCGGTGACGATCTTTTCCGGAGGCATGGGGAGATCCGCGGAACACGACTCCCCCCAATGCGCCTGCGTCGTCCATGAGAAAACGGAGAGCGCCATAAGGGCCATACAACTCACACTTCGGTTCGTCCGCACGTTTCACCTCCATAAGGAGCTCATCAAAGCCATACGAATATGGCTACCAATGCACGTGGGACGTCCGCGCAGTAAATTTTCTCTTATCCAGAGGCAAATGTACTTGAGAATATTCTTGTTTTAAGGTTCATCATCATCCTGCCAGATGAACCCGTTGATTCGCTCGAAGACGAAAGCCAAGCGCACTTATCGTGCGCATGAAAGCCGAAAATTTCAGTCCATTCTCCGCGACGAGAGACTCGCAGAGCACATCGTCCGGCAGTCCAACTTTCTGCGATGCAGAGCTCATCGCCCGAGCACGCACAATGTCTTCCAGGGCCAATCGCACCAGGCATCAAACTGTCATCGCAGTCGACTAGATCGAAGGCGCGAGCAACGCATCCAGATCGTTCTCGTCGAAGCTCAGGCGCTCACGCGTGCCGCCGCCTTCGAGCACGGCGTCGGCGAGGTCGGCCTTGCGCACCTTCAGTTCCTCGATGCGCTCCTCCACCGTGCCGGCGACGATGAGGCGGTAGACGAAGACGGGCTTGTCCTGGCCGATGCGGTGCGCGCGGTCGCTCGCCTGCGCTTCGGCGGCGGGATTCCACCACGGGTCGTAATGGATCACCGTGTCGGCCGTGGTGAGGTTGAGACCCACGCCGCCGGCCTTGAGCGACAGCAGGAACAAGGGCACTTCGCCGTCCTGGAAACGCTGCACCGGTTCGGCGCGATCGCGGGTTTCGCCGGTGAGCGTGACGTAGGCGATGCGGCGGCGGTCGAGTTCGCCGGCGATGAGGCGAAGCATCTCGGTGAACTGGCTAAACAGCAGCACCCGGCGGCCCTCGGCGAGCAACGCCGGCAGCATGTCCATGAGCAGTTCGAACTTGGCCGATTCGCGCACGCCGCGCGCGGCCTCGAGTTTCACCAGGCGCGGATCGCAGCAGACCTGGCGTAGTTTCAACAACGCATCGAGCACCACGATGCCGCTGTGCGCGATGCCGCGCTGGGCGATCACCTCGCGCAATTCCTCGGCGAGGGACAGGCGCAGGCTTTCGTAGAGATCGCGCTGGCGCGGCTCCATCACCACGCGGCGGGTGATTTCCGTCTTCGCCGGAAGTTCGGACGCCACCTGCGACTTCGTGCGACGAAGGATGAAGGGGGCGATGCGACGGTTCAGGCGCTCCTGGCAGGCGGCATCCTGGTGCTTCTCGATCGGTACGCGATAGTGGCGCCGGAAGGCGCCCTCGTCGCCGAGCAAGCCGGGCACCGCGAGGTCGATCTGCGACCACAACTCGCCCAGGTGATTTTCCAACGGCGTGCCGGTGAGGCAAAGGCAACGCGGTACGTTCAACGCCAGCAGCGCGCGACGCGCCTGCGTGCGCGGGTTCTTCACCTGCTGCGCCTCGTCGAGCACCACCAGCGAGAAGGCCTGCTTCTTCAGTGTTTCGACATCGCGCGGCAGCAAGGCGTACGTGGTGAGAATGACGTCGTTCTCGGCGATGCGCGCGAAGGTTTCCGCGCGCTGCGGACCGTGCAACGCGAGCAGGCGCAGGCTGGGCGCGAAGCGCGCCACTTCCGATACCCAGTTGGGCACCAGGCTGGTGGGCACCACGACCAGTGCCGGCGCATCGAGCGCGCCGCTGTCCTTGAGCGCCAGCAGATGGGTGATGAGCTGCAGCGTCTTGCCCAGGCCCATGTCGTCGGCGAGCACGCCACCGGTGCCGGCCTCGGCCAGGGCGTTCATCCAGCGCAGGCCGTCGCGCTGGTAACCGCGCAGCGTCGCGTTGATGCCTTCGGGCACCGTGTCGCTCGCACGCTCGGCCGCCTCGCGTAGCCGGCGGGTGAAACCGCGCAGGCGCTCCGGGGCCTCGAACGACCCGCCGCTGGGCAAGGCCTGGACGAGTTCCTCGAGGCGCCCGGCCTGCACGCGCGGCAGATGCAATTGCTGCCGGGGTTTTTCCAGGTATTCGGCGAGCGGCGCGAGCAGGTCGCGCAGTTCCTTCAGCCGAACCGGCACGCGGCGACGCTCGTCGACGGGCGCGTACCAGACCGAGTCTTCCGCCTCGCCCGGTGCGGGACTCAGGCTCAACTGATGCTCGGCCAGCGCCTGAGCGACGGCGGGAAGCAGGTTCACCCGGCGGCCCTCCACCTCGATACCGATCTCGAGATCGAAGGCGCGGTCGGCGTCGTCTTCCTTGGCCTGGCCGTACCAGTGCACCGGACCTTCGAGCACTTCGAACGGAAAGCTCGGGGCGTAGTCGATGAGGAAGCCGTCGACTTCGAGCCGCGTGCGCAGCGCAAGCCAGCGCGCGGGCGTGTTCACCTCGAGCGCACCGGCGTAGCCCTTGCCGGGAAACAGCCATGCATCGTCGGGCAAGGTATCGGCCATGTCCCAGGGCAGTCCCTCGGTATCCACGGCCGGATTCAGGCCGGCGGTTTCGAGGGTTTCCATGGTCGCCAGTTCTTCGGCGCGACGGCGGGCGATTTCCAGCAGGGTGCCGTTGCGCACGCGGCGCACCAGCGGCTCGCCGCCACGGCTGGGGAGGCGCTCGCCCGCGTAGTCGAACGAGAGGCGGCCATAGGCCAGCGGCGGCGTGCCCGCGGCCAGTCGCGCGTGGCGGGTCAACGCGTGCAGCGTGAGCACCGGGCGCGGCGAGACTTCCGCACGCCGCAACTCGCCGAACACCTGCGGCACGGGTACGCGCCCGGCCATCGAGGTGGTCGCGAGATCGTTGCGGAACGCCGCCGTGCTCTCGGGCGGCAGCGGCGGCAGGTCGAGCCAGTCGCTCTCGGCCGGATCGCCCTGCAGGGGGCCGACCTCGGCATGCTCGGCGTCGAGGAACCACAGCGTGCCGATCCGGAACAGCCGCCGGCTGGGGGGTACGGCGGGCAGCAGCTTCTGGCTGCCGTCCTTTTCCAGTTGCCAGCGCCAGGTCAGCGGCTGCGGCTTGCCGCGGGTGAGCTGGAGGCCGGCCACGCCACCGAAGAAGCAGGGCGCGCTGTCGAGGATGTCGGCCAGCAGGTGATCGCCCAGCATGCCGCCGAAGCGGGCGTAGCTGCGACTCTTGCGTAGCGTCTGGGGCAGGCCCAGCACGGTGGCGGCCAGGCGCTTCTCGGTGACCGTCAGGGAGGTTTCGTGCAGGTGCCGGGCGTCGAGAGGCAGGGGCCGCGTGTGTCGTCCGTCGGCACCGAGGGTCAGGAGGACGGGCGCCACGTCGAGGCGGGCGGCGGGCTCGTGGTCGTCGTTGACGCCCTCGAGGAAGAAACCGAGCACGACACGCTCGTCGGGCGCACGCGGCCCGGCCACGCCGAGTGCGCGTCGCCACGCGATGGGCAGCGATCCCGCCGCCTCGTTGTGCCTGCGCTTGTCGTCCGGTTGCTGCATCCGTGTCGATCCCGCCCGCGCGACCAAAACAGGAAGCTTAGCAAACGCGGGATGACGTGCCGGTAGGACTTTTTACCCGTGGACCGGCCCGGTTCAGCGAGGTCGGCAAGCGCCGCCGACCATGGCCATCGTCGTCAGCCGCGACGCCCCGCGAACAGGTCGACGGGGTATTCCGCCTTCTGCTCGCGCCCCATGAGGGTGCGCAGGCCTTCCGCCGGCGTGACGTCGCCGTGCAGCACGGCGCGCACGGCGGCGGAGATGGGCAGGTCGAGGCCGTGGAAGCCCGCCAGGCGGGCCACTTCGTCGGCGGTGACCACGCTCTCCACCACCTGGCCGATCTGGCGCACGGCTTCGTCCAGCGGGATGCCGCGCCCGAGCGCCAGGCCCAGCCGGCGGTTGCGGGAGAGATCGCCCGTGCAGGTGAGCACGAGGTCGCCGAGGCCGGCCAGGCCCATGAGGGTTTCCGCACGCGCACCCAGCGCCACGCCGAGACGGAGCATCTCGTTCATGCCGCGGGTGATGAGGCCGGCGCGGGCATTGAGCCCCAGCTCCATGCCGTCGGCCACGCCGGTGGCCACGGCCAGCACGTTCTTCATGGCGCCACCGAGCTCGGCACCGAGGATGTCGTTGCCCGTGTAGGCGCGGAAGTTCGGCGCGTGCAGCAGCAGGGCCAGTTCCTTGCCGAAGGCTTCGTCGGTAGCGTGCACGGTGACGGCGCTGGGCAGCCCCGCGGTGACCTCGCGTGCGAACGACGGCCCGGTGACCACGGCGGCCGGCCGGCCGGGAAGCTTCTCGCCGACCAGCTCGTGCAGGAACCGGCCGGTGCCCGTCTCGAAGCCCTTGGTGGCCCAGGAGATCTTCGTTTCCGGGTCGAGCAGGGGCACGATCTCGTCGAGGATCGACGCGAAGGCGTGGCTGGGCACCACGATGAGCACGATGCCGGCACCGCGAAGCACCGTCTTCAGGTCGCTGTCGTAGGTGAGCTCGGTGGGAAGATCGAGGTCGGGCAGGTAACGCAGGTTGCGCCGCGCCGCGGCCATGGCCGCGAGCGCGTCGGCGTCACGCCCCCACAAGCGCGTGGGGACGTCGTTTCGCGCCAGCAGGGCCGCCAGCGCGGTGCCCCAGGAACCGGCGCCGAGGACGGCGACGGTCGGACGGGAGGGAACGCTCATGCTCAGCTGTTGAGCGGATGGGCCCCGGCGCCTTCGAGCTGCTGGCGCTGCTGTTCGGCGTACAGGGCGTCGAAATTGATCGGCTGCAGCAGGAATGGCGGGAAACCACCCTCCTGGACCATCGACGAGACCATCTGGCGGCCGTAGGGGAACAGCAGGTTCGGGCAGTAGGAGCCCAGGATGCCGTCGCGATCGTCGTTGGCGAAGCCCGCGATGCCGAAGATGCCAGCCTGGTGGACTTCGGCCAGGTAGGCGGTGCGGTCGCCCAGGGCGCAGGTCAGGGTGAGGCTGAGCACCACTTCGTAGAGGTCGTTGCCCAGGTCGGTGGCCTTGTGGCCGAGGTTGAGCTGCACCTGCGGCTGGGCCTCGGTCTCGCCCATTTCCTGAAAGATCTGCGGAGCGTTGGGGGCCTCGAAGGAGGCGTCCTTCACGTAGATCTTCTGCAGCACGAGCTGCGGCTGGCCTGCCTGGCCGTTGACGTTGGTCTCTGCCATGAAATGAATCCTCGAATGAGCGTCTGTGGTCGGCTTCGCGCGCAGGGGCACGAAAGGCGTCGATTGTTTCATACATCCCGGCGCGCCGCACATCCGGCTTGCGGCGGACGGTAGGAATCTGAGAGAATGCGCGGCTTCCCTATGCCGACCCGATTCGTCGGGCAGGTCCGTCACGCGACGCGGGCCTCCATCGGCGGAAGCGCTCCACTCTCCAGCCATCGCGTGGCGTCCCTTCCGGACCGTCGCTGGGCCGTCGCCGTCCTGGCCAAAGGGCGGTCCAACCGAATCTATCAGGAGGCCCCATGGCCCGTAGATGCCAAGTCACCAACAAGGGTGTGCAGACCGGCAACAACGTCTCGCACGCGAACAACAAGACCCGCCGCCGCTGGCTGCCGAACCTGCACGAGCGCCGCTTCTGGGTCGCGAGCGAAAACCGCTGGGTCAAGCTCCGCGTTTCGAACCACGCCCTGCGTACGATCGACAAGAACGGCATCGAAGCCGTGCTGGCCGACCTCCGTTCCCGCGGCGAAAAGATCTAAGGAGATCACCTCATGGCAAGCAAGCGCGATAAGCACCGCCTGATTTCCACCGCGGGCACCGGTCACTTCTACACGACCACGAAGAACAAGAAGAACACGCCGGAAAAGATGGTCTTCATGAAGTACGACCCCGTCGTCCGGAAGCACGTCGAATACAAGGAAGGCAAGATCAAGTGATCTTGCGAAAAAGCCGCCGAAAGGCGGCTTTTTTTTTGCGGCGCCAGCCCGTGGGAGCGGACCCTGTCCGCGAACCCCCAGGGCATCGGGCAGGCGAAAGAGGCTTTGCATCGCTTCAAGCAGGCTGTCCCGGCAACGAAGCGGCTGTGGCTTGAGGCTTTCCGTCAACCCTCAACCGCCCACCCGAGCGGCAAGCAAAGCCTCCTCCGCGATAGCCGGCTCGAGGGTTCGCGGACAGGGTCCGCTCCCACCCTTCGGTAGCCCGGTTCGAACAAAGAAAAAGCCCGCCGAACGGCGGGCTTTTTCATGGAACCGACGGAAAGGCTTTACGCCCCGACCGCCGAATACCCCTTCAGCCGCTGCGCGAACTGCTGCAGCGAACGGATGCCGCTCTCTTCCGCCTCGACGATCCACTGCTGGAGGGCTTTCAGCGCCTTGTCGGCACCGCGCTCTTCCATCAGGGCGACGAGACGCGCGCGGAACTCGCACACCGTGGTCAGGGCCGGACGATTGGCCAGTGCCGCATGCATGCGTTCGCGGGCATCGTTGTCGAGCCAGCGGCCACCGTCGGCCAGCGCACGACGCAGGCGACGCGGGATGGCCTTGATGCTGTCGCCGGCCTGGCCGACTTCCTCGCGCATCGTCGGCAGGATGACGTTGCGGTAGTAGTCGGTGGTGGCCTGGAAGCGCAGCGCCAGCACGCCCTTGAGCGTTTCGGCGTCGGGCAGGTGCACGTTGGGGCGAAGGTTGAGCGTGGGCGCCACGCGCAGCACCTTGGCGAGGCCCACGGCACGCAGGGTGCAGATGGCCGCCCAACCGATGTCGAACTCCCACTTACGCAAGGCGAACTTCGCCGAGCTGGGGAACGCGTGGTGGTTGTTGTGCAGCTCTTCGCCGCCGATCCAGAAGCCCCACGGCGAGATGTTGGTCGCCGTGTCGGAGCTTTCGAAGTTGCGGTAGCCCCACCAGTGGCCGATGCCGTTGACGAAACCGGCGGCCCAGAACGGGATCCAGATCATCTGCACGGCCCAGATGGCCATGCCGACCACGCCGAACAGCGACAGGTCGATGATCGCCATCAGCGTGGGACCCCAGTACGGGTGCTTGCCGAACAGGTGGCGCTCGAACCAGTCGTCGGGCGTGCCGCGACCGTATTTGTCCATGTCGGCCTTGTTGTAGCTGGCCTCACGATAGAGCGACACGCCGTCGAGGAACACCTTCTTGATGCCGAAGATCTGCGGGCTGTGCGGATCTTCCTCGGTCTCGACCTTGGCGTGGTGCTTGCGGTGGATGGCGACCCACTCCTTCACCACCATGCCGGTGGTGAGCCAACCCCAGAAACGGAAGAAACCGTTGAGGGTCCAGTGGAAGTCGACGCCGCGATGGGTGGCGCTGCGGTGGTAATAGAGCGTCACCGTGAAGATGGTGAGCTGGGTAACCACCAGCACGTAGACCAGCATCTCGCCCCAGCTTGCGCGGGTGAGACCGTTGGCCAGGAAATCGAGCAGGGTGTCGAGCATGAAGTCGGTACCGCGCGGGAAGTGAAGGGGACGTACAAGTAGCAGTCTAGCGGGGGGTTTCCATACCCACCAGCATGGATCGCGGCAAATTGTGAAAGCCGCGGTTGTCGTCACACCGGGGGTTTGCGCACAATCGCCCGATGACGCCTGCCTTTGCCGTTCAGAGAGATCACGACCCTGCGGCAAGATGCCCGCAAGATCCTGCCCATAGGGCGGCATTCGGCGACGTAGCCGCATGAACCCGCCGACTTTCCTGAACGTGGACGGCGTATCCCGGCGCCGTGCCGGACGAGCCGCCGTGTCCGGCCTGAGTTTTCACCTGAACCGCGGTGAAGTATTGGGGCTGCTCGGAGTCAATGGCGCGGGCAAATCCACCACCCTGGCGATGCTCGCCGGCGCCCTTCGCCCGGATGTCGGCCGCATCGAGATCGACGGTCGCCGCCTGGATATCCACCCCGCCGTCGCCCGCGACGCCATCGGCTGGCTGCCCGAATCGGCGCCGCTGTGGCCGGAACTGTCCGTCGAAGAACACCTGGCGGCCTTCGCCCGGTTGCGCGGGCGACCCAAGGCGGAGGCGAGGCAGGCGGCGGAGGCGGCGATCGCCCGCCTCCAGCTCGGCGACCTGCGCCGGCGCCTGGCCGGCGTGCTGTCCCAGGGCCAACGCCAACGCCTGGGCCTGGCCTGCGCGCTGGTCCACGAGCCGCCGCTGCTGATCCTCGACGAGCCCGCCAATGCCCTCGATCCGGTGCAGGTCGGCGAGCTGCGCAAGCTCGTGCGTGAACGTGCGGCCGCGGGCAATGCGGTGATCCTGTCCACGCACGTGCTGGCCGAGGTCGTGGCGGTCTGCGACCGCGTGGTCATCCTCCACGACGGGATCCTGCGCCACGACGCGCCGCTGGGCGATCACGCGGCGCTGGAGAAGACCTTCTTCGGCATCGCCACGGGGGCTTCCGCATGAGCCTGGGCGCGATGACCCGTCTCGAACTGCGCCGCCTCGCGGTGCGCCCGCTCGCGTGGGCGCTGGCCGCCCTCACCATCGCGTGGCTGGCCTGGACATTCACCCTCGGCCTGGGCCAGTTCCTCGGCGCGCAGGTCAGGCTCGCCGCCGTCGCCGATGCGCCCGGGTTCACCGACCTGGTGGCGATCCCGCTGCTTGCGGAGCTGGTGAAGCTGTCGTTCCTCGTGGTGCCGCTGATGACGATGTCCGCGCTGGCCGGCGACAGGCGGGCGGGTACGCTCGCCCTCCTTTGGTCCACCGGCCTGCCCGCCTGGCGCATCGTGCTCGGCAAATACCTGGCCGTGCTCGCGTGGCTGGGCCTGTGGCTGCTGGCGACGCTGGCGATGCCGCTGGCCGTGGGCCTGCACGGCGAAGCCGACTGGGGCAAGCTCGCCGCCGCCACGCTCGGCACCGCCCTCACCCTCGCCACCCTGGCGGCCATCGGCATCGCGTGCTCGGCCGCCACGGCCGTTCCCGCCATCGCCGCCGCGACGGCGCTGATCGTGTCGCTCGCCCTGTGGACCATCGACCGCGGGGCGCAGGCCGCCGGCGTCAGCGGGGGCTTCCTCGAATGGCTCACGCTCGCCACGCACCTGCAGAACCTGCTGCGCGGCCTCGTCGTCTCCAGCGACATCGTGTGGTTCGCGCTCGCCATCGCGCTCGCGCTGATCCTCGCCACGCGCCGCCTCGGCGCCGACCGGGAGCGCCAGTGATGCGTCGACTCGACCGCTGGCTGTTCCTCGTGGTGCTGCTGGCCATCGTCGGCGGCATGGGTTTCCTGAGCTCCCGGCACGCCTGGACCGCCGACTGGACGCACGGCGCGCGGGCCAGCCTGGCCCCCGAGAGCGAAGCCGTGCTCCGCGCGCTCGACGGTCCGGTCGACGTGGTGGGCTATCTCTCGCCCACGGGCCCGTTGCGCGAACAGGTGGCCGCCGTCATCGAACGCTACACGCGTGCGAAACCCGACCTCACGCTGTCCTTCGTCGATCCGGACCTCGATCCGGCCGCGTCGCGGCAACTGGGCATCGGCGGCGACGGCGCCCTCATCGTCCGTTATCGCGGCCGCGAGCAACGCGTGGAAAGCCCGATCAACGAGCGCAACCTTTCCAATGCGCTGGAACGGCTTGCGCGCGGCGGGGAACGCGTGGTGGCCTTCGTCACCGGCGACGGCGAGCGCCAGGCCGACGGCCGGGCCAACGCCGACCTCGGCATCTTCATGGGCCAGGTCGAAAAGCGCGGCATGCGCGCCGTGCCGTTGAATTTCAGCCAGACGCAGGGCGTGCCCGAACACACCGATCTCGTCGTTCTCGCCAGCCCCCTCGCTCCCCTGCCCGCGCGCAGCGTGCAGGCCCTCGTGGATTACGTGCGTGACGGCGGCAACCTGCTCTGGCTCACCGAGCCGTCGAACGACGACCTCGGCACCGCGCCGCTCGCCGACGTGCTGGGCATTCGCGTGCTGCCGGGCGTGCTCGTGGACGGCCAGGGCAGCACCCTCAACGTGCGGGACCCGCGCATCGTCGTGCTGGGCGACTATCCGTTCCACGCGATCACGCGCGCGTTTCGCGAAACCACGCTGTTTCCGCAGGCGGCCGCGCTCGCGCAGGTATCGGCGCACGACTGGGCAGTGGTGCCGTTCCTGCGGTCGGGCGAACGCAGTTGGACCGCGTTCGGCGGCATCGACAACGACAAACCCTCCACCGTCGCCTTCCATCCCGAAAACGGCGAACTGAAAGGCCCGCTCGACTTCGCATTCGCGCTCAACCGCCTTTCGCCCAGCCCGGCCAAGAACGAACAGCGCGCCGTGGTGATCGGCGACGGCGATTTCCTCTCCAACACCTATCTCGGCAACGGTGGGAACCGCGCCCTGGGCGAGCGCATCGTCGACTGGCTGCTGGGCGACGACGTGCTGGTGAACCTACCGTCCCGGGGCGCTCCGGACCGCGCCATCGCGTTGTCGCAGGATGGCCTTGGCGCCATCACCCTCGGCTTCCTCGTCGCGCTGCCGTTGCTCCTGCTCGGTATCGGCACGGGCATCGCGTGGCGGCGGCGGAGGCGTTGAGGTGAGGCCGCGACTGCTCGCCCTCGCCGTGCTGGCGATCGTCGTCGCGGCGGTCGGCTGGCAATGGCATGCCGACGAGGCCGATGCGCGCGGGCACACGCTCACGGGACTCGATCCCGGGCGCCTCGAGCGCATCGACGTTTCGCTGCGCGGATTCGCCGCCCAGCATTTCGAGCGGCATGACGGACACTGGACCTCGTCCGGCACGGTCGACGAAGGGCGAGTGGCCGACCTGGCCGACCTCGCACGGACGCCCGTCTTCGAATGGAAACCCCTCGGCGATGTCGACGCGGGAAAGATCGGCCTGTCCCCGCCGATGGCCGTGCTGACCCTAGATAACGTGCGACTGGAATTCGGTGACATGACCGCCCTGGGCAAGCGCCGCTACGTGCGTGAAGGCGATCGCGTGGCGATCGTGCCCGCGCAGGCGTTGCCGAGGCCGCCAAGGATGCAGGCGTTGCCGACACGGCCCGGGCCTTGACCCCCACGCGGCGTGAAAGCCTCATGCGAGAACCCGATGCATGGCCGTAGGCACCGGCCCGCGCCGGTGCGACGGCCCCTTTCCACTTGCCCGTCAGCCCCGGACGCCCCATCTTTCCGCCCATGCCCGAACTCCCCGAAGTCGAAACCACTCGCCGCGGCATCGCCCCGCACCTGGAAGGCCATCGCGTCACCGGCGTGGTGCTGCGCCGACCGGACCTGCGCTGGCCGATTCCCGCCGAAGTCTCGACGCTGCTCCCGGGTCAGACGATCACGAGCGTGGAGCGTCGCGCGAAATACGTGCTGATCCACACCGCCGCCGGCACGGCCCTGCTCCACCTGGGCATGTCGGGCATGTTGCGCGTACTGCCGGCCGACACGCCCCTGGGCAAGCACGACCACGTGGATATCGTCCTCGACGACGGCAAGGTGCTGCGCTTCACCGATCCCCGCCGTTTCGGTGCCTTGCTCTGGCAGATGCCCGGCGAAACGCATGAACTGCTCGAGGGCATCGGACCGGAACCGCTCACCGACGCGTTCGACGGCGACCTGCTCTGGCGCCTGTCGCGCGGGCGCTCGGCCTCGGTGAAAACCTTTCTGATGGACAACGCGGTAGTGGTCGGCGTCGGCAACATCTATGCGAGCGAGGCCTTGTTCGCCGCCGGCATCGATCCGCGTCGCGCAGCGGGAAAGGTGTCACGCGAACGCTACGCGACACTCGCCGCTGAAGTGAAGCGCATCCTGGCGCACGCCATCACCCGTGGCGGCACCACGTTGCGCGACTTCCTTTCGCCCGACGGCGCGCCGGGCTACTTCTACCAGGAACTGTTCGCCTACGGCCGGGCAGGCGACGCATGCAAGGTATGCGGCACGCCCATCAAGGTGGTGACGCTGGGGCAGCGGGCGTCGTTCTACTGCCCCACCTGCCAACGCTGATCCGATCAATCGGGCCAGCGCATGGCGGCATGCGAATTGTTGAACCGCGGATCGTTTTCGTCGCCCGACAGCGACACCTTCAGGCCGCCTCGCACGCCGGTCACGTCGATCAGCTGACCGTCGTCGAAACGCGAACCCAGGGCGGACAGTTCCACGAGGTTTTCCGACAACGCGCCCACCGAATCGATGGCGTTGTCGGGCACGTTGGTGATGCTGACGTCGGGGCGGCCGAACTTGCGCATGCCACGGGTACGGATCCACGAGCGGCCCTTCACGTCTTCCTCGGGACTGCACAGGATCAGCACGTGGTGTCGCGGCGGCGCGCCACCCGGCACCAGGTAATGCTCGCGCCAGCTCGCCGCGTCGAACAGGGTGAGGATCTGCGGATCGACCACCACCTTGCCGCCGACGTCGGTCAGCGCCGCGACGACGCCGAGCGTATCGCGCAGGTAGTCCAGGCTGTCGCGGTCGGGAAACCGGCCACGGATGACCATGACGTGCGGCGCCGCCTTGGCGGCCTTGAACGCCTCGGGGCTGTCCTCGCGCAACAGTTCGCCCAGCGCACCGGCCAGCGGATAACCCTCCCAGCGCGCCAGCACCGCGTTCTGCATGCGTTGCATCTCGATGCCTTCGGGCAGGCCCGGGCTACCGTACTTCGACGAGGGGATGACCACGTCCTCGGCGAACGAGCCGAACACGAAATACAGCAACACGGCCTGCTCGTCGCTGGGCTGCCAATAAGGGCGCGGCCATTCGGCGGCGGTGTTCGTCGTCTCGGTCACGTCGGTTTTCCTTCGTCGGAATCGGATTCGCCCAGCGGCAGCACGGATTGCTGCAGCTCGATGCGGCCTTCGCCGGCCGTGATGGTCTTGAACTCGGCGCGGCTCACGGAGACATAGCGGTCGTTGCCGCCGATCTCAACCTGCGGCCCCTGGGTGACCGCGCGGCCGTGTTCGTCCACGCGCACCACCATGGTGGCCTTGCGCCCGGAATGGCAGATGGTCTTGATCTCGTCGAGGTTGTCGGCCCAGGCCAGGAGGTATTGGCTGCCCTCGAAGAGCTCGCCGCGGAAATCGGTGCGCAGCCCATAGGCCAGCACGGGGATGCCCAGGCGATCGACCACGTCGGTGAGCTGCCAGACCTGGGCCTTGGACAGGAACTGGGCTTCGTCCACCAGCACGCAATGCAGCGGGCCGCGCGAGGCGATGTCGCGCTCGACGACGGCGAGCAGGTTCTCCTCGCCCGAGAAGCGCATGGCCCGGGCCTGCAGGCCGATGCGGGAAGCGACCACGCCCTCGCCGTAGCGGTCGTCCAGGGCCGGCGTGAGGATGAGCGTGCGCATGCCGCGCTCGTGGTAGTTGTGCGCGCTCTGCAGCAGGGTGGTGGTCTTGCCGGCGTTCATCGCCGAGTAATAGAAATACAGCTTGGCCATGGGCTTTCGGTCGGGTCGCGACCCGACATGGTATCCGAAGCCCGGCCCACCTGCCCCCGAGACCGGCACCTGCTACCATCCGGGGCCTCGTCCGCCCTTCGTCTTCCGGCCGGCCATGCTCAATCCCCAACAACACGCGGCCGTCGAGTACTGCGACGGTCCCCTCCTCGTGCTGGCCGGCGCAGGCTCCGGCAAGACGCGCGTCATCACGGAGAAGATCTCGCACCTGATCTCCCGCCGGCACCTGGCCGCGGAGAAGATCGCCGCGATCACCTTCACCAACAAGGCCGCGAAGGAAATGCGCGAGCGCGTTTCCAAGTTGATTTCCGACGACGCCGCGAAGGCGCTCACCGTGTGCACCTTCCACGCGCTGGGCCTGAAGTTCCTGCAGATCGAACACGATCGCGCGCAGTTGCGCCGCGGTTTCTCGGTGCTGGATGCCGACGACAGCGCCAACATGATCAAGGAGCTCTCGCCCAAGGGCGTGAAGCCGGAAGTGATCCAGGGCATCCGCAACCTCGTGGGCAAGGCGAAGAACGCGGGCCTGACGCCCGCCGAAGCCATGGCCGCCGCGCGCAGCCCGCGCGAGATCGAAGCCGCCACCATCTACGATCTCTACCAGCAACGGCTGGCCGCGTTCAACGCGGTGGACTTCGACGATCTCATCCGCCTGCCGCTGAGCATCCTGGAGAACGACGCGGACGCGCGCGCCATCTGGCAGGAGCGCCTGCGCTACCTGCTGGTGGACGAATACCAGGACACCAACGACGCGCAATACCGCCTGCTCAAGGCCATCGCCGGTCCCAAAGCCCGGTTCACCTGCGTGGGTGACGACGACCAGAGCATCTATGCGTGGCGCGGCGCCAATCCGGAAAACATCGACCAGCTCGGCCGCGACTTCCCGCAGTTGAAGGTCATCAAGCTGGAGCAGAACTACCGCTGCGCGAAACGCATCCTGCGCGCCGCCAACCAGCTCATCGCCAACAACCCGCACGTGCACGAGAAGCGACTGTGGAGCGACCACATCGAAGGCCCGCCCATCCGCGTGCTCGAGTGCAAGGACAACGACCACGAAGCCGAGCGCATCGCCGCCATCGCCGCGAGCCTGCACGAGAAATACAAGGAAAAGGGTTGCCGCTGGGACGACTTCTGCATCCTCTATCGCGGCAACTTCCAGGCCCGCCCGCTGGAAAAGGCGCTGCGCCTCGCGCGCGTGCCGTATCACCTGAGCGGCGCGCTGTCGTTCCTCGACCGCGCCGAGGTGAAGGACATACTCAGCTACCTGCGCCTGCTCACCAATCCCACCGACGACGCCGCCTTCCTGCGCGTGGTGAACGTGCCCAAGCGCGAGATCGGCGCCACGTCGCTGGAGAAACTCGGCCAGATCGCGCAGTCCCGCAACGCCTCGCTGCTCGATGCCGCTCGCAGCGATACCGTGCTGAAGTCGTTGTCGCCCCGACCCGCCTCGGCACTGGCGGGCTTCGCCCGGTTGATGGACGAGCTGCGCAGCCACGCGGTGCACGAGAGCGCCGCCGACCTCGTCGCCACGGTGGTGGAAAAAACCGGCTACGGCTCGCACATCGCCGCGAGTACGCCCGACCCCGACCTGCGCGAACGCCGCCTGGGCAACCTGCGCGAACTGATGGACTGGTTCCGCGCCATGGGCCGCGACGGCGGTCGCACCGGCGACATCGCGCAGCAGCTGGCCTTGCTCAGCCATGCCGACCGCGACGATCCGGGCAACGCGCTGCGCATGATGACGCTGCACTCGGCCAAGGGACTGGAGTTCCGCTTCGTGTTCATCGTGGGCTGCGAGGACGGCACCTTGCCGCACGAAGGGGCGATCGACGAAGGGCGCCTCGACGAGGAACGCCGCCTGATGTACGTGGGCATCACGCGGGCCAAGGAGGCGCTCACGCTGTCCTTCGCCGCGAAGTCGCGCAAGTACGGCGAGATCCTTTCCAACGACCCGAGCCGCTTCCTCGACGAGCTGCCGCAGGACGACCTGCATTGGGACGGAAAGGATCCGGAAGCCGACGCCGAGGTGAAAAAGGAGACGGCGCAGGCGCACATGGAGCGGATCCGCGCGATGCTGGCGGGGGGAGCGTGAGACGCTGGGTTCCCGCCTTCGCGGGAACGACGTGAGGCTGTTTCATAGGCGGCGACGAATCGCGTAGCTCGTCGTTCCCGCGAAGGCGGGGACCCAGCGTCTTGCGCCTCAGACCAACCCCTCCGCCTCCAGCTCACTCTTCAGGTAAGCATAGTAAATCGGCCCCGCCACCAGCCCCGCGATGCCGAACGCCGCCTCGAACACCAGCATCGCCACCAGCAGTTCCCATGTGCGCGCACGGATCTGCCCGCCGACGATGCGTGCGTTGAGGAAGTATTCGAGCTTGTGCACCACCACGAGGAAACCCAGTGCCGCCACGCCCACCCACAGCGACACCGACAGACCCGCGATGGTGATCAGGGTGTTGGAGATGAGGTTGCCCGCCACCGGCAGCAGGCCGACGATGAAGGTGACGATCACCAGCGTCTTCGCCAGCGGCACGTGCACGCCGAACAGGGGGAGCGCCACGAGCAGGAAGAGCGCGGCCAGCGTCGTGTTGATCGCCGAGATCTTCACCTGCGCGAAGATGATGTTGTGGAAGGCGTCGGCCAGGCGTCCCGCGCGCGTGGTCAGCTCGAAGGCGAGCGGACGCGCCGGCCTGCCGCCGGAACCGTGGGAAATGGCCACGATCGCGCCGAGCACCAACCCGATCAGGATGTGGGCCAGCATGCGCGCGGCGTGCGTGCCCACCAGCTGCAGGTCGCCCGCGTGCTTGTGCGCGAGGTCCATGCCCTGCGTGCGCAGGTCGGTCAGGCTGTCGGGCAGGCTCGAGGTGATCCACGCGGGCAACTGCTCGTGCGCCTTCTCGATGAGCGGCACAAGCTTCACGTCCCATAGCTGTCTCGGATCGCCGATGTCGCGCCGGTAGAAATCCATGGTCGCCACCACGAGCAGCACGATCGCGCCGACCACCACCACCGCGACGATGGCCACCGCGATCACCCGCGCCCGCTCGCCCGGCACGAGGCGCCGGATCAGGGGAATGAGGCCTTCCACCACCTCGTAGACCAGCAGGCCGGCGAGCAAGGCGGACACCAGGTGGAGCTCGAGGAAGCCGAGCAGGGCGATACCCGCCAGCACGTAGCTGGCGATGCGGATGCGATAGGTGGCGTCGGAAGGGGCCATGCACGAAATCCTTGGCGTAACGAACGTGATTCCAGCAGGGACGCGATGAACGTCAGATCAAGCGCGCGGCTTCGAGCTCGGACTTGAGGTAGGCATAGAAGATGGGGGCCGCCACCAGCCCCGGCAACCCGAAGGCGGCCTCGAATACCAGCATCGCCACCAGCAGTTCCCATGCGCGGGCGCGGATCTGCCCGCCGACGATGCGGGCGTTGAGGAAATATTCGAGCTTGTGGATGAGGATCAGGAAGGCCAGCGCGCCCAGGCCCACGTAGAGTCCCACCGAAAGACCCACGATGGTGATGGCGGTGTTGGACAGCAGGTTGCCGATCACCGGCAGCAGCCCGACGATGAAGGTGATCACGATCAGCGTCTTCGTCAGCGGCAGGTGCACGCCGAACAACGGCAGCACCGCCACGAGGAAGATCGCGGTGAAGGCGGTGTTGACGAGGGAGATCTTGATCTGCGCGAACACGATGTTGTGGAAGGCGTCGGCCAGGCGCGCGGCGCGCAGGCTCAGTTCGGCGGCGAACGGACCCACCTGGTGCGTCGGGCGCGTGCGGCTGAGCGCGACGATGGCACCGAGCACCAGGCCGATCACGATATGCACGAGGATGCGCGCGGCTTCCTTGCCGGCCAGCTGCAGGGTGACGGCATGCGAGCGAGCCCAGTCCAGCGCCGTGAGGCGCAAGGCGTCCACGCTGTCGGGGAGGCGATCGACGATGGCCGGCGGCAGCTGCTGGCGCGCACGCTCCACCATCGGCATGAGCCTGTTCTGCCAGAGATCCTCGGGATTGCCGATTTCGTTGCGGAAGAAGCTGATGCCGCCCAGGATCAGCAACGTGAGCAGCCCCACCACGATGATGCCCACCAGCGCCACCGCGAGCACGCGCGCGCGGTCGCCCGACAGCCGGCGGCCCATCAACGGCGCCACCGACACCACCACCTCGTACACCAGCAGGCCGGCCATGAGCGCGGGAAGCAGCCGCAGGTACAGCACGAGAAACAGGCCGAGCCCCGCCGCGAGGTAACTGGCGATGCACACGGCGCGGGTCCGGAATGATGCGGCGTCCATGGTGGGCCTTGCGGTGGATGTGGGGCGCAGTCTGTCAGGACGCGGGGGCGATGTGCCAGTGGGCGCGCGCGTCGTCACCCTGTCGTAAACTCTGCGGACAATCGCCGGCCCATGGCCGCGAGGCCGTATCCATGCAAGGGGTTTACATGCTGAAGTCCGTTCCGACCGCGCTGGCCGCGGCCCTGCTGCTCTCCGCGTGCGCCTCGGGCGCGCCGAAGCAACCGCCGGTCGTCGCGTCGGCCCCGCAGCCTGCCGCCGACCTGTCGCCTCGGCCCGCCGCCGACGACAACCTCAACGCGGTGGCCTGGTCGCAGGACGCCAGCGAGCACGACTTCATCTACCTGCAGACGTATCGCAACGCCGAGGAGAAACTTCTCAAGGCGTTGAAGGATCCGACATGGGATGCGCTGCCCAAGGACGATCGCGCCGGGCATCCGTCGCTCAAGGGCCTCAAACCCGCCGTGGTACTCGACGTGGACGAGACCGTGCTCGACAACTCGCCCTACCAGGCGCGCCTGGTGCGCTCGGGCACCGAGTACAACGAGGCCGAATGGGCCGCCTGGTGCAAGGAAGGAATCGCCCGTCCCTTGCCGGGCGTGGTCGAGTTCACGAGGTTCGCCGCCGACCACGGCATCGCCGTGATCTACATCTCCAACCGCGCGAAGGATCTCGACGACGCCACCCTGGACAACCTGCGCTCGGCGGGACTTCCGGTGGCCGGCAAGGCATCGTTCCTCGGCCTGGGCACCGTCGTCGAAGGCTGCGAACAGGCGGGCAGCGAGAAGGGCTGCCGCCGCCAGCAAGTGGGCAAGAGCTACCGCGTGCTGATGCAGTTCGGCGACCAGATCGCCGACTTCGCGAACGTCTACGGCAACACCCCCGAGGGGCGGACGAAGGCGATGGCCCCCTATACCGCCTGGATCGGCGAGCGCTGGTTCGTGCTTCCCAACCCCACCTACGGCGCCTGGGAAGCGGCGATGTTCGACAACGACTACACTCTGCCGCGGGAAGCTCGCCGGCAGAAGAAGATCGATTCGCTGCGAGTCAAGTAAATTCAACGAGTTAGTAATGATTTGCTGATATTGCATTAACAATGTCGGCCAACTATCATTGCTCTCGCCGAAACCCGTGGTGCCTCAAGCAATGCGGGCAAGGCCATTTCCCTTGCCGGCTTCGGGCCGGATAACCCCGTGAGGCTTCAGGTCTCCGGGGTTTTTCTTTATGGATTTCTTACACTTCGGCCCTTGTGAAGCGGCCGGGGGCCTCGTAACCTCGCCTCCCCCGCCGGTTACGGACGCGCGCCCGATGTTCCGCTACATCCCCAAGGCCTGGCTTCTGCTCCCGGCCCTCGCCCTGCTCGCCGCCTGCGGCAAGGACAAGGAACCGCCGGGCACGCCGGGCGGTGGCTCGCCCGAGGATGCCGTGCGTGCCTCGCTCGAACTCATCCGCGACGGCAAGTTCGACATGTATTGGCGGCACGCCCTGCCACCGGCCGACTTCGCCACGCTGCGCGCCGACTGGCCCCTGCGCAACGCGGCGAAGACACCCGTGGAGCCCCAGGATCGCGAACGTTTCGAGGCGGGCGTGAAGCGCCTGACGGAGCCCGATGCCGAGAAGAAGCTCTTCGCCGACCTCCGTCCCGTGCTGGTACGGTTCGATCGCGACTACAAGGACCAGATGCCGCTGATCTCGGGCGTCGGCCAGTCGATGGCGCTGACCGCCATCGATCAGGAGAAGGATCTCAACGCATCGCAGAAGCGGCAGCTGCGCGACGTGGTGAACGTCATCGCGCCATGGACCCAGACCGTGGCCTGGGGCGACCAGGCCAAGGCGAAGCAAGCCATCGCCATCGTGGTGGACACCGCTCGCAACGCGCATCTCTCCACGCCCGAGGCCTTGCACGCGCTGGACTTCGAGCAATCCATGGCGACCTACGCCACCGGCTGGAACGGGCTCAAGCGCCTGCTCGACGTCTACGGCCTCTCGCTGGACAAGAGCTTCGACGCGGCCAGCATCGACACGCTGGAGAACAGCGGCGCCTCGGCCCACGTGAAGATCACCTACACCCTGCTCGACAAGCCGATCCAGACCGACGTCACCCTGGTGCTGCTCGACGGGCGCTGGTACGACAGCGACCTTCTCCAGGACGTGCGCGCCGAGCATGCCCGTTTGCTCAACACCCCCGCACCGGCTACCAGCATCCCGGCGGAGCCCTCCCGCGCCGCCACGCCGGTGACCGCCGCCCACGTTCGCTAGGCCGTACAATCCCACGATGTCCGAAATTCCGATGAGTGCGGATCCGCACGTCCATGTCGCCCGTTCGCCCTGGTGGTTCAAGCTGCTGGGCCGGCTGCTCGAGCCCTGGGTGAAGATCAAGCGCGAGCCCGCGGAGCCCGCCGGCCTGCTGCACGGCGGCGCGGCCGTCTGCTACGCCATCGAGCGCGACGGTACCTCCGACGCGCTGATCCTGGAGCGCGCATGCCGCGAGGCCGGCCTGCCCAGTCCGATGCAACTGCTCGAACTGCCCGGACGCCGGCGGCGCTCCGTCTTCTCGCTGAGCCGCCGTCACGGCTGGCTGTTCGGCCGCACCGATGCGCGCGGACCGAAGGAACCGATCGGCCAGCTCATCCGCGCGCTGGAAGACGATCCCTCACGCGACATCCAGGTGGTGCCGGTATCCATCTACGTCGGCCGCGCCCCCAACCGCGAATCGGGCTGGTTCAGCGTGCTGTTCGCGGAAAACTGGCTCGTCGTCGGCCGCTTCCGGCGCATGCTCGCCCTGCTGCTCAACGGCCGCGACACCGTCGTGCATTTCTCGGCCCCCGTCTCCTTGCGCAACGTGCTGACCGAGTCGCAAGGACTCACCTCCGAGCGCCTCACGCGCAAGATCGCCCGCGTGCTGCGCACCCACTTCCGGCGCATCCGCGCGGCCGTCATCGGTCCCGATCTGTCGCACCGCCGCACGGTCGTCGACGCGGTGCTCAACGCGCAACCGGTGCGCGACGCGGTCGCCGCCACGGCCAGCAAGGAAAACATCACCCAGGCCAAGGCCGAGCGGAGGGCGCGCGACTTCGCGCTGGAGATCGCCGCCGACTACTCGCATCCGGTGGTGCGCTCCACGTCGTTCCTGCTGTCCAACTTCTGGAACAAGCTCTACGACGGCATCGCCATGCATCACTTCGACAAGGTGCGCGCCATCGCGCCCGGTCACGAAGTGGTGTACGTGCCCAGCCACCGCAGCCACACCGACTACCTGCTGCTCTCGTATCAGCTGCATCACTCCGGCGTGGTGCCACCGCACATCGCGGCCGGCGTCAACCTCAACCTGCCGCTGATCGGGCCGCTGCTGCGTCGCGGCGGCGCGTTCTTCCTTCGCCGCAGCTTCAAGGGCAACGCGCTGTATTCGGTGGTGTTCAACGAATACCTGGCGCAGCTCGTCGACCGTGGCGTACCGCTGGAATACTTCATCGAAGGCGGCCGCTCGCGCACGGGCCGATTGCTCACGCCGCGCGCCGGCATGCTCGCGATGACGGTACGCGCCTACCTGCGCGCGCCGCGCCGTCCCGTGCTGTTCCAGCCGGTGTACATCGGCTACGAGAAGCTGATGGAAGGCAAGTCGTACATCGGCGAGCTGTCGGGCAAGCCGAAGGAGAAGGAATCGCTGCTCGGCCTGATCCGCGGCCTCAAGGTGCTTCGCCAGCGCTACGGCCACGTCACCCTGAACTTCGGCGAGCCAATCCTGCTCGAGCCCGTGCTCGAAGCCGCGGCCGCCGACTGGCGCGAAGCCACCGCCGATCCCGACGCCAAGCCCGAATGGCTCAATCGCGCCGTCGACGGCCTGGCCGAGCGCATCCAGGTGAACATCAACCGCGCGGCCGACGTGAACCCCATCAACCTGCTCGCGCTCGCCCTGCTGGCGACGCCCAAGCACGCGATGGCCGAAAACGATCTGCTGGTGCAGCTGGAACTGACCAAGGCGATGTTCCAGGAGCTGCCCTACTCCGACCGCGTGACGATCACGCCGATGAATCCCCCGGGCATCATCGCCTACGGCGAACAGATGGGCTGGATCCGCCGCGTGCGACACCCGCTGGGCGACGTGCTGGTGACCGAGGGCGAGCAGGCGGTGCTGCTTTCCTACTTCCGCAACAACGTGCTGCACCTCAACGCCGCGGCCGCCTGGGTGGCCGCGTGCTTCCTCAACAACCGGCGCATGTCGCGTTCGTCGGTGGTGCGCCTGGGCAAGATCATCTATCCGTTCATCCAGGGCGAGCTGTTCCTGCCGTGGGACGAAGAAGGTTTCGCCAATCAGGTGCAGGACACCATCGATTTCTTCGTGCGACGCGGCATGCTCGAATCCAACGGCGAAGGCCGCCTGCTCGAACGCGGACCGGGACAGGACGACGGCGCCTACCAGCTTCGCGTCATCGCGCGCAGCATGCTGCAGGCCTTCGAGCGTTATTACATCGCCATCGCCGCGCTGGTGAAGAACGGTCCGCACACGATGAGCTCGGGCGAACTGGAAACCGCGTGCACGCTGACCGCGCAGCGCCTGAGCCTGCTCAACGAACTCTCCGCGCCCGAATTCTTCGACAAGGCGCTGTTCCGCGGCTTCATCCAGAAGTTGCGCGAGCAGAAAGTGGTGTGGACCGACGAGAACGGCAAGCTCGATTTCGCCGACGCGCTGGAAGACATGGTGCGCGACGCCCGCGTGATCCTCGCCCGCGAAGTGCGCCATTCGATCCTCAAGATCACGCCCGGCGGCGAGAACGACCGCGACCTCGACGCGCGGCCGCCCGACGATCCGCAGGCCTCCGGCACGGGCGATTCGCTGCACGAACGCCACGTGGCGAACGAGAAGCAGCGCCACCACACCCACGAAGGTCCGTGACACCGGCACGGTCCAACGACACGGGTCGATAAGACTACAAGCGCTCGTCCGCGATACCTACAGATGCGCGCGGGTTCGCCCTCGTAAGCTTTGGCGCTTCCCCATCGCCAAGGATTGCCCGTGGACATGGCTCCGCCGCAGGCCCCGCCTGCCATCGTCTCGTCGTCCCGACAGGAAATGGACGACGCCATCCGGCGCCTGGTGTCGGCGCAGGCGCGGCAAAACGAGTTGTCGCTCGCCCTGCCTCCGCTGCCCGATGCCCCGACGTCGGCTGACAAGCGCGATTATCTCTCCGCATTGGACCGGTTCTGGCACGACCCGTCGACCGGACGGGATGCGACGCTGCGAACACACCTTGCCGACGTCATGCGCGACGAGGCCATCCTGCGCGGATTCGACGGCACCCTCGACGAACGCGCGAGAGAGATGGCGACGGCGTTTGCCCGCTCGGTCGACCAGGCTCCGCCGTTCCCGCTGAAGGCCCATCACCTCATGATCCACGACGCGCCCTACGCCGGCGCGGTCGTGGTCACCGGTACCGAGGCGGACCCCGCTTTGCTGTTCTTTCCGGAAAGCGGATGGGAAAGCTACACGGACTCCACCGCCCTGCTCGACGCGGTGGAGCGCAAGGCGAGGCAATGGCTTCGCGACGGGCGCGCTCCGCCGGGCATCTCCCTCGACGAGGTCGACGACGAGCCGACCGAGCGCCTCGTCCGCCTCGACGCCATGCACGGATCGGCGTTCCTGGGGCTCCTCTCGGTCGTACCGCGACAGCGTGAACGGGTGGAGGCGGCATGGAACCTGCTGTTCGATGGCGAACTTCCCGACGACGAACGCACGCTCGCGGTCGACGCGTTGCGCAACGCGGTACGCCTGGACATCCTGCCGGACATACGCCGGTTGATGGCCGCGCACGAGCGCCGGCTGATACACAAGGTGACGGAAGAACGCCTCATGCGCGCGCCGACGAACGTGGCCGACGACTGGCGACGCGCCATGGCCGCCTACGAATCGCTCCAGCGCGTCTCCGAACAATGGACATGGCTGCAGCTTCCGGACATCGAGGCGTTCACCGACGACCTGCTCGCGCGACGATTAAGCGACATCGGCGTGACCCATCCGGTGGAGGACATCTTCGTGACCTCCGAACCACGGCCATTGCCGTTCCCCGGCTGCACGTCGGGAGCCGGGCGGGTCGAGCGCATCGAGCTGAGGAAGCTGGCGCTGCAGAACCTCGGTCGTTTCGACCTTCGCTGCTTCCATCCCGTGGACGGCACCGGAAGGTCCCTCGATGGGCAATTGCCCGCCACGGAACTGGGAAGGCTGGTCCGCGCGATCGACGTGGGCGGAGCTTACGCGCGACTCATTCGCACGACGTTTTCCGACTCGATCGAAGGTGCCATGCGCCGCTCGATCGCGACGGGCGCGCTGCGCATCCGCCTGCGCCTGGAGGCGGAGGAAGCCCGCCTGGCCGCCGCATTGTCGGACGATATCGCTTCCGCCGCGGGTCGGCCGTTGAAAGACCTCTATCGGTGGGTGGACGGCGTCCTCGACGAGCCGGTCGCGAAGTGGCGCGCGAAGGACGGGCAAGACGATATCGTCGTCCGTCAGGTGATGTACAAGGGCATCCCCGTGGCGGGCATGCTCGTCATCGGGAGTTCGTCCCGATACGAGGCGCGGCAGGTGCTCTATACGCCCGATGCGCCGGATGGCCTGACGTTCCGCGAGTTCCGGCAGTGGAGCGACGTCGAACGGGAGATCCTGTACCACCCGTCGTTCGAGAGCTATCTTCTCGATCGCCTGCCGCCGCGCTTCGCCACCACGCAGTCCAATGGGGTACGCGTGTTCTTCGTCTCGGAGTCCACCCGCCTGCGCCGTTGGGTCTTCGGAGGTTATCCACCCGCGAACACGACCCATACCGACGAAGCCTTCACCGAGCGAGCGATCGACGGCGACGTGCTGGAATCGCTTTACGATGCCGAAGTCAGCCTGCGCGAAGCGCAGGTGGAACTGGTAGCCCGCAGCAGCGCCCAGGCCGACGACGACCATCCGCTCATCGACCCGGCGGCCTTCGCCAGGCGCTTCGCCCACTTCATCGGCAGGGCTTCCATGGCGGGCTGGCGGTTCTACGATCAGGTCAAGGCGAAGAACGCGCCGCAGGCCTTCGTGGAATTCACCGCCACCTACACCGCCATGCTCGACTTCGGCCTTGCGGTGGCGTGGAAGCCCTTGCTCGCCAACGCGATCATCGTGCGCAGCGCGCAACGGAGCCTTCAGCTCCGCCCGTTTCGCGTCGACCTCACCACGTCGGCCACGCTCTTCGAGGCCCGCTTCGCGTTCACGTGCGCGAAATGCGCGAAGTCGGTCGCCAACATGCAAGGCATCCACCACATCGACGGCCAGACCGCGATTTCCCAGGGCGGCCGCCTGTATGCGGTGCGCTACGACGCATCGGCGCAGACCTGGCGATTGACCCGGCCAGGCGCACCGGACGCCAACTTCAGCGGCCCGGCCGTGGTGCACGTGGGCCAGGGCCAGTGGCAGTATCGCACCGACGTCGGCCTGCTCGGCGGAGCGCCCCCGCCGGTGGGGTCCACCACGATGTCGGTACTGCGCGAACACCGTCAGCGCGTGGCCGACCTGCGCGGCCTGAGCGACGCGCAACTCGAACGCCTGTCGAGTCATCTCGTGGCCGGAAAGGGCACCGACACGGGAGCGAGAAAGCTCGCCTGGCGCAAGATCAGCCGCGAACCGCTGACCGCCGTGGAACGCCAGCGTTGGCAGGCCGCCGTGGACTGGGCCCGAGGCCATCCGTCCACGCCACCGCCCGCGCCGCCCGCCCCGCCGCGACCGCCCGTGCGCGTGGAGGGCTTGCCCGCGCCGATACCGGGCGCGGGACTTTCCCATGAAGCCATCGCCGTGGACCGCGCGCAGTGGCCCCGATACGTCTGGCATTACACGGACGACACCGCCATGGCGACGATGCGTGGCGAACGCTTCCAATGGCTCGAGCAGTCCGCATCGCGCCGGGGCTACCCCTCCGGGGCGTACGTGACGACGCTCGATCCGGCCCGCAACGACCTGGACCAGGTCGCCGTATGGCTCAGCGGAAGAAACGCATGGACACGGCAAGCCAACCGTCCGGAGATGACGGCACGCTGGCTCAAGCTCGACCTCGATGCGCTGCCGCCCGGCTACACCGTGCATCGTGTCACCAACGTGCACGACGGCACGTACCTGATCCGGTCGCCTCGCCTTTCGGGCGCCGGTCATGCGGGTGACGTGGAGGGGGCGCTTCCCGCCATTCCCTTGCAAGGCGTTTTCGTGTCGGAAGGCCGGCGCGGAGCGACACCGTAACCTCTCAGTCAAGGATCGACCATTGGACATGCTTCCCCCGCAGGCGCCGCCTGCCCTCGTTTCCCATGCCAACCAGGCGGCCGTCGATGCGCTGCGACGTCTCGCCGATACACAGCAATGGCTGCTACGCCAACAGAATGCGTTTCCGTCATCGCCTTCCGGCGACGACGGCCGCGCCGCCTTTCTCCTCGAGGTCGACGCTTTCTGGAACGCGCCCGCCGATCAGGCGTCGAGCCATCCGGCACGTTCGCGCCGCGACGTCTTCGCGCGGAAACTGGCGCAGGCCGCCTACGACGATGCGTCGCTGCGAGCCAACGACGGCACGCTGTCCGACGAAGCCTTCGAACTCGTGCGATCCGTCGCGCAGCATCCCGACACCCCGTTGCCTTCGCACCTGCATGCCGACGAACTGCACATCGCCGACGCGACCTACGCCGGCGCCCTCGTCCTTCGAGACGACCGCCATCCGGACCGTGCGCTGCTCTTCACCGCGCGTGAGGGCTGGGAGTCCTTCGGCTCGCTCGCCACGCTGCTCGACGCGGCCGAAAGCCGCTTGCGACGGGAACTGGCCGCCACGAACGCATCGCGTGGCGTCGACGCCGGCACGGTCCAGGCGAACGTCGCCCGGCGCCTTCTGCGGACTCGCGAAATACCCGGACAGCCATTCGAGGCCATGGCCGAAAGGCTCGTCGAGCGATTCAGGGAAAGGCTGCGCGAAGTGCTGAGGCACGCATCCACGCTTTCTCCCGGCACACGCGAAGATGCGCTGCGCACGGCCGCCGACCTGCAGGGCCTGCTCGACGTGCACGGCATGGTCGAAAGCCGGGATGCGGACCTCCTCGCCCGCGCGCACCATGAGCGCATGGCCCGCGTGCCAGACGACGTCCGTCGACACTGGGAGAACGCGGCTCACGCCTATCGCGCCGCGTTGCGGGACGCCGCGTCGGCGCGCCACGACCGATCGACGGGCGAACCCTTGTCGCTCGTCGCGTTCGCCGACAGGCTGCTGCGTGACCGACTGCGCGTGAGAGGCATCGACGCCGACCCGGCCGACATCCTCGTCCGCCTGAGCGGCCTGCCCGCCTCACCCTCCGATCTTCTCGCCGGGGCCGCCGGCGCCCTTCCCGCCGACACCCTCTCCCTCTCCCGGCTCGCCTTCCGCCACCTCGCGCCCACCGATCTCGTCGCCGTCCTCGACGCCGAAGGCTCACCGCGCACCGGCCTCACCCCCGCCACGATCCGCGAACTCGTCGCCGACATCGATCTGCCCAACGCCTACGCCGACCACCTCGACGACGTCCTCACCGATCGCTCGGAGCACGGCCGGCTCAACCGCGTTCTCGCACTCGACCTGCTGCGTGCACGCATGCGCTTCGAGGCTGCCGACGCCCGACTGGTCTACTACCACCCCGAGGAGCCGCGCGGCTTTCTCGACGACCACGAGGAACAGGGCTTCCACTGGGTTCAGACCGTCCTGGACCACCCCGCCGCGGGCGGCCGCCCCCGCACCGCCCGCGGTCACGAACTGGTCGCCCGTCAACTCACCTATCGCGGTGCGCCGCTGGCCGACGTCGTCCTCATCGGCGTGCGCGATCCGCGCTCGGTCTCCCGTGTCGTCCTCTACACCCCGAACGCCCCCGACGGCATCGCCTGGCGCGAGTTCGCCGATCGCGCCGAACTCACCCGGCGCTTCCTCGTCGATCCCGCCTTCGAGGCCTACCTCCTCCAGCGCCTGCCCGAAGAATTCGCGCTTGCCGACGACCGCGGACAGCGTCACTTCGCCCTCCCTCGCCTCAACGGCAACCGCTCCGCCTCCTGGGTCTTCGACCTCGACGACTGTTCCGCATGCACGGCCCCGGACGAGCGCTTCGCCGAGCAGGAGGTCACCGCCTCCGTTCTCGACACCCTCTATGACACCGCCATCGGCCTGGCCAAGCGCAACGCCCACCACCTGGCCCGCTCCACCCGGCTGGCCACCGTCGACGCCGTGGCTCGCAGCCTCGACCTCGCCACCGGACCCTTCGACGACGCCGGCAGGCTCGCCACCCGTCTCGCCCTGGACACCGTCCTCAGCATCCCGCGCACCGCCCAGGCCGCCTGGCGCTTCTACGACCACGTCAAGGCCGGCGACGCTACCGCCGCCTTCCTCGACTTCGTCGAGGGCTATACCTCCGCCCTCAATGTCGTGCCCCTCCCCGTGCAGGTTCCATCCCTGTTTGCCGGCTCCCTCGTGCGCGCCTCCGCCGGAAACGGCCGCCTCGTCACCCAGCGTCGCCCCCTGCCCCGGCCCGACACCCTCTTCGAGGATCGCTTCCTCGCCCACGGCGTCTCCCTGCCGCCGGGACCGTCGCCCGCCAGCGGCGTCTACGCCATCGGCCAGGCCCGCTACATCCGTCACGACGGTCAGCTCTTCCATGTCCGCTTCGACGACGCCTCGCGCGGCTGGCGGCTTTCCCGCCCCGGCGCCCTCGACGCCCGCGTCTCCGGGCCCGCCATCGAGCGGCTTGCCGACGGACGATGGCACTTCCGGCACACCGGACTGCGCGGCGGCTCGGGCCGCGTATCCGTCCGCGCGGACCTCTATGGGGGTGAGGACTGGGAGGCCCTGCGCCCACGACTGGCCGCCGACATCGCCGACTTCTCCCATCAGGAAGTACTCAACCTACAGGCCTGGCTGAGCCGACAACTGGAACCGTGGGACGCCGAACTGCTCTTCCAGACGCTGGGCAGGCAATGGGACGAAGGCCTGGCCCGCCCGATGGTCGGCCCCGCCCGGCGAGCGTTGTGGGACCAGGCCATCGGGCACGTGCGCGCGCAACGCACGCCGCCACCCATGGCGCTACCCGGCCCCTCGGCGGGCCCGGTCATCGTCTCGCCCCACCTTTCGGCCGAAGCGATCGAAGGGCTCGTGCGTGTCCCACGTAGCGAATGGCCCGCAGCGGTCTACTACTACGCCCCGGTCGACGACCTGGCGCGTCTGCAACAGGCCCACGCACGGCAACTGGATCCGGCGACCCTCGGCGAGGTCGAGCTGGCGCTTCCCCAGACCCGCGTCGGCGAGGGAACCGCACAAGGCCTGCCGGTTCTGGCGGTCACGCCCTGGACCCGCCTCGACACCGTGCGCGGTGCGAGCGAACCATGGCTGCCCCGCTCGGTCGATCCCGCGGCGACGCTGGAGTCCGCCTCCAGCGGCTGGGTCCACATCAACCTGCGCCAACAGCTGCCCAATGGCGGCCAGCCGCATATGAACCTCGAGCTGTATCGACCCGCCGGCGCTCCGGGCACGGCCTACGTATTGCGCCCGACGCGCTTCGTGCAGACCCTGGAAGGGCCCAACGCAGACATCCGGCTCAGCACGAATTTCTCCATCAGCGCGCCGCCCAAGACGCCGTAAGGCACCGGTGGCGCTCGCCGCCCGGCGGTGGGAGGGGTACCATTCCCTCCCATGGAGAACCCCAAAACCACCCATTTCGGCTTTCGCGACGTGCCCGTCGGCGACAAGCAGAAGCTCGTCGGCCAAGTCTTCACGTCGGTCGCCCGCAATTACGACCTGATGAACGACCTGATGTCGTTCGGCGTCCATCGCCTGTGGAAGCGTCACTTCGTGGCGGTGAGCGGGGTGCGGCGCGGCGACCGCGTGCTCGACCTGGCCGGCGGCACCGGCGACATCGCCGCGTTGCTGAAGCCCGTCGTGGGCGACGAGGGCGAAGTGGTGGTGGGCGACATCAATGCCGCCATGCTCGGCGTAGGCCGCGACCGGCTCACCGATCGCGGCCTCGTGTCCGGCCTGCGCTGGGCGCAGATGAATGCCGAGATGCTGCCGTTTCCGGACAACAGCTTCGACGCGATCACCATCGCCTTCGGCCTTCGCAACGTCACCGACAAGGACAAGGCGCTAGCCGACATGCAGCGCATCCTCAAGCCCGGCGGCCGCCTCCTGGTGCTGGAGTTCTCGAAAGTGCAGAGCCCCCTGCTCTCGAAGCTCTACGACGTGCACTCGTTCCAGATCCTGCCGCGCCTGGGCAAGCTCTTCGCCAACGACGCCGACAGCTACCGCTATCTCGCCGAATCGATCCGCAAGCATCCCGACCAGGGCACCTTGAAGGACATGATGACCCGCGCGGGCTTCGGCCACGTCGAGGTGCGCAACCTCACCAGCGGCATCGTCGCGATCCATCGGGGCTACAAGCTGTAATCCCGCGGGGCATGGCGCCCAAGCGCGCCACGCGCAGCCTGCCGACGGCGCGTGGGCCCGTCGGCCCGTCCATGCGTCTCAGGCGCCTTCCACGACCGTCCGCACGACGCGGGCCCGTCACCGACGGCGCCGGTGGCATACTGCAAGCTTCCCTTGTCGTGGAAAACCTGCATGCGCCTGCTTCCCTTCGCGGCCCTCACCGTGGCCTTCCCCGTCGTGGCCTTCGCCGCCGACCCGCATTCCTATGCCCAGCCCGACGTGGTCAAGGTGACCCATCTCGACCTCGACCTGAAGGTGGACTTCGGCAAGCGCGAACTCGCGGGCAACGCCACGCTGAAGCTCGACTGGAAGGATGGAAAGGCGAAAGACCTCGTACTCGACACCCGTGACCTCGCCATCGCCCGCGTCGAGGCCCTGGATGCCGCCGGCAAGGCCTCGCCGCTGAAGTTCGCGCTCGCGCCGCGCGACAAGGAACTGGGCTCCAAGCTCACCATCCAGGCTCCGTCCCATCCGGCCAGCGTGCGCATCGCCTACGCCACCTCGCCGCAGGCCTCCGGCCTGCAATGGCTCACGCCCGAGCAGACGGCGGACAAGAAGCAGCCCTTCATGTTCTCGCAGTCCGAATCCATCCATGCGCGCTCATGGGTGCCGCTGCAGGATTCCCCGGCCATCCGCTTCACCTACGACGCGCACGTCACCGCGCCGAAGGATGTCCGCGTCGTGATGAGCGCCATCAACGACGCGAAGCATCCGCTCGATGGCGATTTCACCTTCGACCAGCCGCATCCGATTCCTTCCTACCTGCTGGCGATCGCCGCGGGCGACATCGCCGTGAAGGAAACCGGCCCGCGCAGCGCCGTGTACGCGGAGCCCTCGGTGGTCGGCAAGGCCGCCCATGAATTCGAAGATACCGAGAAGCTGATCGCCACGACCGAAAAACTCTACGGCCCTTATGCCTGGGGCCGCTACGACATCCTCGTGCTGCCGCCCTCGTTCCCGTTCGGCGGCATGGAAAACCCGAACATGACCTTCGCCACGCCCACCGTGCTCGTCGGCGACAAGAGCCTCGTCTCCCTCGTATCGCACGAGCTGGCGCATTCGTGGTCGGGCAACCTCGTCACCAGTGCCGCATGGCGCGACATCTGGTTGAACGAAGGCTTCACCACCTACGTGCAGGGTCGCATCACCGAAGCCGTGTACGGCAAGGCGCTGGCCGACGAAGAAGCCCTGCTCTCGGCGCGTGAACTGCAGAAGACCATCGGCGACATGCCGGAAAACACGCAGAAGCTCACGCCCGACCCGCGCGGCGTCGGCGCCGACGATTCGCTGTCGTCGGTGGCCTACGACAAGGGATCGTGGTTCCTGCGCACGCTGGAGCAGCGCTTCGGCCGCGAGAACTTCGATGCGTACCTGAAGGGCTACTTCGCGCACTTCGCCTTCCAGAGCATCGACACCGACACGATGTTCGCGTACCTCAAGGCCAACCTGCTCGACAAATACCCCGGCAAGATGAGCGAGGCCGAGGCGCGCGCGTGGATCTGGCAGCCAGGCATCCCCAAGGACGCTCCCTTGCCCACCTCGCCGCGCTTCGACGCGATCGACAAGGAGTGCACCGACTTCCTCGCCGGCACGCTCGATGCCGGCAAGCTCGACGCCAAGGGCTGGAACACGCAGGAGTGGATGTATTTCCTCGACCGCATGCCCGACGTGATGCCCATCGACCGCGTTCGTGCGCTCGACGCCGCCTGGCACCTCACCGGCACGCCCAACGCGGAGATCGGCATGCGCTGGTACGCCCATGCGATCGCCGCGGGCGACAAGAGCGTATGGCCGGCGGCCGCCGAGCACATGACGCGCATCGGACGGCTGTATCTCACCACGCCGCTGTATCGCGCGTTCGCCCGTACGCCGGACGGCCTCGCCTTCGCCAAGGCCACCTATGCCAAGGCCAGGTCCGGCTACCATCCGCTGACCCAGCAGGCCGTGGAGCGCATCCTGGCAGGCACATCGAAGAAGAAATGACGCAGATTCTTGCGGCGCCCCAGGGCGCCGCAAGGGTTGCATCCTGAGCCCCGGCACCGCATCTTGCGGGGCGTCCCCGTTCCCGGTTTCTTTCCCCATGGCCAAGTCCCCCAGCCTTTCCCCTTCCGTGCGCCCGCTCTGGCAACGATTGCTGTTGCGGCGATTGAAGTTTCTCGTGGTGGTGGCGGTGGTGCTCGGCGTGGGCGCCGGCGTGGTCTATCTGTTCGCGCCGTCGCTGCTGCTGAAGGCGGATGCCGCGCGCATGGCGATGCAGGCTCACGTCGAGAAGAAGACGGTGAAGGCCGGCGACACCAACTGGTCGTACTACGAGGGTGGCGAAGGTCCCAACATCGTGTTCCTGCACGGCTTCGCGGCCAACAAGGAAACCTGGCTGGCGTCGGTCAAGGATCTCACCGCCCATTTCCACGTCATCATCCCCGACCTGCCCGGCTGGGGCGAATCCTCGCGCATCGAAGGCGGCGATTACGGCATCGATGCCCAGGCCAAGCGCCTGGAGCCCTTCTTCGCCGCCGTCGGCATGCAGCGTTTCATGCTGGTGGGCCACTCCATGGGCGGTGCCATCGCCGGCGTCTACGCCGATCAGCACAACGAGCGCGTCGCCAGCCTCGTGCTGGTGGACTCGCTGGGCCTCACCTTCAAGGAAAACGACTTCGCGCGTGAGGTGAAGGCCGGAAAGAACCCGTTCCTGTACGAGAACCGCGCCGATCTCGAGGCGATGCTCGCACGCATCTTCCTGAATCCGCCGCACCTGCTGCCGCGCGTCGAGGATGCCCTGCTCGCGCGCAATCGCGACGACCACGCCTTCATCGCGCGCACCTTCGACGAACTGCGCCGCCCCGAGCAGGCGCTGTCGCTCGATCCGGTGATCGGCCGCCTGCCGATGCCGGTGCTGGGCCTGTGGTGCCATGACGACAAACTGATCGACGTCTCGGCACTGGATACCCTGCGCACCGGACTGAAGAGTTCGCCTGCCATCGGCTCCACGGTGCTCAACGGCTGCAACCACATGCCGATGCTGGAGAAGCCCGAGGAAACGGCTCGGATCATCACGAGCTTCGCGCTGGCGCATTGAATACGCTTCGCTAGCTTGATTCGCCAATACGATCGGCTCCCACCCTTCGGTAGGAAGCTCGCTACCAGAGGGGTGGGAGCCGATCGTATCGGCGAATCACGTGGCGACACGCCATCAATCAGCGACGTCCGCCACCAACCGATCCAGCTGCATCTTCAACCCGCTGCCGTGCGCACGCAGCCACGCCCGCTGCTCCTTGTGCTCGGGCAGGATGCTCTCGACCCAATGCCAGAAACGCGGCGAGTGGTTGCGCACCTTCAGGTGGCATAGCTCATGGACGAGCACGTAGCGCAATGCCGCCGGGGGCGCGAGCGCCAGCGCGAGGTCGAGGTTGATCCTGTCGCGCGTGTCCAGGCTGCCCCACAGGCTCTTGAGCGGGCGGATGCGCAATGCCGTGGGCGCCGCATTGATCTGCGGAATGTGCGTGGGTAGCCAGCGCGACACGTCCCGACGGATCTGCGCCTCGAAAAAGCTTGCCAGCAAACCGCGCGCCACCAGTAACGCGCGCGTATGCGGCCGCGGAATCACCAGGGTGAGACTGCCCGGCTCGTGTTCCACCTTCGGATACGGGCCTTCGGCCCATGCCAGCGCGACCTCTTCGCCACGAAAGGGAAACGACGTGGGCACGCCTACCCGAAGCGGCGGCAGCGGCTTGGCGTCCATGTGGAACTCGCCGAGCTTCTGTTCCAGCCAGTCCGCGTGGTGGCGCAGGAAGGCCGTCATCTGCGCCGTATGCGTGCCGTTGGGGTACGTCAGCCGGGCACCCTTGGGGGTGACCGTCAGGCGCAAGCGGCGCGCGCGCGGGTGCGCCGCCTTGAGAACGCGGATGACGCCACCGGTAGGGGTGGACAGTTCCAGCCAGTCGCCTTCGTCTGCTGCCATGTCGCGAGTCTCGTGTCGATCCCGACGAACATCCCACCCATCCGTGTCAAACACTGCGACGCGGCACCGCCCGGCTTACTCCGGACGCGGCAGCTTGAACCATTCTTCCAGCTTGCCCAGCAGGCGTTCGTATTCGAGCGCCATGAGGGCGAAGTTGGCGTCCATTTCCGCCGCGGCCGATTCGTGACTGTCGGCCTGCTCGTCCAGTACCACGTCGGTGAACTTGATTTTACGCAGGATCAGGTCTTCGCCAAGTACGAAGGAAATGCGGTCGTCGAAAACCAAACCCAACTGGAACACCTGCTTGCCCGTGCGCAGGTGCTCGCGAATCTCATCGGTATCGAGATCCTGGCGGCGGCAGCGCGCGATGGCCCCGGACGCCGTGGCCGGATCGCGCAATTCGCATTCGTCGCCGAGCGCGAGGCCGCCCGGAAGGTCGCCGGAGGCCACCCAGTGGGTCATGAGGATGCGGGGCGACTCCTCCGGCGCCAACGGCACCGCCGGGAAACTGCCCAGCGCCGTGCGGACCTGGCTCAACGTATTCTCAGCCGACTTGCGACTGGACGTGTCGAGTACCAGCCAGCCGTTCTTCTTGTCGGCGTAGCCGCGCATGCGCGAGCTGCGCACGAAGGCGCGCGGCAGCAGCTCGTTCATCACGTCGTCCTTGATGCGCTTGCGCTCGCGGCCGCTCACCTTGCGGCCTTCTTCCTCGGCGATCTTCTGCACGCGGTTGGCGAGTTCGTCGTTGACCACGGCCGAGGGAAGCAGCTTGTCTTCGCCGCCGACGCTGACCATGACGTTGCGGCCCACGCTGTGCGTCAGGGCCTCGTCGTTACGGCCCAGCGGCGACACGAAGCCCTTGGTGGAAAGTTCCATCGGGCCGACCGGACGCAGGCGGTGTTCGGGAAGCACCTCGTCGAGGCGTTCGAGATCGTCGGCGACGGCGGCGGAGAAGCGGAAAAGCGTGAGATTGCGAAAGAACATGTATCGGCGATTCTCGTGGGAATGAAGAGCCGTGGCGGGCGCGAACGCCCGCCGGCGAAGCCGTGCGAAGGGAAAGCCTAGACGACCTTGGCGATCGCGTCGGCGACGCGATCGATGTTGTGGTCGTTGAGCGCGGCCACGCAGATGCGGCCCGTACCGACGGCGTAGATACCGAACTCCTCGCGCAGGCGGTCGACCTGCGCCGACGACAGCCCCGAATACGAGAACATGCCGCGCTGGTTCGCGATGAAACCGAAGTCGCCCGCCTTGGCCAGGCGCTCGACGAGGCCCCGGCGCATGGCGCGGATGCGCTCGCGCATCTCGCCCAGCTCGGTTTCCCACGTGGCGCGGAGCGCGTCGTGGTTGAGCACGGCCGATACCACCGCGGCACCGTGGGTGGGCGGATTGGAATAATTGGTGCGGATCACGCGCTTCAACTGCGATTGCACGCGCACCGCCTCGTCATGCGAACCGGTGACGATCGACAGCGCGCCCACGCGTTCGCCGTAAAGCGAGAACGACTTGGAGAACGAACTGGCCACGAAGAACGGCAGGCCGGATTCGGCGAACAGGCGCACCGCCACCGCATCGGCATCGATGCCGTCGCCGAAGCCCTGGTAGGCGATGTCGAGGAACGGTACCAGGCCCTGCGCGCGCACGACGTCGATCACCCGCGCCCAGTCGGCATCGGACAGATCGACGCCGGTCGGATTGTGGCAGCACGCGTGCAGCACCACGATGGCGCCCGCGGGCAGCTTCGCGAGGGCGCCCAGCATGCCGTCGAGGTTCAGGCCATGCGTCGCCGCGTCGTAGTAGGGATATTCCTGTACAGCGAACCCGGCGTTCTCGAACAGCGCGCGATGGTTCTCCCAGCTCGGGTTGCTGATGGCGACCGGCACGTCGGGGTTGAGGCGCTTGAGGAAGTCGGCGCCGACCTTCAGCGCGCCGGTGCCGCCGAGGGCCTGCGCGGTGACCACGCGTCGTTCCTCCAGCAGCGGCGACGCCGCGCCGAACAGCAGCTTCTGCACCGCGGCGTCGTACAGCGCGATGCCGTCGATGGGCAGGTAACCGCGCGGCAGCTGCGCCTCCAGGCGGGCCTTCTCGGCGTCGCGCACCGCACGCAGCAGGGGCACGTGGCCGTTCGCGTCGTAGTACACGCCCACGCCGAGGTTGACCTTGTCGGTACGCGCATCGGCGCCGAAGGCTTCGTTGAGGCCGAGGATCGGATCGCGCGGGGCGAGTTCCACGGAAGAGAAGAGAGTCATGATCGGCAGGCCCTGGAAGCGTGGAAGGTGGAAAGGATCAATCGTTTTCGTCGACGGTGTCGCCACCGGAAAGCCATGCGTGCGCGTCGGGCAGCGCCGCGCCGTCGCGCGCGCCGAGTGCCTTGAAGTCGAACAGCGCCCGGTCGGCCAACTGGGAGGGCGCCACGTTGCCGAGCGCGCGGAAGATGGTTTCGCCGCGCCCGGGATGGTTCTTCTCCCAATCGGCGAGCATGCGCTTGACCACCTTGCGCTGGAGATTTTCCTGCGAGCCGCACAGGTTGCAGGGAATGATGGGGAAGGCGCGCGCCTCGGCGTAAGCGGCGATGTCGTCCTCGTGGCAATACGCCAGCGGGCGGATCACCACGTGGCGGCCGTCGTCGGACTGCAGCTTGGGCGGCATCGCCTTCAGGCTGCCCTGGTAGAAGAGGTTCAGGAAAAACGTGCCGAGGATGTCGTCGCGGTGATGGCCCAGCGCGATCTTCGTGACGCCGTTGGCGGCGGCCCACTGGTAGAGCGCGCCACGGCGCATGCGCGAGCAGAGGCTGCACATCGTCTTGCCCTGCGGGATCACGCGGGTGACGACGCTGTAGGTGTCCTGTTCGATGATGTGGAACGGCACGCCGATGTTCGTGAGGTATTCCGGCAGCACGTGCTCGGGGAAATCGGGCTGCTTCTGGTCGAGGTTGACCGCCACGATCTCGAAACGCACGGGCGCCTTCGCCTGCAACGACATCAGGATGTCGAGCATCGTGTAGGAATCCTTGCCGCCGGACAGGCACACCATCACCTTGTCGCCGTCTTCGATCATGCCGAAGTCCGCGATGGCCTGGCCCACCTGGCGGCGCAGGCGCTTGGCCAGCTTGGCGGCTTCGTAGGTCTGCTTGCGGGTGGCTTCGGGCGAGGCGGACATCGGGCGTGGCTTGTGGGGACGGTCGGCCCCCTATTGTAGCCGCTGCGAGGCGCCTCGCCCGGCGTTAGACTGGGCCTTCCCTTTCGCCGGCCCACGCCATGCAGGTTCAGGATCCCATCGAGCTGACCCGGCTCCTCACCGAGCTGAAGATCGAGCACCGCGATCTCGACGTGGCCATCGAGCACCTCGCCGCCGCCATCGGTCGCGACGAAATCCAGCTTACCCGCCTGAAAAAGCGCAAGCTTCAGCTTAAAGACGCCATCGCACGCATCGAAAGCCGCCTCATCCCCGACCTCGACGCCTGAACCCATGACGCGCGTCCGACTGGAAAACGCCTACGTCACGCTGGAACCGCTGGCGCTGAACCACGTGGAGCCGCTGGAGCGGGCGGCGGCCGACGGCGACCTGTGGAACCTCTGGTTCACCTCCGTGCCGGCGCCGGGACGGATGGCCGACTACGTCGAAACCGCCCTGCGCGGCCAGGAAGAAGGCCGCATGTCGCCCTGGGCCGTCCGCGAGAACGGTAGCGGCGAGATCGTCGGTACCACGCGCTATTACGACATCGTGAGCGATCCGCCCCGCCTGGCCATCGGCTACACCTGGTACGCCCGGCGCTGGCAGCGCAGCCACCTGAACACCGCGTGCAAGCACCTGCTGCTGTCCAACGCCTTCCAGAACGAGGGCGTGGTGGCGGTGGAATTCCACACCGACGGCTACAACCAGGATTCCCAGCGCGCCATCGAGCGGCTGGGAGCGAAGCGCGAGGGCGTGCTGCGCGCCCACAAGCGGCGCCCGGACGGCTCGCTGAGGGATACGGTGTGCTACAGCATCCTGGCCACGGAATGGGCGGACGTGGATCGGTGGTTGCAACTCAGGTTGCAGCGGCTGGCAGGCTGAGGCCGCCTCCGTCGCGGACAGGGTCCGGCTCCCACCCTCCGGCAGCAGCCTTCCTACCGAAGGGTGGGAGCGGACCCTGTCCGCGATTCCTACGGGGCGCCAGCTTCGTGGCCCACCGGCTTCACCACGATCGTCGCCGTCATCCCCGCCGCCAACACCGTGCCCTTGGGCAGATGCTCCGCATCGATCTTCACCCGCACCGGCACGCGCTGGGCCAGGCGCACCCAGTTGAAGGTGGGATTGACCGAGGCGAGCAGGTCGCTGCCGGTGGGATTGTCGGCGTCGGTGATACCGCGGGCGATGCTTTCCACCGTGCCGTTCAGGTGCACGCCGCCGCTCAGCAGGCGGATGTCCACCGGGTCGCCCACGTGGACGCCCGGCAGCTTGGTTTCCTCGAAATACCCGTAGATCCAGTAGGAATGGCTGTCGATCAGGGCGAGGCGTGGGGCGCCGGCGTTGGCGTAATCGCCCACGCGCACGTCGAGGTTGGTGACGTAGCCGTCGACGGGAGCACGCACCTCGGTGCGGTCGAGGTTGAGCTCGGCCAGGGCCAGCTCGACCTGGGCCTGGGCCACGGCCGCCAGGGCCTGCTGCTGCGAGGCGCCGGCCTGCTTGGTACCAGCCTGCGCGGCCTGCCAGCCGGCGCGGGCGGCATTCGCCGCGGCCAGGGCATTGGCCTTGTCCTCGGCCGAGATCACGTTGTTGATGAGCTTCTGCCGGCGCTCGGACTGCGCCTGGTACATCTCGTAGTTGGCGCGGCTCTGTTGCGCGCTGGCCAGCGACGCGTTGATGCTGGCACCCGACGCCCGCGCCGCCGCTTCGGCCGCGTTGAGGTTCGCCTGCGCCTGGGCCACGGCATTCTGGTAGCGCGAACGGTCGACGACGAAGAGCAGGTCGCCCTTCTTCACCGTCTGGTTGTCGATCACCCGCACGTCCGTGACCAGCCCCGCCACGTCGGGCGCGATACGCACGATCTCGGCGCGTACGCGGCCGTCGCGCGTCCATGGCGAATACATGTAGTGCTTCCACAGGAAGTGGCCGGCGATCACCGCGAGGACGACGACGATCGCGGTGACGGCGAAGCGAACGACGGAGGCGAGTTTCATGACGGGATACTCAGAACAGGAAATACGCAAAGGCGCCGAAGACGCACACGAAGACGGCGAGGCGGAACAGCGACGGATGCCATACGAGGCGATAGAGCCCGAAACGGCCGGCCACGGCGTCCAGCGCCCACAGCACCAGGAGGGACACGACGAAAAGAACGAGCAGCCCGGGAACGAGTGCGTCGCCGAGGGCTATTTCACGGGGCATGGGCGATCTCCTTGGCCAGGGGCGCGTCGGGCATGTAGGCGGCCACCGCGGATTCGCTGTCGAGCAGCGTCATGCGGATGAGGTTGAGGTTTTCCAGCAGGTAGTCCTGCCCGGTGTGTTCGCGCACGCCTTCGATCGCGGTAGCCACCGCATCGCGCGCCGCGACGTAGCTGGCGACGTCCGGCACCTCGTAGAACCGCGACAGCCGGTCCAGCACCGCGTCGAGGTAAGGGCGCAGGGTCGACGGGATATCCTGCACGGCCATGTCGTGGCGCATCTCGACGAGCGCCCGCCCGGTCTCGTGCACGGCCAGCGACCACGCGATGAGCGCGCGCGAGTCGGCGCTGCCGGGCTGCGTCTGCGCCACCACCTGGCTGACGAGGTCGTTGTTGATGCTTTCGAAGCGATGGCGCAGACCGGGCAGCGGCGCCTCGGCGGCCAGGGCCACCTGGGCGCGCAGGCGCGCCATGAGACGGCGGCGCAGCCAGGCACTGCCGATGGCCGGCGGGATGATCACGAACGCGGCCGCCGCCGCACCCAAGCCGATGATCTGGGCGATCGCGTCGTTGATGGCGCGCGCGGGGTCGAACACCTGCATGTTGTTCAGCCCGAGCAGGTAGGTCAGGCCGAACGACCATCCCAGGCCATAGGACGCAAGACTGGGTGTGAACATCATCACCAGCCCCACGGCGGCGAACGGAAACACGGACACCACCAGGAGCCCGAAGCCGTCGACCTGGGTGAGCACGAAGAACAGGCAAATGAAGGCCATGATCATGCCGGACAGGTAGCCCAGCATCACGATCCACGTCACGCGGGTGGGGTTGGGCACCGTCGCGAAGAGACCCGCGAAAACGGTCGCCAGCAGCATCGCACTCGAACCGAACGGCCACGCGCTCTCGATCCAGAACAGGCCCAGCACGAGCATGGTGAGCGTCGCGCGGACCATGGCGATGCCCGCGCCGAGATAGTCGTTGCCGCGATCGAAGCTCACGCGCTCGGCCGAAATGGTGGGATACGGCCGTGGCGACTGGAGGGATGCGGCCGCCTCGATGTAGTCGTACAGCTCGTCGGCGAAACGGCGGATCAACGCGGCGCCGGTATCGAAGTCGCGCAGGTCCTGCGCATCGTCGAGCGTGCCGCGCAGTCGGGTGACGTTGGCGGCGATGGCATCGCGTGCCACGGCCATCTGCGGCAGCAGCGCCTGCGCGGCGAGGCCCGCACCGAGGGGGCCTTCGAGCCCCTTGCCCAGGGGCGCATATAACCGGATCAGCGCGTCCGCCGCGCGCTCGCGCTGCGCGCGCTTGAGCCGGTTGATCAGGTGATGCAGCGACTGGAAGCTGGTGGAGGTCGCCATGAAGCGTTGGTTGAACAGGCGCAGGTGGTTGCTGCGCGCGCGCGTTTCCACGTCTTCGAAGACCACCGAGCTGCGCAGGTCTTCCAGCGTGACCGCCGCGCGCACGAAACGCAGGTGGGCGTTTTCCATCTGCTCGCGCGGTATCGCGCCGCCCACGCTTCCGCGGACGAAGGCGATGAAATCGGTGAACTGTTCGCGCCCGGTCCGGCGCATCACGTCGCGCATGCGCGCGGGAAAGATCGCTTCGCTCACCACGCCGCTCACCAGCAGGCCGAGCAGCACCTCGCTCAGGCGGGCCCAGGCCGAGTCGAAAACGTTCAACGGCGCGTTGATGACGGGGACGGCGACCAGCGCCGCGGTGTAACCCGCCAGCACGAAGGCATAGGACTTGAAGTTGCGATAGAGCGTGGCGCCCGCGGAGCAGAAGCCGATCCACAGCGACAGCGACAGCAGGAACAGCACGCGCTGCTGCGCGAACGCCGCGACGATGACGACGGCGAGGATCGCGCCCACCACCGTGCCGATACCGCGATAGAAGCTCTTCGCCAGCACCATGCCCGACTGCCGGTTGGCGACGATGATGGTGGTGAGCATCGCCGACGAGGGCGACGGCAATTCCAGGCGCATCGCGATCCAGCCGGTGAGGAAGAACGCGATCAGCGTCTTGATCACGAGCAGCCAGATCGACCCTTCCTCGCGCAAGGCTTCGACCAGCACCTGGCGAAAGGCGGGCGTCTTGGTAGTGGCGGGGTCGACGGCGGACATGGCGTGGCTCGTTATTCCCCGAAGCCGACCAGCATCTTCTTGAGCAGCGCTTCCAACTGCGCCTGCTCGCCTGCGGACAGGTTACGCGTCTGCCGGTGAAGAAGGGTGACGATGTCCGGCAGGAACCGCTCGATCAGGGCGACGCCCTCGGGGGTGAGCGACAGGGCCACCTTGCGGCGGTCGTCCTCGCTGCCGGCGCGGGCGATATAGCCCTTCTCGGAAAGCTGCGTGGTGAGACGGGTGACGTTGGCGGATTTCTCGCCTGCGGCGCCGGCCAGTTCCGAGGGGGTCAGGGTGTTGTCCGGCGCCCCGTACAGCATCATCAGGATGTTGTACTCGGGATGATTGAGCCCATGCGGGCGCATCGCCGCGTTCGCCTCGTCATGGATCTCCTTGTAGAGATGCTTGATGAGGCGCACCAGGATCGCCGGTGCGCGCGGAAACGCGGGGTACTTTCCCCGGGTCACGTCGAGGCGGGCTTCGGTGGGGGCGAAATCGCTCATGGGAATCCAGGCTGGCGGGCGACTACATCACAAATATAATATTCATTTATGAAATATCAATACCTGTAATAAAAAATGGGACGCTCCGCGGAATGGCTTTCGCCACCCTACGTGCGTCCCATCGTCTCGGCCGAGTCGACGGGCGCCGTTACCACCGGCGCCCGTCGTCCCGCCCGTGGGCATCAGTTCTTCAGCGGAACGGTCTCGAACCCACCCTGCGGCGTGGGGTTCTGGGGAGGGGCCGAGGCGGGCGCGGTGCGCGGGCCGGCCACCGAACGCGCGCCACAGGTGTAGGCACCCCAGTCCTGCGAACCGTCGCGCGGCTCGCCCAGCGGCTTCACCGTATCGGCGTTCATCTTGGCGGCCTCGTTGCGCGCCAGCACCTCGAGTTCGTCGCGCACCTTGAGGTCGTTGCGATCGACCGGCCCGACGCGGTTCATCACCGACACCGTGACCTTGCCTTGCTCACGGCAACCGGACGTGTCGCCGTTCCATGCGGTGCGAACGTTGCGCGCACCGTCGTCGAGCTTGATACCCCAGGAACAGGCGGTGAGGGCGAAGGGAATGAGGAGGACGAGGGCCTTGCGCATGTGCAGCTCCGGAAACACGGTCGCGCCTATGCTAGCCCGACGAAGCGGAACGCGCGATCACCGCTCGCGCGTTCCGCCGTGGGTCTACCTCACTTCGACGACTTCACCGGCTCGCCGTCGCCATCGATCACCTGGATCGGGCCCAGGTTCAAGGCCCGCACCGGTGCTTCGATCTTGCGCAGGTCGCCGACGATCACCCAGGTGAGCGAGTCCGGATGCATCACGGCCGAGAGGGCCGCTTCCGCCGAGGTGCGGTTCACCGCGTCGATGCGCGCCTTGAGGGTCTGCACGTAGTCGTCGGGGCGGTCGTAGATCACGATGCCCGACATGGCCGCCAGCACCGCCGAGGTGGTTTCGTAGCTGCCCGGCAAGGCACGCACGCGCTGCGCGCGGATCTTGGCGATCTCCGAGTCGGTGAGCGGCTTGGGGCCGACGACGGCGCGGGCTTCCTTGAGGATTTCCTGGGCGGATTCGGCGGTCTTGTCGGTCTGCACCGGGGCGTAGAACAGCATCGGCCGCTGGCCCTGCGCGTCGGAGAGCATGCTCTGCGCGCCGTACGCCCAGCGTTTTTCCTCGCGCAGGTTCATGTTGAGCCGCGAGGTGAACGTGCCGCCGAACGCGCCGTTGGCGATGCCCAGGTCGAGCGCGTCCTTGGCCTTGGTGGACGGCGCGAGCAGACCGGCGAGGATCAGCGACTGCGGCGCGTCGGTGCGGTTGATGAGGAACACGCGCGGCTTGGGCTGCGCGGCGACCGTGCCGACGTTCTTCGTCGGCTTCGCGCTCGGCGGCGGCGTCCAGTCGCCGAACACGGCGTCGAGCTGGGGCAGGATGGCGTCCAGCGTCGTGTCGCCGGCGACGAGGATGCGCGCGTTGTCCGGGCGCAGGTAGTCACGCTGGAACGCCTTGAGATCCTCCGCGGTGAGCGACGCGATGGCCTTTTCCGTACCGCTGCCGGTGAACGGGATGCCGTATGCGTGCTGCTTGCCGTAGAGCAGCGGCGGCAAGGTGCGCAGCGCGAGGCCGGTGGGATCGGTCTTCTCCTGCGCGATGCCCGCGATCCACTGGCCGCGCACCCGCTCGATGTCGTCGGCCTTGAAAGCCGGGTGGCGAACGACGTCGGCGAACAGCGCCAGCGAGGGCACCAGTTCGGCGTTAAGCGCGTTGAGCGCCACCGCGCAGGTGTCTAGCGAGCAGTTGGAGCCGATGATGGCGCCCAGACGCTCCTTGCGCCGCGCCACCTCCACCGAATCCAGGTCGCTCGTGCTCTCGTTGAGCAGGGTGGACGTGAAGCTGGCCGTGCCGAGCTTGCGGCCCTGGTCGGCGGCGTAGCCCGCATCGAACAGGATCTGGACCTGCGTGACCGGCACGGTGTGACGCTCGGCGAGCACCACCTCGATGCCGTTCTTCAGCTTGCCGCGCTGGAGCTTGGGAAACGACAGGTCGGGGAAGCTCGCCACCGGGGGCACGCCCTTCGCGCGATCGACCTGCGAGGTGCCGGCGGTGTAGCTCTTCGCCGCGGGCATGACGGGCGCGGGACGGCCTTCCGCCTTCGGCAGGCCGACGACGGCCTTGTCCTCGGCGGCCGGATCGAAACCGGGCGCGGCCGGCATGATGGTCAGCGTATAGCTGCCCTTGCCGAGCCACTTCTTCGATGCCGCGAGCACCGAGGCCGGGGTGGCCTGCTGCGAACGCTCGAGGTCTTTCTTGTAGCCCTCCGGATCGTTCCGGTAGACCTGGCCCTCCGCGAGGATGACGGCCTTGCCGCCGAAGCCGCCGACCTTTTCCAGGCCGCGCACGAAGCCGGCGAGGTTGGCGACCTTGGCACGCTCCAGTTCGTCGGCGGTGGGGCCCTTGGCGAGGAAGTCGTTCCACACGTCGGCGATGGCGGCCTCGACCTTTGCCGGATCGACGCCCTGCTTCACGTCGACGGAGAGCTGCACGCGGCTGGAGAGCGCGAACGGCGAAATGCCCACCGAGACGTCGTCGGCGAGCTTGTCCTGGTAGACCAGGCGCTGGTACAGGCGCGAGGTCTTGCCCCCGCCGAGCACGGTGGTGGCCAGGTCCAGCTGCACCGCATCGTCGGTGCCCAACTGCGGCACGGCCCAGGTGCGCGTGATGCGCGTCTGCGCCACCTGGTCGTGTTGCACGCCGCGCGTATCGGCGCCGAGCGGCACCACCCACGGTTGCTGGCGCGGCACCGGCGGACCGGCCGGGATGTCGCCGAAGTATTTCTGCGCCTTGGCCTTCGCTTGCTCGAGCGTGATGTCGCCGGCCAGCACCAGGGTGGTGTTGGCGGCGCCATAGTAGTCGTGGAACCACTGCTTCACGTCGGCCAGCGAGGCGGCGTCGAGGTCGGCCATCGAACCGATGGTGTCGTGGTGGTACGGATGGTTGGCCGGGTAGACGTTGGCCAGCACGTTCTCGTCAACGCGGCCGTAGGGCTCGTTCTCGCCCTGGCGCTTTTCGTTCTGCACCACGCCGCGTTGCGTGTCGAGCTCCTTCTGGCCGATGGCGCCCAGCAGGTGGCCCATGCGGTCGGACTCCATCCACAACGCCATGTCGAGCGCCGTGGTGGGCACGGTCTCGAAGTAATTGGTGCGATCGAACCAGGTGGTGCCGTTCATGTCGGTGGCGCCGGCCACCTCGAAAGGCTGGAAGTAGGTGCCCTTGTGGTTCTCCGAGCCGGAGAACATCAGGTGTTCGAAGAGATGCGCGAAACCCGTCTTGCCCGTCGGCTCGTCGGCCGAACCCACGTGGTACCAGATGCTGACGGCGACGACGGGGGCTTTGTGGTCCTCGTGCACGATCACGGTCAGCCCGTTGGGCAACTGGAACCGGGTGTAGGGGATGTCGGGAATCGTCGCGGTGGCGGCGGACGCGCCGCCTGCCATGGAAAGCAATCCCGCGGCGAGCAGGGCAAGACGTTTCTTCATGCGAACTCCTTCAGGGGCCGTCGTGGCCGCAACCGCCCGAGGCTAGCCCGCAGGCTCGGGCAATGTCCATGCGGTCACTGTCCGGTATGGCGCGGCCGCTGTCCGCGGACAGACGAGGCGATGCATCCACGGGTGACAAATCTCATGCGAATCAGCTGATTGCAGACCCTGTCGAGGTTGGCACGGCGTTTGCCTTAATACCCATGCCAGGGCGATCCGCCCACCCATGCTCAAGGAGAACGCCATGAAATTCGAACTGCCGATGCTCGCCGCCTTCCTCGTCACCTCGATGCTGCTGTGCGGCTACACGCTGGCCCTGATGGCCTGACCCGGATTCCCAGAAGGATCGATCCCATGAAGTACGAACTCTTCATCCTGCGCAGCCTGCTCGTGGCCTCGGTCATGGTCTGCTGCCTCATCCTCGGCAACATGCTCGGCCTCTCCGGCACCTCGGTGCAGCTCGCCGCACCGACCACCGTCGTCGGCGACTCGGCCGCGGCCTCGATCACCGCGGGCGCCTGCGCCCTGCCGCCGGACGGCGTGCTTTGCGCCGCCGCTGGCACATAATGGGCGCATGCCGCACGTCATCCTGTTCCGACCCGAAATACCGCCCAACACGGGCAACGTCATCCGCCTGTGCGCCAATACGGGCGCCGGCCTCCACCTGATCCGCCCCCTGGGCTTCGAACTGGACGACACGCGCCTGCGCCGGGCGGGGCTCGACTACCACGAGTTCGCCCGTGTGGCGGTCCACGACGATCTCGACGCCTGCCTGGAAGCCCTCGGTCATCCGCGCGTCTTCGCCTTTTCCACGCGTGGCCGCCACCTGCACACCGACGTGACCTACGGCGCGGACGACGCGCTGCTCTTCGGTTGCGAGACGGCGGGGCTGCCCGACGACGTGCTGGACTCGATTCCCGAGGCACAGCGCATCCGGCTGCCGATGCGGCCGGGCAATCGCAGCCTGAATCTTTCCAATGCCGTGGCGGTGGCGGTGTTCGAGGCGTGGCGGCAGAGCGGCTTCGACGGGGCGGCATGAGGCACCATGATTCGCGGACAGGGTCCGCTCCCACCCTTCGGTAGGAAAGCCGGCTACCGAAGGGTGGGAGCGGACCCTGTCCGCGAACGGGACGAGGCGGCAGGCTACAATCCAGCCATGACCCCCGATCGCCCTCAGGCCAGCACCGGCCCCTCCCGCTTCCTCCCCCGCCCGCTGCGCGTCCTCGCCGGCAAGGCCATGGAAACCGTGCTCAACCGCGCCGTCGATCTCGACCCGGACACCCGCGGCCGCCTCGACGCGCTCGACGGCCGCAGCGTGCAGGTGCACTTGAGCGGCCCGGAACTGGCGCTGCGCATCACCGTGGAGAAGGGCCGCCTGCGCGTTGGCCCGGCGGAAGACGGCGGCAGCCTGCGCGTCACCGCCTCGCCAGGCAGCCTGCTGGCCATGGCGCTGCGCCGCGACGACGACGGCGTGGCACCCGGCAAGGTCGACATCGCGGGCGACGCGGAGTTGGCTCGCCGCCTGGAGCGTCTTGCGCGCCAGTACGCCCCGGACATCGAGGAAGCCTTCGCCAAGGCGTTCGGCGATGCCATCGGCGTGCCGCTGGCGCAGGCGTTCCATCGCGCCTTCGTCCATGCGAAGCAGTCCGCCGCACACCTCACCGAAGATGGCGCCGACTGGCTGCGCGACGAAGGGCGCGTGGCCGTGGCGCCGGGCGAAGTCGATCGGTTCCTCGACGGCGTGGACGAGCTTCGCGAGCGCACGGAGCGCGCCGAGGCGCGTTTCGCCCGCATCGAGCGCGCCCTGAAGGGGAACGGCGCATGACGTCGCTGCGCCTCGCGCCCCGCCTGCTTCGTGTCGCCGCGATCCTCCTGAAATACCAGCTCGACGAACTGGTCGACGGCGCCCACCTGTTTCGTCCGCTCAAGCTCGTGCGCGCGATGTTCCCGCGCGCGCCCGCCGAGGTGCGCGCCTTGCCGCGCGGCGCGCGCTTGCGCCTGGCCCTCACCGAGCTGGGCCCGATCTTCGTCAAGGCCGGCCAGGTGCTGTCCACGCGCCGTGACCTCGTGCCGGGCGACGTCGCCGACGAACTGGCCCTGCTGCAGGACCAGGTGCCGCCTTTCCCCGGTGTCGAGGCGCGCGCCATCGTGGAGCGCGAACTGAAGGCGCCGATCGGCACCCTCTACGCACGCTTCGACGAGAACGCCCTCGCCTCCGCGTCCATCGCGCAGGTGCATGCGGCCACGCTGCACGACGGCCGCGAGGTGGTGGTGAAGGTGCTGCGGCCGGGCATCGACAAGCGCATCGCCCGCGACGTCGACCTGCTCCACGCCCTGGGCGAGCTGGCGCAGCGCTGGCATCCCAACGCCGACAAGATCCGGCCGCTCGAGGTGGTGGCCGAGGTCGAGAAGATGCTCTCCAACGAGCTCGACCTGCAGCGCGAGGGCGCCAGCGCCAGCCTGCTCCGCCGCAACTTCGCCAGCGGCATCGACCTCTACGTGCCCGAGGTGCATTGGGAGTTGAGCACCGAAGGCGTGCTCACGCTCGAGCGCGTGCACGGCGTGAGCGCCGACGACATCGCCGCCATCGACCGGGCCGGCCTCGATCGCAAGCGGCTCGCCGAAAAGGGCGTGCGCCTGTTCTACGAACAGGTGTTCCGTGACAACTTCTTCCACGCCGACGCCCATCCCGGCAACATCTGGGTGGACCTCACCCGCCTCGACGAACCGCGCTTCATCGCGCTCGACTTCGGCATCATGGGCTCGCTGCCCGAGGCCGACCAGTACTGGCTCGCGGAAAACTTCATCGCCCTGTTCGAGCGCGACTACGCGCGCATCGCGCAGTTGCACGTGGCCGCCGGCTGGATGCCGACCACGGTTCGCCTCGACGAGCTCGAAGCCGCCGTGCGCACGGTGTGCGAGCCTTACTTCACCCGCCCGCTCTCGCAGATATCCATCGCCGAGCTGGTGGTGAAGCTGTTCCAGACAGCGCGGCGCTTCGAGCTCACGCTGCAGCCGCAGTTGATCCTGCTGCAGAAGACGCTGCTCAACATCGAGGGCGTCGGCCGCATGCTCGACCCGGACATCGACATCTGGGCCGTGGCTCATCCGGTGCTCAAGCGCATCCTGCGCGAGCGCTATAGCGTTCGCGCCACGCTGCGCGACGTGCGTCGCCGCCTGCCCGAGTGGATCCACACGGCGCCGCGCGTGCCCGAACTGGTGCGCGACGCCTTGCGCCAGGTGGCCAGCGGCGAGCGCCGCGAGGTGGCCGATCCGCTCGTCGTGCTGCAGGCTCACGAAGCCTCGCGCCGCCTCCACCGCGTGCTCGCGTGCGGCTTCCTCGGCGCGGCCTTGCTGGTGGGCTCGGCGGTGCTGTACGCGCTGGCCCCGCATACGCACTGGTCGTTGCCCGGCGCCTTCGCCGTGGCGGGGCTGGCGGTCTTCGTCGCGGGCTGGCCACGCCGCTGACGCCGATGCTGGAGATCCTGTTCCAGGACGACGACCTCGTCGCCGTCAACAAGCCCGCGAACCTCGCGGTGCATCGTTCGGCCTTCGTGGGGCCCGACGACGCCTTCCTGATCGACCTGCTGCGCGAACAGGTCGACGGCCGCCTGCACCTGGCCCATCGGCTCGATCGCGCCACCTCGGGCGTGCTGCTCGTGGCGCGCTCGCCGGAGATCGCCGCGCAGCTCGGCGAGCAGTTCATGGGTCGCAGCGTGCGCAAGCGCTATCTCACCGTGTGCCGTGGCTGGCCTGAGCCCGAAGAGGGTTGCATCGACTACCCGCTGCCCGGCTCACGCGAGACGGGGCCGCGACGCGAGGCGCAGACCGACTACCGGCGGCTCGCCGCCGTCGAGGTGGACATCGCGCTCGGACGCTACGAGAGGCAGCGCTACGCGCTGGCCGCAGCCGAACCGCGCACCGGCCGTTTCCGGCAGATCCGCAAGCACTTCGCGCACATCCACCATCCCATCGTGGGCGACAGCCAGCATGGACGAGGCGACCACAACCGCCTGTTCAAGATCCACTTCGCGTCGCACCGCATGCTGCTGCACGCGGCGACGCTGGATTTCACGCATCCGCGCGACGGGCGGGCGATGCGAATCGAAGCGGGAATCGATGCGACGTGGTCGCACCTGCTGGAGACATTCGGCTGGCAGGATGCCTATGACAACTGGCGCGAACGTTAGGGACGCCGGGCTCCTGCCTTCGCAGGAGCGACGTGAGGTGATTTGAGAGTCGGCGACGATCTCGTCGCTCCAGCGAAGGCAGGAGCCCAGCGTCTTGCACCGCCGCGCCGCGTCATGACGCGTCCCCGCCCGCTGCTAGAATCCCACCGCCATGCTCACCGTCACCCGCTCCATCGCCATCGCCGAATCCGAACTGATCGAGCGCTTCACCCGCGCCGACGGCCCCGGAGGCCAGCACGTGAACCGCACGGAAAGCGCCGTGGAACTGCGTTTCGACGTGGCCTCCTCGCCGTCGCTTCCCGATGACGTGCGCGAGCGCCTGCTCGCCCGTCGCGACCGCCGCATGACCGACGCGGGCGTGCTGGTGATCCAGGCGCGCCGCTTTCGCGACCAGGCACGCAACCGCGAAGACGCGCGTGAACGCCTGGCGGAGATCGTCCGCGAAGCGACCGTGGTGGCAAAGAAGCGCGTGGCGACCAAGCCCACCAAGGCGTCGAAGGAGCGCCGCCTCACCGGCAAGGCGCAGCGCGGGGAAACCAAGCGCACCCGCTCGCGCGACTGGAGTCGCGAATGAAGGGCGTGCCCGAGACGCTGCCACCGAACGTTCCTTGCCTGCCTCGCTCGCCCTGGACCCGCCTGTCCCGCTGGGCCATCGGCATGAGCGGCTGGCGCATCGTCGGCGAGTTTCCCGACCTGCCGAAGCTGATCATCATCGGTGCCCCGCACTCGTCGTACTGGGACGGCGTATGGGGCCTGTTGATGAAGGTGGCCATCGGTCTCGACCTGGGCATCATGATCAAGCGCGAGGTCTTCGGCGGCCCGTTCGGTCCCATCGTGCGCCGCCTGCGCATGATTCCCATCGATCGCAAGGCCGCCACCAACGTGGTGGACCAGATGGTCCAGCGCTTCGCCTCGCATGAACAGATGTGGCTGGGCATCGCGCCGGAAGGCACGCGCAAGCCCGTGACGCAATGGAAGTCGGGGTTCCTGCGCATCGCGCGCGCGTCGGGCGTCCCCATCCTGCCGATCTTCATCGACTACCCCACGAAGACCTTCACCCTCGGGCCCCTCGTGCATGCCACCGACGATATCGACGGCGATCTCGCGCGAATCCGCGCGATGTTCACCGGCTACCACGGCAAGCATCGCGACGCCTGATCAGCGTTCGGAGTGGCCCGGCTCGTCGTAGTCGCGATGGGTCAGCAACCCCGGCTTGATCAGGTCGATGAAAGCCCGCGCTTCAGGACTGAGGAACTTGCCCTTGCGCATCACCACGCCATAACTGCGCTGCGGCAGGTATTGCCGCAGGTTGCGCACCGCCAGACGCTCGCGATCGGCCTCGGTGATGCAGATACCGGTGACGATGGAAATACCCAGGCCCATCGCGACGTACTGCTTGATGACGTCCCAGCCGCCGACTTCGATGGCCACGGTGTAAGGCACGTGGCGCTGCTGGAACACCATGTCCACCAGCTTGTACGTGGTAAGGCGCTTGGGCGGCAGGATCAGGCCGTAGGGCGCGATGTCCTCCAGGCGGATGTCGCTCTTCGCCGCGAGCGGGTGATCCGGCGGCATGATCAGCATCGGGTCGTAGTGATAGACCGGCGCCCAGGCGATGTCGTACGGCACGTCGATCATCGAACCGACCGCGATATCCACTTCGTCGTTGCGCAATAGCGCGATGCCGTCGCGGTTGGTCACGTTGGACAGCGCCAGGTGCACGCCTGGGTAACGCTCGCGATAGGTCTTCACCAGCTCCGGCAAGAGGTATTGGATGGTGGAGGAACCGGCGGCGATGGTGAGGTGCCCCGCCCGGGCACCCTGGGTTTTCGTCCGAAACTCCTGGTCGAGCTGCTCGAACCCCTCCACCAGCGGGCGCGCCATGTCGTAGAGCGCCTCGCCCGCGTCGGTCAGCGTGATGCGGCGACGGGTGCGCTCGAGCAAGGTGGCGTCCAGCTCGCGCTCCAGCGCCTTCAGCTGCAGGCTCACGGAAGGCTGGGACAGGAACAAGGCCTCCGCGGCCCGACTGAGGCTGCCCAGGCGGGCGATATAGACGAACGCGCGTAGCTGTTTGAGGCGGTTGCCCTTGTAGTAGAAGCGGCCAGCCGCGTCCGGCGCGGCCAGCGTCGAAGCCCGCTTTCCGACTTTATTAAGCTTTTTGGCGGGCTTTTTTTCCATTTGAATCAGTTTGTTCCGTTTAACATTAACATATTTAATCTTAAGCATTGAAACATATGCTTTGTCAAAACATGCTTCTGCGCTCTAGCGTGAACTCCCGACCACCCCACGGAGACCGCACGCATGGCCGTTCCCCAGAGCGAGATCGATCCCCTGTCCGGGATCCGCGTCCAGGCCATCGAGACCCATCGTGACGTCCTGAGCCCCGATGCCTTGGCCTTCGTGGCCGGGCTCCATCGCCGTTTCGACGCCCGCCGACGGTCCCTGCTCGCCGAGCGCGATGCCCGCCAGCAGCGCTATGACGCGGGCGAGCTGCCGGATTTTCGCGACGACACCCGGGCCATCCGCGATGGCGATTGGACCGTCGCTCCCATTCCCGCCGCCCTGCTCGACCGTCGAGTGGAAATCACCGGGCCGGTGGAGCGAAAGATGATCATCAACGCGCTCAATTCCGGAGCGAAGGTGTTCATGGCCGACTTCGAGGATTCGAGCGCGCCGACCTGGATCAACCAGATCGACGGCCAGCGCAACCTGCGCGACGCCGTGAACGGCACCATCGACTTCACCAACGAGGCCGGCAAGCGCTACAGCGTGGGGGCCGACCCCGCCGTGCTCGTGGTGCGCCCCCGCGGCTGGCATCTCCCCGAGCGCCACCTGAGCGTCGATGGCGATGCCGTGTCGGGTTCGCTGGTCGACTTCGGCCTCTACGCCTTCCACAACGCCAGGACGCTGTACGCCCGCGATCGCGGCCCGTACTTCTACCTGCCGAAGCTGCAGAGCATGGAAGAGGCGATGCTTTGGGACGAGGTGATGGCCGACGCCGAGAACACCCTCGGCCTGCCCGTGGGCACGATGAAGGCCACGGTGCTGATCGAGACGCTTCCCGCCGTGTTCCAGATGCACGAGATACTGCACGCGCTGCGCCGTCGCGTCGCCGGTCTCAATTGCGGTCGTTGGGATTACATCTTTTCCTATCTCAAGACGTTCCGCGCGCATGCCGATCGCCTGCTGCCGGAGCGCGGCCAGGTCGTCATGACGGTGCCCTTCCTCAAGGCGTATTCCGAACTGCTGATCCGCACCTGCCATCGTCGCGGCGCGTTCGCGATGGGCGGCATGGCCGCGCAGATTCCCATCAAGGGTGACGACGCGGCCAACGAAGCGGCGATGGCGAAAGTGCGCGCGGACAAGTGGCGCGAAGTCACCGCCGGGCACGATGGCACGTGGGTGGCGCACCCCGCGCTGGTACCCGTCGCGCAGGCGATCTTCGATGCGCACATGCCCACGCCGAACCAGTTGCACGTGCGCCGCGACGACGTCGAGGTGACGCGCGACGAGTTGATCCGTCCCGCGCCCGGCACCGTAACGCGCACCGGCTTCGACAACAACGTGGAGGTCTGCCTGCGTTACACGGCCGCATGGCTGGACGGACTCGGCTGCGTGCCGATCCACCACCTCATGGAGGATGCGGCGACCGCGGAAATCGCACGCGCCCAGCTATGGCAATGGCTGCACCACGGTCCCGTGGAATTCAGCGACCACGCGCCGATCACCTTCGCGCTGTTCGACCACGCGCTGGCATCGCACTGCCACCGGCTGCGCGAGTCCGATCTGCCCGGGGCCTCGCGCGCCGACGAGGCCGCTGAGCTGATCCGCACGCTCACGCATGCCGACACGCTCCGCGATTTCCTCACCCTCCCCGCCTACGAACGCCTGTCCTGATCGAAGGAGACTAAGATGAACATGCATACCGCCAAGCAGATCGCGATGGACTGGGCGACCAACGAACGCTGGTCCGGCATCGAGCGACCCTACACCGCCGACGACGTCGTCCGCCTGCGCGGCACCGTGCAGGTAGAACACACGCTCGCTCGCCGTGGCGCCGAGCGTCTATGGCGCGCCATCCACGACAAGCCCTACGTGAACGCCCTCGGTGCGCTCACCGGCAACCAGGCGATGCAACAGGTGAAGGCCGGTCTCGAAGCGATCTACCTTTCCGGATGGCAAGTGGCCGCCGACGCGAACACCGCCGGCACCATGTACCCCGACCAGTCGCTGTACCCCGTGGATGCCGTACCCAACGTCGTGCGCCGGATCAACAACACGCTGCTGCGCGCCGACCAGATCCATCACGCGGAAGGCAAGGACGATCGCGACTGGCTCGTGCCCATCGTCGCCGACGCGGAGGCCGGTTTCGGCGGCGTGCTCAACGCCTACGAACTCATGACCCACATGATCGAGGCGGGCGCCGCGGGCGTGCACTTCGAAGACCAACTCGCCAGCGCGAAGAAATGCGGCCACATGGGCGGCAAGGTGCTGGTACCGACGCAGGAAGCCGTGCAGAAACTCATCGCCGCCCGCCTGGCCGCCGACGTGGCGGGCGTGCCCACGCTCATCGTCGCGCGCACCGACGCGATGGGCGCGGGGCTCGTCACCTCGGACATCGACGAGCACGACAAGCCGTTCCTCACGGGCGGACGCACCGTGGAAGGCTTCCACGAAAGCCGCGAGGGCATCGAGCAGGCCATCGCGCGCGGCCTCGCGTATGCACCCTACGCGGACCTGATCTGGTGCGAGACGTCCACGCCGGATCTCGAACAGGCGCGCCGCTTCGCCGAAGCGATCCACGCATCCTTCCCCGGCAAGAAGCTCGCCTACAACTGTTCACCCAGCTTCAACTGGAAGAAGCACCTGGACGAAACCACCATCGCCGATTTCCAGAAGCGCCTGGGCGACATGGGTTACGCCTTCCAGTTCATCACCCTGGCCGGCTTCCACGCCCTCAACCACTCGATGTTCCAGCTCGCCCGCGGCTACCGCGACCGCCAGATGGCGGCCTACGTGGAACTGCAGGAGGCTGAATTCGCGGCGGAAAAAGACGGCTACACGGCCGTGAAGCACCAGCGCGAGGTGGGCACCGGCTATTTCGACGCCGTGAACCAGGTCATCGCCGGCTCCCTCAGCTCCCTGTCGGCCCTCAGCGGCTCGACGGAGGAGGCCCAGTTCCATCCGGCCTCGGCGGCCTAAAAAAAACGACCCACGCAAGGATGCGCCGGCCGTCAATAAGAAATGTGGAGTCAGTTCAAGGCCGGGCCCCGGTGCTGGAGCGGGGGGAGGGAGGGGTATCCAGCACCGGAGCGGGGCAGGCAGCCCTTTAGCAAACCGCCTGGTACAGAATTCTCCGCCCGGCCTTCCTATTTGTCAACCCGTGAGTACATGAAATAAGTTTCACCCGCGAGGGGGACGGATTTCGCGGAGCGACTACCACGTATCCGAGCAGCTCCTCTGGATTTGCGGCAAGGCGCTTCACCCCCCGCCATCGGGCCGGGTCATTCCCGTGTGCGACGGCGAGCCCGGCAGGTGCCTTCAGGGCACCGATAACGATGCAAGCGGTGAAGTCCTGGATAACTTCACGCCGGCTAGCGGATGAGGCACCGTGCAACGGGGACTTGGCGTTATGGTAGCCCTAGCGCGGCGGTTGGCGGCGCTGTCGGCGAGACGGCGGGCAGGCTCCTGCCCAGGCTTACCTTGACGGTGTTTAGCGCGGAAGCTTCCAGGGTCGCCAGTTGCTCATAACGTTCGGTCCATGCCTGTGATCCGGGAATGCCGCCGGGCCGCCATGACTGACGCGAAACAAGGCACGGTGAGCACGCTTCGCCGGCTTTGCCGGTGAACCGAAGTTCGACCACCTCAGCGCCATCCTGTCCAACGCGGGTAAAGGTGAACTTGCGCGTCGCGGTCCACATGCCGTCGGGTGCCGTCGATTCGTCGCTACTCGCTATGACGAAGTTCCGGCTCTGGAACGCCGCTTCATAAATACGCACGAGATCGCCGGGCATCAGACCGGAGTGTGCGATCTCACCCCCCGGACCTGTCTGCGCAGTGACTTCGATCGGCGCAGAACTGGATGCTGCCAACAGGAAAGACGAACAGATCAACTTGAGCGTAGCGACACGACGCCCTTTCGAATGCTTAGCCATATCCATTTCCCCCTGTCACCGCGGCCGCGCCCGTGCGCCGCCCCTCTGACGGCGAACGCCGGGACGGTATCGAAGAGGCGAAACACTCGCAATATGCCGCAATTTCCTTCGAGGACGGCTCGTAACGCAGTCGGCACAGGACAGGAGGGTCGTCATGCGCCGGGCGGCCCCGAAGTGCCGTCGGGTTCGGTGGCGAGACCCTAATGTCGCGAGGCGCTGGGCTCCCGCTTTCGCGGGAGCAACGTGAGGGAGATGGAACGTGCCGATGACGACTTAGAAGCGTCGGTAGTGCAATGCCTCGGCGAGATGTTGTTGCTCCACGCAACCCGCGCCCCCTTCGAGGTCGGCGATGGTGCGAGCCACGCGCAGGATGCGGTGATAAGCGCGCGCGGAGGCGCCGAGCTTGTCGAGGGCGGCTTCCAGCCAGGTCTTCTCGGATGGCGGCAGCGCGCAGTCGCGTTCGAGGTTCACGACGCTGAGTTCGGCGTTGCTCTGGCCAGCGCGCAGAAGGGCTTTTTCGCGTGCGTTGACGACGCGGGCGCGCACCGTCGCGCTGTCCTCGTCGAACGGCGATGCGGCGGCGAGCAGCGCGGAAATGGGTACGCGCGGCACTTCCACGCAAAGGTCGATGCGGTCGAGCAGCGGGCCGGAGATGCGGGAGCGATAACGCTGCACCTGGTCGGGCGTGCAGCGGCATGCGTGTTGCGGATCGCCCGAATAACCGCAGGGACACGGGTTCATCGCGGCAACGAGCTGGAATTCGGCGGGGAACGTCGATTGACGCGCGGCGCGGGAGATCACGATCTGGCCGGACTCGAGCGGTTCGCGCAGCACGTCGAGCACGTGACGGGGAAACTCGGGCAGTTCGTCGAGGAAGAGCACGCCGTTGTGGGCCAGCGAAATCTCGCCGGGACGCGGCGTGGAACCGCCGCCGACCAATGCGGCGCCGGACGCCGTGTGGTGCGGCGCGCGAAACGGCCTTCGGCGCCAGCCGTCGGGATCGATGGTTTCGCCGGCCAACGAACGGATGGCGCAGCTCTCCAGCGCCTCGGTTTCGGTCATCGACGGCAGGATGCCCGGCAGGCGTTCGGCCAGCATCGTCTTGCCGGTGCCGGGCGGGCCGATCATGAGCAGGTGGTGGCCGCCGGCGGCGGCGATCTCGAGGGCGCGACGGGCCTGGTGCTGGCCACGGATGTCGCCCATGTCCGGGCCGCCCTGCGGCAGGTCGTAGAAATCGGTGGACGACGGCGGGATGTCCAGCTCGCCCTGCCCGCGCAACCAGGCGCATACGTCGGCAAGGCTGTCGGCCAGGAGCACGTCGGCTTCGCCGATGAGCGCGGCTTCGGCGGCGTTGGCGCGTGGCACCACCACGCGACGGCCGCAGCGGCGGGCACGGATCAGCGCGGGCAGGATGCCGGGCACGGCGCGCAACTCGCCCGACAGGGCCAGCTCGCCGAGGAATTCGCAGTCGTCCAGGCGTTCCCTGGGCACCTGGGCACCGGCGGCCAGGATGCCCAAGGCGATGGCGAGGTCGAAGCGACCGCCGTCCTTGGGCAACTCGGCCGGAGCGAGATTCACCGTGACCCGGCGGTTGGGGTATTCGAAGGCGGTGCTCTGGATGGCCACCCTCACGCGGTCGCGCGCTTCACGCACGGCCGCCTCGGGCAACCCGACGATGGAGGTGCTGGGCAAGCCGCCGGAGAGATGGACTTCGACCACGACCTGCGGCGCGGCGACACCTTCCTGGGCTCGCGAGAGAGTGACCGCGAGACTCATGGGAGGCAATATCGTAACCGGTAACGGATGTCGCCGTTAAGCGAACGTCGGCGATCCTGCCAGGATCTTGTTCGCATACGCGCTCCTTGCGCCGGCTGCAAAAATAACCGCCCCCGACCGCTCTCGGGGTGAGGGTGACGGATCGGGGACGGTCCCGGGATGTGCGGCCGTCCTATTGGCCGCGGTGCGCAGCGCTGATTTCGAGGTCGGCGATGCGCTTTTCCAAACTTTCGAGCCTTTCGCGCGTCCTGGCCAAGAGCTGGCTCTGGACGTCGAATTCCTCGCGGGTTACGAGATCGAGGCGGCGTAGTCCTTGCGCCAGAATGTCTTTGAAGTTGGCGTGCAGATCCTCACGCGCTTGCGCCAACCCTGGCGGAACCAACGATGCCAATCTCTGTGCGAGTTGATCGATACCCTGCACATCCATCTTGCGCACCTCGATGTCGTGGAATGAATTCTAAGTGATGCAATTGTAGGCGCTATAGGCGTACGCCCACAGAGCTTGTAGGGTTTTTCCTACAACCACTTTAGGACCACTACCGGGCAGACGGCTGTCGGCCCGGGTGGCACAATGGTCGACCCGCGCGGCGATGCCCGCCGTGCCCGAAGGAGCCCTACATGAAGCTGGTGGTCGCCATCATCAAGCCGTTCAAGCTGGACGACGTCCGAGAGGCCCTCGCCGACGTGGGCGTCCAGGGAGTCACGGTGACCGAGGTGAAGGGGTTCGGCCGCCAGAAGGGGCATACCGAGCTCTACCGGGGCGCCGAGTACGTGGTCGACTTCCTGCCCAAGATCAAGCTGGAGGTGGCCGTGGCCGACGACCAGGTCGAACGGGTGATCGAGGCTATCCAGCAGGCCGCCCGCACGGGCAAGATCGGCGACGGCAAGATCTTCGTCAGCCCGCTCGACCAGGTGATCCGCATCCGTACGGGCGAGCTGGACAACGACGCCCTCTGACGGGCTTACGCCAGCTGGGCCTGCCGCTTGAAGCGGCGATGGTGCAGCAGGATGCCCGCGTAATAGACCATGTAATAACCCAGCGTGAGGCCCACCACGGTCATCGTCAGCGGGCTGTTACCCGGCGCCGGGGCATGTTCGGCAGCGGCACCGCCGCCGAACATGGGCGCCAGCACGAGGAAACGCCAGGCCAGGCGGCCGAGCAGCAAGGCCGTCAGTGCCGCGCCCACCCAGGGGTTGGGAATGTAGACGTCCTGCCCTTCCCCACCGATCTCGAAGCGGGTGAACTTCAACCCCACCAGCAAGGCCAGTACCGCGCCCGCCACGCCGCCGGCCAGCACGCCCTCGGCCAGGCGCACGTCCTGGAGCCCCGAAAGCATGGACAGGGCCAGCACCACGGCGAAGATCGCCACCCTCACGGTCATCCGCTTCGTATGGATCGGCTGGCGACCGAAACTGCGGCGCACGCGCCGGTAGATGACGAACAGCATCAGGGCGCCGACGGCGATCGGGGTGTAGAGCGAAGCGGGCGACGGGATGGCCTGGGCAAGCATGGCGAAACTCTCGCGTGTCGGGATGGAGGCCAAGGTAGCGGGCGGCGCCCGTCCCCGCGAGGGCCGGTCGCCACCCGTTGCGGGTGACGACTGTCAGGCGGCGGATCAGGCCTTGGCCTTGCCCTGGTTGGCGACGGCGGCCATCTTCGCCTCGATCTCGGCCTGGTCGCCCAGGTAATAGTGCTTGACCGCCTTCAGGTCCGCGTCGAATTCGTACACCAGCGGGATGCCGTTGGGGATGTTGAGCTCGGCGATGTCGTCGTCGGAGATACCGTCGAAATACTTCACCAGCGCGCGCATCGAGTTG